>CBHWET010000491.1:0-3492 GCA_966112985.1 uncultured bacterium | reverse complement strand
TCCTTATTGGCAGCTTTCGGTGCCGATTGCTCTGCTTGAACCTTTGCTGTTTCGGACGCTTGAGCCTTGGCTTTCTCCGCAGCCTCGGCCTTTGCCTTTTCAAGCGCTTCAGCTTTGGCTGCCTGGGCAGCTTGAGCTTTTGCGTCAGCGAGTTCTTTCTTCTTCGCTTTGTCACGGGCTTCCGCTGCTTCGCGTTCCGCGCGCGCTTGCGCTACTTCAAGTTCATGTGCGCGACGCGCCATTTCTTCGTCGCTTGCGGTGGAAGCAACCGTTGAGGTGCCAGATTTCTTAGCAGCCATGGCCATGGCATTTTTTCGAGCGGTATCGCGAGCAGCCTTTGCCCGTTTTAACGCTTCACTCGCAACGCGAGACTTGAGTGCTGCTTCTTTGGAAACTTTCGTTTGTTCGTCTAACGTCTTTTTCTCCAATTGTTCCTGCCACAACGCGTCGTAGTATTTGGATTGAGCGCGGCGATAGGGCGAAGTGCGAACTTCATCGGCTTTCGCACGAGCAGCTTCAACTTTCGCCTTCAACGCGTCGGCTTGGGCCTGCACCGCTTCTGCTTCGGCCTGCGCGGCTTCGGCTTCGGCTTCAGCCTGCTCAGCGCGAAGTTCCAAACGCTTCTGTTCGTAAGCCACGCGATTGGACTTTTCGAGAGCTGTCGGAGGTTGCGCTGCTTTCGCCTTGGCTGCGTTCGCACGGTTGTTGGCTTCTTCGGCACGTGCTTTTGCCGACTCCGCCTTACCTTCGAACTCCTTTTGCTGAAGTAAGTAAATCTTCGATTGCGTTACCGTTTGCGGGTTATTCAACTGCATGCGTTTCTCCCGCAACACATCGAGAGCCTGCTGCTCTGAACCGCCATCCGGGCTTTGCGCGAATAGCAAAGTCAGACTCAGGCCAGCGACACCGGCCATCAGCACAAATTGTTTCACTTGCATCCCGCGATTTTTAAAGGAATCCACTAGCGGAATCAACTTTATTTGCTGTTTCGACCGTTACTGAGTGGCATTTGATTCTGCCATCGTTCACGAAATGGGAGATAAAAGATTGACCGAAGCAAGATCTGTCGGACCTCGCGGCGAGTAACCTTTATCCGGCGCTGCGGATCCAAGGGGTTCTCGATTCGAAGTTTTTCCAAAGTTTTGTGTCCCAATAAGATTGGCCATGCGCAGGACAAGCGGAGCCGAATCTGGTCTCGCGGCAAGGAAAGTGTGTAACGCCAACCTGCTAAAAGATGGTCCTGCGCCTTTTGAAGATACGAATCGTAAATGCCGCGAAAAGCAGCTTCGGTCGTGGGCAACAGGAGGTCAGGCACCGACAAACCAACTGCCCTCAACGCCGGCTCTGGCAGATAGCAACGGCCCTGCCGCAAATCGCGTGGCAAATCCCGCAGAATGTTCACCAATTGCAGACCTTTGCCAAACCGAACCGCGTCAGTAAAAAGCGTTTCTTCATCTATCGCGAAGGACGGAAATAAATGTGCCCGACAAATCTTCGTCCAAAACTCGCCAACGCAACCCGCGACACGATACGTGTAATCATCCAGGTCGGCATCGCTCTTGAGTGATATAATATGGCTCTCGCTGGCATCACGAAATCGGGTCAGGTCGAGTGACTGACCGCTGATGATGATATCGAGAACGTCGCGAACCAGCTGCTGATCGTTCTTCGAAAAGGTGGAAAGAATCTGTAAAGCATCCTCGTGTCGTTCGAGTAGAATTTTCTCTGCCGTACTTTGTTGCTTTTCAATAAACAACGAAAAATTCAGCTTGTCGGCCTTCCCTCGAATTCGATCACCCAACTTGGTCAACAGATCGAGTCGGTTCTCGACCGGAATTATTTCTGTATCGGCGATCGTGTCGGTAGTTCGGGCGAGCAGGTACGCAAGACTGATCTGCCGTCGGATCTGTGACGGCAAAATCCGCATCGTCAGATAAAACGAACGGGAAACCTCCTTGAGCAAACCGGTCGGCAAATCTGAGGACGCGTTGCTCATGCGAGTCAAACTCAAGACATCGCGGCGAGTTCTTCAGAAAGAAACTTTTTGTTCCACTTCGAAAGCTGTCGCGCCACCTCTTTCGTTCCCGGTGCGCCCACCAGATTTCGTTTGGCCATCGCACGATTCAGATCGAAGATATGCAAAACATCATCTCCGAAATTGCTGTCGATAGCTTTCATTTCGGAGACCGTTAACGCATTGAGCTGTTTGCCTGCCTTTTCTGCGAAGGCGACGACGCTTCCAACCGCATGATGCGCCTGGCGAAACGGCATCCCTTTCTTCACAAGATAGTCAGCAAGATCCGTTGCCAATAAGGCTGGATCGGACGCTGCCGTCGCGCATGATGTTTTGTTGACGGAGGTATGCTGCAACATGGCCGCTGTAAGCCGGACACATCCACGCACCGTATCGGCAGTATCAAACAGCCGTTCCTTGTCCTCTTGCAAATCGCGGTTGTACGTCATCGGCAAGCCTTTCAACAGTGTCAGCAACGAAACCAAGTTGCCGATAACGCGCCCGCTTTTGCCACGCGTCAGCTCCGCAATATCCGGGTTCTTTTTCTGCGGCATTAACGACGAGCCCGTCGTATACGCATCGGCAATCTTGATGAAATTGAATTCGCTGCTCGCCCAAAGAATGATGTCCTCAGCCAGCCGCGACAAATGGACTGCCAGCAGGGCTCCGCAGCTACAAAACTCGACGGCAAAATCGCGGTCGCTCACTCCATCCATCGAGTTCTGCGTAATACTGGGATTGCCCTCACCATCGACAAACTCGAGCAGTGTTGCCACCAGTTCACGATCCAGAGGCAGCGTCGACCCGGCAATGGCCCCGCTTCCGAGCGGACAAACGTTCACCCGCGCGAAACAGTCGTCCAGACGACTGTAATCACGCTCCAACATCTCCACGTACGCCAACAAGTGGTGAGCGAAGTAAACCGGCTGCGCCCGTTGTAAATGCGTATAGCCGGGAATGATGACGTCAGAATTCTTGCCGCCGAGTTCGACGAGCGCCTTTTGCAACCCGCGGATCTCGCGTAACAATTCGATAATCTGATCGCGCAGCCACAGCCGCATATCCAGTGCGACCTGGTCGTTACGGGAGCGCGATGTATGAAGCTTCGCCCCGGCCGGCACACGCTTCGTCAACTCGGCCTCAATGTTCATGTGAACATCTTCCAGCTCGGATTTCCATTGGAACGTCCCCGCAGAAATTTCGCTGCCGATCTTTTGCAATCCCGTTTTGATCTCCTCGAGTTCACCGGCGGTCAACACGCCTATCTTCTGTAACATCGTTGCATGCGCAATGGATCCGAATATGTCGTATTCCCAAAGCCGCCAGTCGAAAGAAATGGATTCGGTAAATTTTGCAACATCCGCGCCGGGACCGCTTTCGAAGCGTCCGCTGCGCGATACAGGAGAATTTTCTTTCATGCCTTCGCGCAGAATTTGCGACGAAGCAAACTGAATGTCACGCGGTTTTCAACGCGGCGC
>CBHWET010000490.1:0-3493 GCA_966112985.1 uncultured bacterium | reverse complement strand
GCCGGATGCGCCTGAACAAAATCAATGGACATGTGGGGGAATGTGATTATGGCTGTAAATGACACTGGATTTATGGGGTTACTGTCAAGGAGGAGTTTCGTTTTAGACCGATACCTGCAACGGTATTTTCTCTTAGTCGTTCGTCCTATTGGCAGCCGACGCACCGATTGACATGACCTTTATACTGGGCCTTTGAATTACAACCTACGCCGTCGTCATGAATCCCTCGCCGCTTGACCTTGCATTGAAAGAGATCACTGAAACTAAGCATCTGTTGGACACGCTTATTCATTCGTCCGAGAGCTTTGATTATCCGAAGGCGAAGGCTGCATTGAAAGAATTGCAAAAGAAACAACGCGAATTGGCAAAACTTCAGGCTGAATTGACGCAACAAAAAAAGCTGACCCAGACGACGCCAGCCCAGCCGAATATTACTTTCGTATCGTTTCGAGCTGCGGCTTCCTGACAAAAGTCGTAATTGCCACGCAGGCAGGTAATCGGCTTTCATCTGCTGCGTGCGTCCCGGCGAAAGCAGAGATAGCAGACCTCACCCCGCCCTCTCCTTCCCGGGAGAGGGAGATACGGAGTCAGCATTTTGGAATCGATTGGCTAACGGGGTTTGCCGGACGAGCGTTGTGTTAAACATGGACGGGCTATTGCTGTTCCCTCTCCCGGGAAGGAGAGGGTCAGGGTGAGGTCTTGTGTTAAACTTTCTTCATTCCTCTGAAAACAGCGAAAAGCCAAACCTCTGAGTGGCTGGGATTAATTCCCGCCGCGCTGGCATTCGTCTTCATGGCGGCGCTTTCGTGGCGGAAATGGGCGGACCCGATCATCGACTTTGGCGGACAGCTTTATATCCCCTGGCAAATTTCAACCGGCAGCGTTCTCTATCGCGACGTGATGTATCTGCCGGGACCGGCTTCGCAGTACTATCATGCGCTGCTGTTTAAATTGTTCGGCGTTTCATTCACGGCGATCATTGTTTCGAATCTCGTCATCCTGGCGGCGTTTGTTGTCCTCGTTTACCGGTTGTTCCTCGGCTGCTCGGATCGTTTGACCGCTGGCGCAATGGCCGCGTCGGTCGTTTTGGGGTTCGGGTTTTCTCAATACATCGACGTCGGCAATTACAATTACATGAGCCCGTACTCCCATGAGATCTGGCACGGGATCGTTTTGGGATTGGTGTTGCTGGGGTGCATTGTGCGGTGGTCGAAGACGTCGACCATCAAATGGATGCTGCTGGGCGGGCTTTGTTTTGGCGCGATTTTCCTGATGAAGCCGGAGAACTTCGTCGCGGCAGCAGGGTTGGTCGTTATCGCCATCGTTCTCACGTGGAAGAAGCCGTCCTCATTCAAGCACTGGCTTTTATTTCTCGTCAACTCCTTGGTGCCCCTCGTTGCGATGTTCTTTGTGTTCTTCGCCCATGAAGATGCGCGAAGTAGTTGGCTCTGCGTTTGTGGTGGCTGGGTTCCGCTCGTTACCACGACAATGGCTGGTGGAACTTTCTTTAAAACCGGCATGGGAATGGATGCGCCGTGGTTCCACGTCCGGATGATGGTGACGCACTTCGTCATTCTTTCTGGTGTTGTCGCGATTTGCGCCTGGAGGTTTCGAACGAATCAAAATCGCATCGAACGTGTTGTGCTCTTCTGTGTGCTGGCGGGGTTGTGTTTGAATTTTGATTGGACCCACTGCGGGCGTTCGCTTCCGCTGATTCTACTGAGCGTTCTTGGATTGATCGCGTTCCGGTGGTTGAGATTCAGCGAAGAAGACCGGGCTGCACTCTTTCTCCCGCTGTTGTGGATGATCTTCTCTCTATTGTTGCTGCTGAAAATGGGTGTGTATCCACGTATCTTTCACTACGGCATCTTTCTCGCGATGCCCGCGTTCATCGCCGCCGTATACTGTGTGTTGTGGTTACTACTGAAGATGTTTCCAACGTCTATCGATGCTGTTCGTTTCCGCCCCGTCGTCGCCGTGCTGATCTCGGTTGGTCTCGCACGGCTCGTGGTTCAGTCCGCACTCTTCTATAAAGATAAAGATTTCGCGATCGGGCAGGGCGGTGATCGCATGATTACTTATAACCCGAACGTTTCGCCAGCGGGGCAAGGCGTACAACAGGCGGTTGAATGGTTAAAGGCGAATGTTGCTTCCGACGCCACTGTCGCCGTCTTGCCGGAAGGAGCGATGATCAATTACTTGTCGCGTCACCGCAACCCGACGCCGTATATCGTTTTCATGTCCGAGATTTATGCATTTGGCGAAGAGAGGATGATGGCGCCTTATCGTGCCGCGCCGCCGGATTACCTTCTCCTCGTTCATCGTGAAACGGCCGAGTACGGATTAAAGCTCTTCGGTCAGCAGAAAGGCTACGGCCTTGATGCGATGCAATGGATTAGCACTAACTACGAACCGGTCCAATTAATCGGAGCAGAACCGCTGAAGACTGGGGAATTCGGTATCAAGATTTTCCGGCGGAAGCCCTGACCCCGGCGACTGTTGCCTTTATCGCCTTGACGCTTTGAGGTAATTGATAGTAGCAACACTACGTCCTCCCATCGGTCTCCCGTCTCCAATCGGCATAAACTATTATGAAAACCTGCGGTACGCGTGCGCGTACGTTTAACATCCCTCAAGCCGCTGCCAAGACCCTGTTGTTGGCGGCATCTGTTCAAGTCACAACCTCAGCATTTGCGAGCACCGATTACGGGCCGGCGATTTATCGACCGATGTCGGGTTGCAGCAAATGGTATACATCAGGCAGCGGACACAAATTCTGCGTCATCCACGACATCGAAGGCTATTACGCTTCGACGATCTCGTACCTGAATCGTTGCGACATCTCCGTCAGCATCCACTACATCGTGAACGGCAAACAGGACACGTCGACCGATTATGCTGCCGGCGAAATTGATCAGCAGGTGCGCGAAGCGTATTACGCGTGGCACGCGCGTTGTTGGAATACGCATTCATTTGGAACAGAGCATGAAGGCTTTGCCAGCAACCCAGCCTGGTTTACGGAGCCTCTATACCAGGCGACCTCCGGCCTGCAGCGCCATTTGTGCGATGTCTACGGCATCGCGAAAGATCGAAATCACATTGTTGGTCACAATGAATGGCAGAATTCCGCGTGGCGCACCTACGCTTCGGCGAATCTCGGAATTGATCCAACATGTAATACACACACCGACCCCGGCCAATATTGGGACTGGAGTCACTTGATGCAATTAATCAACGGCCAAAACCCGCCGTATACGTTTAACACCGATAAAATGGGCTGGACGGCTGGTAACAACATGAGCGCTCTGAATTGGAATGGCTCGTCATGGCCCGGCATTATTTACGGCGACCAACTCGGCAATGATTGTTTCGCGTATAGCCCAAGCACATCGTACACAGGACCCGGCGCAGGCGTCATTAATGTCAGTGTGTATCCACAAAACGGAACGACTGCGAGTCACGACATGCAGATGTTCTGGAAGACAGTCGCTGA
>CBHWET010000489.1:0-3497 GCA_966112985.1 uncultured bacterium | reverse complement strand
GCTGGCGGTTATAAAGGAATCAGCTTCTGGAGAGCGGATTTGCACACGAGCGCCCAATGGACGGCAATTGGCAATGGCGTACTTAACCCTGCGCCGCCACCATCGGATAACAGCATCATCCTCGATAATACGTCTGCGACCGTCTCAGGAACGTGGTCTACCGGTACGAGTTCGACAGATAAATACGGCTCTGATTATCGTTACAAGAACGGTGGGACTGGCGCGGCGTTCCTGAAGTTCGCTCCGAACGTTACTGCAGGCGATTATGCGATTTATGAATGGCATCCGCAGGGCAGCAATCGCAGCACAGGTGTGCCTCACGTCGTTACTTACAATGGCGGCACCGCGACGATCAATGTGAACCAGCAGATCAACGGCGGTCAATGGAACCTGCTCGGCACATTTAACTTCGTGGCCGGCACGACAGATAACGTGAAGGTTACCGACGCGTTTCCCGACACGGCAAACGTTGGAATGGCCGATGCAATCAAGTTCACGCCGGTCGTGAGCAGCATTGTCATAGATAATCCATCAGCAACGGTTGTCGGCAGCTGGACGACAGGCACGACTGCGACCGACAAATTCGGAACTGATTACCGTTACGCTGGGCCAGGCACGGGCAGTGCTTATCTCCAATACACGCCGAATCTGAGCGTGGCTGGCACTTACAACGTCTATGAGTGGCATTCGGTCGGTAGCAATCGTACGACCGATGCACCCTATGTTGTCAGCTACAGTGGCGGTTCACAAACGGTACGCGTTAATCAACAGCTGAACGGCGGGCAATGGAACCTCGTTGGGTCGTTTTCTTTTGCTGCCGGCACCGCGGGCAACGTAAAAATCAAAGACAACTTTACGACTGGATCCGTAGTCATCGCGGATGCGGTGAAGTTTGTCCTGGTGCCATAATTTCTCCGGATAATTAATTATCTCGGACGAAAAACCCACAAGGGCCGCGAGGAAACTCGCGGCCTTTTTGTTTTGGGATTGGCCATGATGTCTTTATTGGCTGAAGCCCGCAGTCTTAAACCGACCTTTCGCCGATTGAGACAATGCGCCGTTCGCCGCAACCTTTGGAAAAAGGGACTCACATGAAAAAGCAATTCGTCGCCATCGTCGCTTGTGCACTCGTGGTTTTCTTTGCGTGCAAACGTGAGAATGCGACGAGCGGCGCAGCAGATACTCCGGGCGGCGGCGCCCACGGACATACAGCGACGGAACCTTACAACGATTCGTTGAACAAACCGGGTGTGGCGACCGATCCATCGGCAACGAACACCAATTTAACCAAACCGACTTCATCGCCGTAAGGGAGCATCAGGCAATTCCATTCTGCATTGCATAACGCACAAGTTCTGCGTTGTTGGCGATTTTCAACTTTTGCAGGATACGGCTGCGATAGGTGCTGACCGCTTGAATGCTTAGCTTCAGTTCGGCGGCGATTTGGCTCGGTGTTTTGCCCGCAACCAGCAATCGCATAACCTGGAACTCACGAACGGATAGCGATTCGTGTAAAGCCTTGTGAGGTTTATCGCCAAGAGACGAAGCAAGCTTTTCCGCCACTCCGGCACTCACGTATTTTCCACCTCCGACGATTTTTTTGAACGCGTTGACCAGCTCCGCGGAAGCACTGTCTTTCGTGAGGTAACCAGAGGCGCCGGCCTTCAAAACAGGAATTGCGTACTGGTCTTCCGGTTGAACACTAAGGATCAGGATTGGAAGCTTCGGACGCGCCGCGCGGATTTCCTTCATCGCTTCAAAGCCGCTTTTACCGGGCATATTAATATCGAGAACGATCGCGTCCCAGTTATGTTTTGTCGCGAGTGAGATCGCTTCGTCAGCATTGCGAGCTTCGCCGAATTTGGTGCCCTGAAATTCCTCTTCGAGAATCTCTTTTAAACCGCGACGAACGACATCGTGATCATCTGCGATGAGCACTTTCATTCAGCAAAACTGCGCCTTTCGCTTTCGAAAGCAATGGAATTCTTACGGAGACGCTGGTGCCTTTGCCGGGCGCTCCGACGATATTAATGTGGCCGCCTACGGCGAGCGCACGTTCACGCATGCCAAGCAGGCCCAGCGATTTCGTTCCATTGAGTTTTATTTCTTCAATGCCGCACCCATTGTCATGCACGATCAAAGTGATATTGCCTGCTGCTTGCCTTAGTTGGATCAAAACTCTGGTGGCCCTGGCGTGACGCGCGACATTGGTCAAAATTTCCTGCAGGATGCGAAAGATTGCCGTGGCGCGATCTTCACTCAGGGCAGGCGGTTGCTTTGGCATTTGAAGTTCGCAGCTTATGCCGGTCCGTTTTTCAAATTCTCGGGCCTGCCATTCGATTGCCGCACCGAGCCCAAGATCATCGAGTATTCGAGGCCGCAACTCGGTGCAAATCCTGCGAACGCTTTTGATGGCGGAGTCGGTGACCTCGACCATTGATTGCAGCTTCGAAAGGAGAGGTTCAATTCGCTTTTCGGAATTGGAAAGTTTCTTTTCGAGCCAAAGCAGATCAATTTTTAAGCTGGTCATCGCCTGGCCCATTTCATCGTGAATTTCGCGCGCGATGCGAAGGCTCTCTTCTTCACGCACTTTTTGAAGCTGTGCAGCTAATGCACGAAGCTTCTGCTCGTTTTCCCGCAATGCTTCCTGGGCCGCGATGCGCTCCAATGCACCCCCGCAATGGTCGGCAAGAGATTGCAGCGTCTCAAGATCCGCTGCCGTGTAAGCGTCATGCGAATAACTGTCGATCGACAAAAATCCAGTCACGCGCGTGTTCTTGCGAATAGGCACGATCATTATCGAAGCGCAAAGCCGGCTCGTATCGCCGAAAGGAATCATGCCATGTGAAGATAAATCTTTCTTCGTTCGAAGAATCAATTGCGCGCCATTCGTCAGCACGCGTCGGACAAGGGGAGTGGGTTCGTAAGGAATATATTTCGTTGGGAATTCCACTTTGCGACCATTCTGAATGTCGACAATCACGACTGGATAAACGCGCTCTTCTTCAGGCGCATAGACGTAAAGATACGCACAGTCCCATCCAAGCAGTTTGTCAGCTGCTTTAAGAATGATCCGCGCCGCATCCTTCGCCGTGTTTGCCGAACTCAGTTTTTGCCCCAGATTCAAAAATGCATCCTTCGAAATGTGTCTGCGCCCGGAGTGTGTGCTATCAACAACAAGAGGCGCTGTCTTGGTCTGCTTCCGGCTCATGGGATGGGTGACGCAAGTGTAGAGCGCGAAACCCGACGCTGTCTACCGCTACACGAATCGGAGCTAATAGTGACGTTACTACAGAAACGGTTTATCGCGCAATGCTTTGCTGATTTCCTACAAAACTGTTGACAAAAAATCGCACAATGTAGTAAAAACACTACGCACCCCCCGTTCCGGTTCGTAAAGCTTAATTCCTGAACCTCCCAATTCAGGAAACGAAAACCCATGAAAACCATCACTCGGCTCACGCGCTTCTTTTACGCGAAAACACTCATCATTCTTT
>CBHWET010000488.1:0-3511 GCA_966112985.1 uncultured bacterium | reverse complement strand
GCGTCCAGTTCCGCGTCGTCCGCAGGCAGCATGGAACCCAACTGCCTGAAGCTGCCCTGGTAAGGCATGGTTCGATCGATAAAGTCCTGAATATCCTGGCGCATATTGTTGTTTAAAACGGCAAACTGAAGAGCTACGAAATAGCACCAACGCACGAATCGCAAGCTCGATTCCGCAGATCCGCAACTGCCGCTTACGAACCAGAGGTCAATACGGCCCGCGCCTTCTCGAGTTGTGCTTCCTGTCCGATCAGCAGCAACTGGTCGCTTGGCTGGATTTCTTCGTCAGGCCCCGGATTGATAATGTTGGTTCCCTTGCGTTCGATCGCGACGATGCTCGCCCCGGTTTTCGTTCTCAACTGAAGTTCCCGAATCATCCGTCCTTTTGCGGGAGAATTGTCTTCTACTGCGACGGTTTGCAGTTTGGCATCCTTCAGCAGACCGGGAAACGGCAGACTAACAGGAGATTCTTTTTCCGCCGGCGCCTGCGTCAACGTTTCACGCAAGGCAATCTGCGCCTTGGAATAAACTTTGATGAACGAACGCCAGAGCAGGGCGGTGATCCCAGCAATAATCAGAAGCAAGACGATCAAAAGCTTGCCTGTCGGCAACAGCGGCGAACTGACCAATAGCAGCACCAACCCCAAACCAACTGCCCCGACCAGCCGCACGGTGTTGGCGATAATGGCTTTGATCTCCTGAGCCCGGCCTTCGATTTTCAATCCTTTCACCCGCAAGTCAGCCAGCAACATCCCCAGTGCATCCAGTTTGCGATAGGTCGCAATCAGCAACGGCAACGACAAGACAACCGCGCCGAACCACAGCATCGCGTTCAATCCGATTTCGCCTTTTGGGATTTTCGACAGCCATGGCGGCTGCTGACGCGATAGATAAACGGCTCCAATGAAAACCCCCGCGATGAGGGCAACATTCAACACGATTTGCAGCGTCCATCGGCGAATGAATTGCGTGGAAGGGCTCGTCGTATGGCCTTCCGATTTTCGATTCAGCCATAATGTATAAACTTCGAGCGAATTAGTGATCGACGCCGGAGCAACCCGGCTGAACCAATTCACCATCCTGTCAGAGCTCTTGATCAGATACGGTGTCAGCAACGTCGTAATCACCGAAACCGTCACCGCAATCGGATAGAGGAATCCGCTCGTCACTTTGAGGCTCAGACCAAGGGCGGCGATAATGAACGAAAACTCCCCGATTTGCGCCAGACTCATCCCGACACGCAACGAGGTGCGGGTATCGTTCCCTGCAACAAACGTTCCCAACGCGCACGTGAATACCTTTCCGACCACGACCCCAACAGTAATCACCGCAATAGGCACGGCATACTCGAGCAGCAGCTTCGGTTCAATCAGCAGCCCGATCGAAACGAAAAAGATGGCGCTGAACATATCGCGCAACGGTTCGGTCAGATGCTCGATCTTTCCAATCTCACGTGCTTCAGCGATGACCGCTCCGATGATAAACGCTCCAAGCGCAACGCTGTAATGGAGTTTGACGGCGAGAAGTGAAACACCGAAACAAAGCCCGAGCACTGTGACGAGAAGCATCTCGTTGCTTTTGAACCGAGCGACGTAGCCAATCAGACGCGGCACAAATAAAAGTCCCAGCACCAGTGCCACCGCGAGAAAAATTCCCAAACGGCCAAGCGTTCCCGCCACCTGCGCCATTTGCAAAGACCCGGTCATCGCAATGCCCGACAACAGCGCAATCAGTGCGATGCCTAAAATGTCTTCGACAATCAGGATGCCAAAGATCAGTTCGGAAAATCTTTCTTTGGTCTTTCCCAGCTCTGCCAGTGCTTTGACGATGATGGTCGTGGACGAGATCGACAGAATTGCCCCGAGAAAAATGCTGTCCATCGTCGACCAGTCAAACCAGCGTCCGATCTGGTAACCGATTCCCAGCATCAGCAGAATTTCCAGCGTCGCCGCAATGAAAGCCGTCGCGCCCACTTTCTTGAGCTTCCGCAAACTGAATTCCAGACCCAACGAGAACATCAAAAAGATCAAGCCGACTTCAGACAGCGTCTTGATTGTTTCCTCATCGCGGATGAGCGGGAAAGGCGGGGTATGCGGCCCGATAATAACCCCGGCAAGGATGTATCCCAAGACAACCGGCTGTTTGAACCGGTGGAAAATGACGGTCACGATCCCCGCCACAATCATCACCACAGCCAGATCTTGTAAGAACGTCAGGCTATGCATGGACTATGGGGAACTGGCCTTGAGGACGGCTTTCTGTACCGCGTTGGACCAGGGAATCAGGCCGATGAGCAGGAACGCGACAGGCACAAAAAGCGCGGCGTGAATGTACCACGCAAAACCCTTCGTATAACCGTACGACACCAGATACATCCCGATCTGTAACCCAAGGAACGTGATTGAAACGCAAACACCCGAGAAGCCGCCGAACCGTTTCATCAACTGAATGACAGGTTCCTGCTGCTGACGAGTAAGCCGCAGGAAACGCTCTTTCTCCGGCATGTTCCACGTATCCCGCGCGGCGGGCGACATCAATAGTTGGATCAAACATTGAAGTCCAAACGAAACCGCCACGAGGACAAACCAGGCGAACAGAGACCGGGAACTCCAGTCGTTCGGATTGCCGGCCAGATCAAAGTGAGTCGGTATGCGCGCAGGCAACCTGAACCATGTGACAAGCGCGAATGCCGCGTGAAGAGCTACCACGCCCCGCGCCAGCCACCACACATTTTTCCAGAGCCAATTCATTATCAGCGCGAGGTTAAACTTTCGCTCCGAACGACACAACGAATTGCTCAATTTTTGATCATAAAAAATCGTCGGCTCACGATTTTTAAGTCTCCCGCAATGTTTTCAATGAAGCGACGAAGCCGATTTTGTCGCGATCGGGGGAGCATCTGTCCAAATCTGACAGAGATACTCCTCTTCCTGACCTTGTTTTTTTCAAAGTCATGCGTAAGATCGCTCCATCCCCCATTTCGGTTGGCAGAACCAGTCACGGCTTATGAAAACGTACCGCCCACGGGACCTTAAGGCTTTTACATTGATCGAGCTCCTCGTCGTGATTGCGATCATTGCGATTCTCGCTGCGATGTTGTTGCCCGCGTTGTCCAAAGCCAAGGAGAAGGCCGTCCGAATACAATGCCTCAATAATTTGAAACAATGGGGAATTGCAATGGCGATGTATTCCAACGACAACGGCAATTCTTTTCCAGATAACACGCAGGGCAGGGACCTGAGCTGGATGGCTCCCAACATGAACGATATTTTTTATAAACCTTACCTTTACCAGAATCGCCCGGGATCGAATCAAACGCTGCGCGCGATCAACGACGTCATCTACTGCCCCGCGAGCGATTACCATCGCGCTGTGGAAGCGGCCAATAACACGCCAGATTTAATTGGATACTTCTCCATTCCCGGCCGCGATAACTCCGTCAGCACGTGGAATTACGATTCGCAGGGTTTTGGTGGATGGCATTTCCGTAAAAAATTCGGCACCGAATTTCG
>CBHWET010000487.1:0-3517 GCA_966112985.1 uncultured bacterium | reverse complement strand
CTTTACTGGGACGACAATTCTGGAAATTGTTTTCGATATTACAGCGGCGTCGAAACGAATGGACGACTATATTGGTTCGGCTGGATGGAAGATGGTTCCGAAGGCGACCGCAATTTCGACGCAACGAAGGGCGCTCTCTATTCCTATCTTCAGGGTCGAGGTGTGGAGATTTGCCCCTCACTCAATTATTCATCGCTGGCTTTCAAACTAAAAGCCAACGGCGCCGCATACGGCTACGGATATAACCGCCTCCTTTCCGTCGCGCCCAATCAAACGCCCTTCAACGTCTCTCGAATCCGGCAAACGAGTCAGACCGTTTTATTCGCCGACGCAGCACAGGTGAACACATGGCAAGCGCCCGCTTCGGATTCAAATCCACTTCTCGAAGAGTGGTATTACGTTGATGACAACACGAATCAGCCAAACACCCATTTCCGTCATTCTCGAAATGCGAACGCCGCCTTCTGTGATGGCCATGTGGCGGGAGAAACAATGGTGCCCGGCAGCCTCGACTCAAGATTGCCGCAACAATTGGTCGGAGCTCTCCGTTCCGAAATCGTAACGCCTTAGCTCGCCTTCGCGGCGTCAGCTTTCATGTGGCGGTGCACGAAGAAATAGTAAATCGCACTCATCAATGCGACCGCGCCAATAAGCAATAGCGTCACCAACTTCATGTCGTGCTTCAAACGTTCTTCATTATTCCCGACGAAAACGCCGACCCATGCCAGCACCGAACACCAGATCGCGGATCCGATAATGGTGTAGATCGAGTAGAGTTTGAAATTCATCTTGGCCACTCCCATGGGAATTCCGATGAGGTGACGAACGACAGGCAGTAGACGCGCGATGAAGACACCAAAGGAGCCGAAGCGTTGCGTCCAGCGCTCGACCGCATGAACCTTTTCTTCCGAAATAAAGAAATATCTCCCATAGCGCAGAATCAATGGCCGTCCCGCCCAACGTGACATCCAATACATCGCCGCTGCGCCAAGCCATGATCCAATCGTGCCGGCGATGACAATGCCGACGATAGAAAATCGGCCCTTGCTGTGGGCGAGGTAAGCCGCTGGCGGAATGACGAACTCACTGGGAATTGGCAGGAATGTGCTCTCAAGAAACATGAAGAACGCGACCAGCCAATAGCCGAACGTGTCGAGCTTATCGAGATACCAATGAATCAGTTCTTTGAGCATCGGCTGCTTGTACCGTATTGAACGTATTTCGCAAGCCCGACGACCGCAACCGAACGGAAGTTATTTCTTGGTGCTGACCTCTTCGATGCGTTTCAGGGAAGAAAGATACGCAACCAGATCGACAAACTCCTGTGGCGTCATCGTCTGCTGCAATCCATTCGGCATGATCGAAGTCTTCAGCTGATCTTTCTTTGCAATCTGGGACTTTTTGTAGCGCGTCACAATGCCGTTCAAATCCTTGATCGCCAGTTCATCGCTCGTCTCACTCGCGATCAATCCATACGCCTCGTCCCCGTTTTTTAAACTCACGTTGAATGCTTCGAAACCAAACGACACGCCAGCACTCGGCTCAAGAATCGCCTCGATCAAAGCTTCTTTGCCCAGCTTGGTTCCAATTTCTGACAGCGCCGGACCAATTTGCCCGCCCTTCCCTTTCACTTCATGGCAACGCGAACACATTGAACTGTCGCGGAAAAATACTTTTTCGCCGCTGCTCACATCGCCTTGCATTTTCACCAGAGCGGCCATCGGCGGGAATGGTTGGGCGTTTCGGCCCTGCAGCCGCGGAAAAACCTTTTCAACTTCTGATACGATTTTCGCCCAGCGAACGGTCGCGAGTTCTGCACCGGCCGTAAATTTGAGATTCTCAGAAAGTTTTTCGTTCCTGACTGCTTCCAAAAGTTTTCCGGCACCCTCTTGCGTCTGACAAAGGCCGTGCAGCGCCACCTTTCTCAACGTGAGCGGCTTTGCTTCATCACCCACGATCTCGAGGAGCAGTGGAACAACGCGCTTCTCATTTACGTTGCCGAGAACCTGCGCAGCACTCATGGCCGTATTCGTGTTTGCGAGCGCATCGCGGAACATGGCGTCCTTGCCGTGGCTTAAAGCCAATTGAGCCGCCTCAACGCCAATGTCCTTATTCGGATTGTTCAGCGCCACTTCCAACAATCCAGCATCCTGATCCTTCAGGGAAAATTTCTTAACGATACGAACGAAGGCTTCAGTGCCGCGCACTTTCGGTAGCGTCTTGTAAACCGCATCCTTCAACTCCGCGTTTGAGTTGATGTCACTCTGGATACGATTGAGCGTTTCAATCAGGATATAGTTGCGCTCTTCCTCGGTCAGTTGATCCTTTGATATCGCACAGAGTGGATACAAACCGAGTGTCAGCGCTAAACACGCAAAGAGATGGGTCAGGAGTTTCGACATCTTAAAGGTTGTTTAATGGGAGAATACTATCACAGAGGCGTCAGTGTCACCGAGGTTACAAGGATAATAGAACTCCTTCCGCGGCCAGCAGCTGCCGCTTCCAGTGCAGTCCACCGGAAAAGCCGCCAATCTTACTGCTCGCCGCTACCACGCGGTGACAAGGAATAAGAATTGGAATCGGGTTCGCGCCGCACGCCATGCCAATCGCGCGAGTGGCCTTGGGATTCCCGATCTTCACCGCTACTTCCCCATACGTCAGCGTTTTCCCCAAAGGAATCGCTTTCAACGCAGCCCAGACAGCTTTTTGAAATTCAGTTCCAACAAGGTCCAATGGCGGCAAATCATTTGTTAGTTGGCCCTTCAACGCCGCTTTCACAGCTCGCGATGTAAGACGATGCCAGTCACGGACAACTTCAGGCACCAACGCCGCTTCCGTGCACGAAGCATTCCGCTCTGGAAACGACAGTTCCGCCAATCCCTTTTCCGAATAACAGGCGTGAAACACACCGCTGGGCGTCTCAATGGGAAGAGT
The DNA here is from genome assembly GCA_966112985.1 of uncultured bacterium. Classification (GTDB taxonomy): domain Bacteria; phylum Verrucomicrobiota; class Verrucomicrobiia; order Limisphaerales; family JACDHS01; genus CBHWET01. The sequence goes on along the minus strand of CBHWET010000487.1, from coordinate 583 downwards.
AAAACGACTCATGCGCCGGGCTTAATGATGGCGCAAGATCCACGCGAAAATTCCCCACATCAACAATACCAGAAAGGTCGCCAGTGCGATGAATCGGTTGCGTGCAACCCTCTTCTCAAATCGCAGCGGACGCAATCCCTGCACACTTCCCGCAGCCAGGTAGTTCACCAACTTGGGATTCGACGGCGGTTTGGAACGAACAAATCCCGTCAAGCGTCGAAGCAAAGCCGGAAGATCAAACTTCTGCATCCCCGCCTCATTATAATGCGCATCCGACACCACCGGTTCCGTTCTCAAGGGACGCTGGTCGATCTTTTCAAAAACGATCTCAGCCGTTTGTTGTGGTTCGTTATCGGCTGCTGTGACCGTATTGGTCGCAACGGACGATACCTCCTCGATCTCGCCACCGCCTTCGATGCGACTGTTCAGCTTCTGGATTTGGGACTCCAACGCCGCAATCTCAGCATTTAACGCGCGGGCCCGCTCGGAAATGGGATCGGATTTCTTTTTGAATAATCCCATACGATTCGATTACTCAGTGCCGAAACAGTAGAACCGCAAAAATCGCCGCCGCAACCACCGC
>CBHWET010000486.1:0-3525 GCA_966112985.1 uncultured bacterium | reverse complement strand
CTCCGGAGAACAGACAGCAGATCGGATCACAGATTATCCAATCGCACCGGTTAGTGACAGGAACGTCGGGGCCGGTATTTCGATAGCGGTTCCGCCGACATCGCCAACTATTTTCGAAACAGGGGCAAGCGACGAGGGACTTTATATCAAGTTCAAGGTGGGACTCTCACAGTCAACTGTTCCATCTGGTGTGACATCATTTCACTTCGTTCTCTATCGGCATGATGCGGCGTGGGGTTTTCGATCATCATTGCAACGATATTACGATTTGTTTCACGACCCGTTCTTCACACGGCGTGTGACAAAATTTGGCGCCTGGGGCTGGCACTATCCCCCGCCCTCTCAAGTCTCGAACTCCAATCTTTACGCCTTCCACGAAGCCGGAGGCGAGCTTTGGCAAATCAAAGACGAAGGAATGCACGGTTACGAACATGAAGGCGTCAATCTTGCGACCAACCTGACCGATTTCGTCCGCCTCACTAAAACTAAAGACGATGAAAAACTGGGTATCTACACATTGCCTTACACAATCGTCGGCCAGCGGCAAATCTATCATCTCGACAAGATGCCTACGACCCACGATGCAGCTTTGCGGGAATTCGAAAAGTGGACAGTCGACGAACCTATGCTTTTTCAGTGTCCGGGTCCGTCTGTCAGTTTTCGTAGCGTGTCGCAACTCAAGGAAATCATTCGCAATTCCTGCGTGTACGACGAAGAGCAGAAGCCCAACATCCTGATGCGACAGTATCTTGGAAACACATTGACCTTTCCGCAGAATCCCAATCCTCTGCTCTTCTCAGACAAAACAAATCTCACGATTGCCAAATACACACTCGATGATTATCTCCCGATGTTATTTAGCGCTTCTAAAATGATCGATGGCTGCTATGTCGACTCTTTGGGCAGGTGGCCGGGATATTATAATTTTCGCAAGGAGCATTTCCGTTACACGACGATGCCGCTGACCTATTCGGGCACAGCACTGCAGCCGTGCATTTGGAATCTTCAATCGCATGCGGAGTATCTCCAGGAACTTTCCAGACGTCTTCATGCGCAAAACAAAATTGTTTTTGCCAATGGAGTCCATGTAAACCGAGTCATGCTTGGGTTTTATGTTGATGTCCTCGGAGAGGAAGGGATTCCGGATTTTACGAAATCCGGTTTTTATTCAAAACGCGTCGCCGCTTATGACAAACCATTTTGCGCCCTGAACGGCCGCGATAACATCAATCCACGAATATGGAACTCCTGCCTGTATCACGGCATTCTAATCGGGGCACGATCGTTCGAAGGTCAGAAACTCGAACGCAAATTTCTCCCGGCAATCATTCGGCTGAACGAAGCGGGCTGGCGGCCAATCACCATGGCGACCACAGATAGCCCCGCCGTGGCGATCGAACGCTGGGGCGACGGACGCGAAAAGCCGTTGCTGTTTTCATTCCTAAATAAAACAAAAAATAAGGTAACGACAACGGTTCACGTTGACTCGAGTTTACTGCGAAACGATAAGGTACTATTCACAAATATCATGTCTGGCGCACAAATTTCTCCAGTCACGGGAAAGGCAATAAAGAGTTTCAGCTTAGAACTGGAGCCCGAAACAGCAACCGCGATTGAAGTAAAGACGACAAAATAATGCTGTTTTCATTATCCAGCGGACACTTGCAATCTGGGCCAATGCGTTCCATTCTAATTGAACATTAATTGTTTTTACGAGGCCTTTGCGCCTGTCGGCACATGACTATCGAATCTGATTTTGACTTGGACAAACTTTTCCTGCCCGCCTGGGCCCAGGAATCGCCTGCTTACAATAAATACGCCAACTACACCGAACGCGAACAGCGCGGTGGCGATCGCGGAGAACGTCGCGGCCCGCCACGTGGCCCTCGCCGTGATGGTGGAGGTGGAAGACCGGGCGGCCCGGGACGTGGACCGCAAGGTCAAGGTGGAGATCGTCGTGGTCCGCGCCGCGAAGGCGGAAGAGATTTCAATCGTGAGGGCGGCGGCCGTCCGCGTTTCGAGCGCGGTCGTTTTCAACGCGATGACCAGCAACGCCCCGCTCCAGAACCATTGCCAGAAGTGAGCATCTCGTTGATGCCTGACGAAAAAGGCGTCGATTCTTTGGTCAAGCAGATCAAGATGACGGGACGTGCTTATCCGCTATTTGATATTGGCAAATTGATTCTGCAGAAGCCGGAAAGACAACAGGTCAAATTCGAAGTCATCAAGAAGGACGACAAAGTTATTCAGCCTCTTTTCGTTTGCCAGCTCGATGATTCGCTTTGGCTCTCGGAACAGGAAGTGATCAATCACGTCCTGGACAAACATTTCGATACTTTTTACAAAGCCGAAAGAACCGCCACAGAACCGCCGAAAGGTGTGTTTACGTTTGTCGCACAGTGCGGCATGAGCGGCACCGTTCTCGGTCCGCCAAATTATCACGACTACCAGAACAAGCTCCGCAAGCTGCACCAGGAAAAGTTTGATCGGATGCCCTTCGAAATGTTCAAGTCGCGCGTCAAAATTGTTCGCGATGAAGAGGTCGTAAAGAAATGGCTCGAAGAACAGAGCTGGAAGACGGAATACGTCACGCTCAACGTTCCGGAAGCAGAGATTAAACGCCTGCAAAGCCGCGAAGAAGTTGAAAAGCATTTCCGCGAAGTTCACGGCGCGAATATCATTAAACAGGTTGAATCGCACGTGCTCAGCGGACCGGCGAGCCGCCAGAATCTTTCCAATGGCCTCAAGCGCATCGTGCGCCGCGCCTGGGAAGAACAGCAACGATTCCCGTTGAAAGTCGTGAATGTGTTGAGTCAGCAATTCGCCACGCGCGGATTGCAGTTCTTCAAGGTCAACAAACATATTACGCACGTTGCCATTGCGCGTCCGCATTATCTTGATCTGGAAGCCACCCCGGTTTCCGAAGGCGTCAAGAAGATCGTCGATTTTATCAATGCCACGCCGAAAGCAACACGCCGCCAATTGCTGAACGCAATCGCCCCGGCGCCGGCAGGTTCGGAAGCTGCAAACACAGAGACGACGCCGGAACAGAATGCCGTCATTGCTGATCTACATTGGCTGGTCCATCAAGGACACGTCATTGAATTCGCTAATGGCACTTTGGAAACGGCAAAGAAACCGAAGCCACGTCCCGAACCGAAACCGAAAGCGGAAGCAATTCCCGGCGCAACGGCCGATGCACCACCGAATGAAAGCGTCGAAACGATTGAGCCAAAGGTCGCTGAGTTGGAAGGCGCTCAACCGGTCGCCGAATCTGCTCCACAATTTTCGGAAACGGAAATTGCTGATTTGAAAGCCTCGGCCGAATCGAATCTGACAGAAGGTGAGGCAGCAGTTCCTGAAGGAACAAAGCCGTCTTGAGCTAAGTCTACGCCGCTAATTTTTTTGCATTGCACATACCCGGAGTTCGGACAAAAGTCGTCCGTCTCCGGGTTCGTTATGAAGAGCGAACCAACGCTTCGCCGGACCACCACGGTCTTGCACCTGGAGTTTAAGTGTATGCAA
>CBHWET010000485.1:0-3540 GCA_966112985.1 uncultured bacterium | reverse complement strand
TGCCGGCAGGAGTACAGTCCAATTTGAAAAAATAGCTATGAGTTCGCACGCTGCATCACACAAAGCTGAGGCTCTCGACCTCTCTCGCTGGCGAAATCTGCCGATCATTCTGATGGTGGTTGGCGCCATCGGTGCCGTGATTGGATTGGTCGTCGACCAAAAGCAATTCGGCTATTCATGGCTGCTCGCATTCATGTTCAGCATGAGCCTGTGCATGGGTGGTTTCTTTTTGACGCTCGTTCATCATTTGTTTGATGCGAGTTGGTCTGTCGGGATCCGTCGTATCAATGAGCATATCGGTGCTCTGTCGTATCAGGTACTGCCATTCCTGTTCATCCCGATCGCAATTCTTGCTCCCAAACTTTATCCTTGGATGGCTGAGTTGGGAACGCCTGCCGCATTGCATGATCATGCCTTACAAGCCAAACAGCCTTTGTTCACGACCGCTGGATTCTATGGAGTGGCCGTGTTCAACTTTGTGATGTGGTTCATTTTTGCACGTGGATTGAAGGCGTGGTCCCTGAAGCAGGATGAAACGGGCGCTGCAGAATGCACGAGCAAGCTTCGAGTGTACGCGTGTATCGGAATGGCCGTTTTTGCCATCACCGTGACGCTTGGCGCAATCATGTGGATGAAGGCGCTGATGCATGAGTGGTTTTCCACGATGTATGGCGTTTATTACTTTGCGGGCAGTGTGTGGATGACATTGGCGACGGTGTACTTAATCGCTGCGATCCTTAAACGCCAGGGACCACTTCATGACGTGCTGCTCCAGAAGCAATTCTATTTTATTGGATCACTGATCTTCGCGTTCACCGTGTTTTACGCCTACGTGACATTTTCGCAGTATTTCATTATCTGGAACGCCAACATGCCTGAAGAAACTTTCTGGTATGTGGTTCGTGAAAAAGGAAATTTCTGGGATCTCGGCATGCTCCTGATCTTTGGTCATTTCTTTTTACCCTTTCTTTCGCTCCTTCGAATCGATGCGAAGGTCACGCTTTCAGTCATGGTGCCGATTTTTGTGTGGGCGTGGATCATGCATTTTGTTGACCTCGAATTTAACATCGGTCCGGTGCCGCATCCGACTGGCATCACCGCTGGCAGCGTGGCGCTCGATATCGCGTGTCTCGCGTTCATGGTCGGTTTGATGGCTTTTGTCTGGCTGCGTAATTTCCGCGCGCATGCACCGTATCCAATTCGCGATCCACGATTGGCAGAAGGCTTGGATATTTACGTGCCCCCCGCTGAGATCGCCGTTGCCCCTAACCGCGCAAAATAATGAAACGTTACGCAATCTATTTTGGAGGTAAGCAATGAACAACGGAACCGATTGTTCCTGTAAACAACGCGCGGCGTACGTCATCGGCATCGTTGGCTCGTTCCTCATCGTTGGCGGTCTGGTTTGGCTGATGATCCAAAAGACAAAACCAGCTGCGCTCGGCGAAGATCGTGCGGCGTTGCGTCGCAAGAATCTGGCCGAAGTGCAGTCGGCCAACACTGAGATTCTCAATAATTACGGAGTCCTGGATGCAGGAAAGAAATTGGTTCGGCTTCCAATTGACGAAGCAAAACGCGTTTTGATCGACGAATGGAAAGACGCGAAGGCTGGTCGTTCCAATCTGATTGCCCGCGTCGAAAAGGCGACCATTGCTCCGCCTAAACCACCCGAAAAGAAGAGTGACTTTGAATAACGCTCCGCGCGCCTAATTAAAATGACGTCAGTGTCCGCAAATCCAACCGACGCCAGCGCGGTAAAGTGCTCCACCGCTGAGATCGACATTTCTTGTCGCGGCCCAGTTCTGTTGCTGTTCGTTTCCGCAGTCCTATGGCTCGTGTTTGGTTCCGTTATTGCGCTGATTGCTTCTATCAAATTGCACGCCCCGGCGATGCTGGCAGAATGTCCCTGGTTTACCTACGGACGTTTGCAAGCGGTGCAAACCGATGCGTTCCTTTATGGTTTCGCATCTGAGGCCGCAATGGGCCTCGCATTTTGGTTGTTGAGCCAACTGGGTGGGATTCGGCTGCTCCGCTCGTCCGTTGCTTCTATTGCTGCCGTTTTTTGGAACATTGCACTCGCGATTGGAATCGTCGGGATTTTCGCTGGCGACACCACTGGATACGATTGGTTTGAAATTCCAGCTTATATCTCTCCGCTGTTTGTTTTTAGTTTTATCCTTTTCGGTGTGGTGGCAATAGCTACCTACCACGCACGCGTCGAGCGAACCACATTCGTCTCGCAGTGGTTTTTGATGGCTGCTCTGTTTGTGCTGCCGTGGACATTGACCACCGCGAATTTGCTATTGGTGATTCAACCGGTTCGCGGCGTGATGCAAGCCGTTGTGAACTATTGGTTCGTTGGCAATTTCCTCTACCTCTGGTTGGTAGCCGTCGCGATTGCAACGATCTTCTATTTCATCCCGAAGCTCTCCGGTCGGCCATTAAACAGTTACTATCTGGCCTTGTTCGCATTTTGGAGTTTCGTGTTTCTGGCGGGTTGGTGTGGCGTCCCGAGTGGTGCGCCTCTGCCTCGTTGGATGCCAGCCTTAAGCGGCGCGGCTCGAATGCTGTTGTTGATCCCGATTCTTGCCTTGATCGCAAATTGGAAGCTGACGCTTTCATCCAAATCAACTGGAGCCCATCCCGCCTTGCGATTTATGCGAACCAGTGCAGCTGCTTTGCTGATAGCCGGATTGCTCGCCGCAGGCAGCTCGCTCCCTGTGGTGAATGATGTGACGGAGTTTACTTTGTTCACCGCTGCTCTCTCGCAACTTTGGCTTTACGGAGTGGTCGCAATGACATTTTTCGGTGCGCTTTATTATATCGTGCCACGATTGACCTTGGTCGATTGGCCGCGCCCTGCGCTGGTTGGCGCGCATTTCTGGGCGGCCTTAATCGGAATACTGGTGCTCGTTATTGCTTTCGCCATTGGCGGTGTGAAACAGGGGCAGGCAATGAACGCGGGTGGGACTTTTTTAACGATCGTCAAACAAAACATGCCTTTTATCGGCATGAGCACGCTGGGCATTCTGTTAATCCTCTTGGGTAACGTTCTGCTGCTTTTAAACTTGTTCGGCATGCTTGCTGCACGGTGTCGTGCTTGTTGCAAGTGCGGTGAAAAAGGAGGGACACGATGAACTACGGACCGCTCGTTTTCCTCGGAATATTCTTTTCGTTTGCTTGTTCCTGGCTCGGATTAATTTTTGCGCCGCAATTGCAGGTTGGCTCACAGCCAGTGGTGCAAATCGAAGCGACCGGACAAAATTATCCTTCGGCCCATGCTGGACAAGCTAATCAAGGCGAGCAGCTCTATCGTTCGCTCGGTTGCGCGTCCTGTCACAGTCAGGTTGTCCGTCCTGTGGATGTCCCGCAATGGGGAGTTCGAATCAGCGTCGCTCAGGACTACCTGTACGACAGTCCCGTGATGCTTGGCTCGCAACGTATTGGGCCAGATTTGAAGAATGAGGGCATGCGTCAACGCGACATCAATTGGCAACTGAAGCATCTCTACAATCCTCGTTTGACTTCCGAAAAGTCATC
>CBHWET010000484.1:0-3573 GCA_966112985.1 uncultured bacterium | reverse complement strand
AATGCTCGATTTCGTAGAACTGACGGGCAGTGTTTTCGCTCGATCCCCTGCCCACCTGTTGATGGCGGCGGATTCAGCCGCATCATTCAACACGGTTCCGGTGCCATGGGCATTGATGTAATCAATCTGCTCAGGCGAAACGCGTGCATCGTCACAGGCAGCGTTCATCGCCGTCAACGCCGCATCGCCCTCCGGATGTGGTTGCGTCAGATGGTGGCAATCAGTGCTCGATCCGTAACCGACGATCTCGCCAATAATTTCCGCTCCGCGTTTACGTGCGCCTTCGAAAGATTCAAGGCAGAGAACGCCAGCGCCTTCACCCAATGCCAGTCCATCACGATCTTTGTCGAAAGGACGGCAGGTAGTCGTTGAAAGAGCCTGCAAGGAATCAAAGCCGGAAAAAACCAATTCAGACAGAGCATCGAAGCCGCCGGTAAGAACCCGTTCATTGGCCCCGCTGCGAATTAATTCGTAAGCATGGCCGATCGCATTCGCTCCCGACGCACAAGCGTTGGCGATGAGACTAATCGGGCCACTAAAGCCAAGTGCATCGCACAGATCCAGCGCCTGACGTTGCGGTTGATATTGGTGGATACGCGAGGCCTGACGACGGGAGTTAGACGGCTGCTGAATCGCTTGTCGGTAATAATCTTCACCAAAACACATCCCACCACTGGTTGTGCCAAGAACTACAGGAAGATTCTCTGTCGGACTCCATCCAGCCTGAACCCAAGCTTCCGTCCCGGCCAATAAAAGCATTTTGGACGCTCGATCCAGCCGGGTCTCATGTTTTCGAGTGAGTCGAGTCGACGGTAATTGTTGTGGCAGATCGATTTCCGCAGCTTGTTTGGCCCGATGCCGCGAAACATTAAAGAGAGAAACTGGTCGAACAGCCTGTCTGCGGGCGCGGAAAGACGAACTATTGTTTTTCCAGCCAGAACCGAATGCGGTAACGATCCCAGCCCCCGTGACGACCACGCGCGGCGTTAAATTTTTCTTCTGACGGACTGAAAACAACACGGTTCCAATGATTTAAGAAGAGCCATTGTTTCAAGTCAAACGGCATAAAAAAAGGCGGAAATGATCACGGCGTCAGGTTTTCCCTGAGAAACGTGTTGAGCACATTTGAGAACTTTGTCATAGTGGAGGCTATTCGTAACCTTACTAAACAACGATTCGGTTATTTGTTGGTATGCCTTGCTTTGTGCTTGGGTTTTACCGCGAATGCGACACTCAGCATCGTTAACCCACCTGGCAGCCTCACGAAACTTGTTGGCGGTACCGCCAGCTTCGGTGTGAAGGCCGCTACATCATCGGGAACGACGATGAGCTATCAATGGATGTTTAACGATGCAGAAATTGCGGGTGCCACGGCGAGCGCCTATACAATCAATAATGTCCAGACCTCGCATGAAGGCTTTTATACTGTGCGGGTCGCAAACAGCCTCGGTGAAGAAGCGTATCCAGATCAACCGGCTCAGCTCACGGTTGTCATCCCTCCGAGTATTGTTACACAACCAGAGCCCGCTCCAGCGCCAATCATTGACGGCGACTCTTACACATTCAGCGTCGAAGCTGAGGGCACAGATCCCTTAAGTTATCAGTGGAAACTCAATGGCAATCCACTGCCGGACGGCACCGACAGCAGCTATGCCGCGACGATTTCTGGGAATTACACGGTGACGGTTAGTGTTTTGCTAAATGGCGTGGGCGCTTCGGTCACAAGCTCGAACGCGCATCTCACGGTGTGGTTCCCACCCGAAATCACGTCGCAGCCCCAGTCGCGAACAAACCTCGCGGGCACGACTGCGACATTTGGCGTTCTTGTTGGATCTCAAGTGACAAAGCCGCTCAGCTATCAATGGATGTTTAATGGCGAAGATATTGATAACGCGACGAACAGCATCTACTCCCTCCCCAACGTCAACTCTTCAAGTGCGGGCAGTTATTCGGTACGAGTAGCCAATGTGGCTGCCGAAGTCGCCAGTGATTTTGCGTTTCTAACGGTGAATGTTCCGCCTCGGATCGTTGCTTCACCAACAAGCCAGATCGTGAATCCAGACGATGATGTTGTCTTCACCGTAGACGTGCAGGACGACGCATCTATGCCACTGGATTATCAGTGGAAATTTAACGGCGTAGAGATTCCAGATGGACTCGATCAAACGTTGTACATACCGAACGTCACTGCAGACAACGAAGGTATTTATTCTGTCACCATCAGCAACCCAGGAGGGACTGTAACAAGCACGAATTGCGTCCTGACAGTGCGCCGCCCACCGGTCATCACGTCTGCCCCCGTTGATAAACGCGTAGGCTTTGGCACCAACGTGACATTCTCAGTAAAAGCAACCGGAACCGGTCCATTGAATTATCAGTGGCTGTTCAATGACTCCAAGGTGGCGGGCGCGACAAATTCTACTTACACGTTCAAAGCTCTGACCACGAATTCGAGCGGCCTTTACGCGGTTTATGTCAGCAATGCGGTCGATGTGGTAACCAGTACGCCCGCAATGTTAACCGTAATCGGCGAAGTTGTTCTTCCAACCGTCGCGATTACTAACCCGTCTGCTACGTTCACCACGGTTACCAATCCCGCGTATACGGTTCGCGGAAAAGCCAGCGATAACATTGCCCTGACGAAAGTGCTTTTCCAACAAAACACCGGGTTTTTCAACAGCCCAGTGGGAACGACCGGTTGGTCGACGAACATTATTTTACAGCCTGGAACGAATCTCCTCTCGGCAAAGAGCATTGATAGCTCGGGCAATACGTCGCTCGTCGCCACGCGCACTATTTTTTACAGCGTAAAGTCTCTGTTAACCTTGATCACAAACGGCGGAGGAACTGTTTCTGGGCTCTCGACCAAAACGTTGGAAATCGGTCGTGGTTATACAATTAAAGCAACCCCTGGTGCCGGAAATGTCTTTGCCGGGTGGACGGGTTCTCTTTCATCAAGCAACAGCACTCTCAATTTCATCATGCAATCCAACATGGTGTTGCAGGCGAATTTCATCGCCGACCCGTTCATCACACATAAAGGCGTTTACAATGGTCTCTTCTATGAAACGAATGGTATTCGCGCTACGAATTCGGGTGCCTTTACAATTACCGTGTTCGATAAGGGCGCATTTAGCGGCAAGGTAATGTTTGGAGGAGGAAGTTATTCGTTTACAAATCGTTTCTGGATTGATGGCTCCGGCAGCTTCCAAGTGTCGCCCACCGGCTTCGGGACACTCACGTTCAACATGACACTCGACCTCGTAAACAATACCGACGAGATCAACGGTATCGTTGCGAGCGGAACGCGGACTGCATCCTTGCTCGCCGATCGGAACATCTACTCGAAGACCAATCCAGCTCCGTTTGCAGGAGTTTATCCCGTCGTGCTTCCGGGCAGTTCGGCCGCGGGACTGCCACTCGGCGATGGATTTGGTTCAGCGATTATTGATAGTGTCGGGAACGTGAAGTTCAGCGGAACGTTATCGGACGGAACGGCAATTTCCCAGGGAACGACAATCTCGAAAAATGGTGATTGGCCGCTTTATGTCTCGTTGTATTCAGGCAAAGGCT
>CBHWET010000483.1:0-3593 GCA_966112985.1 uncultured bacterium | reverse complement strand
TTTCAAAATCCTTTGATTCGATGATCCGCTCGATTCCTTCCTGTTTTTTAAAGAGATTGAGAACTTGGCGCCGATCGGCGTCTTTGGACTCTTTTGCATGGAAATAGACCATCGCAGTTCCCCCTTCGGAGATCATTTGAACGCGCGCCTTTCCGTCCGACGTCTCCAGCAGACCGGCTTTAGCCAAAATTCCGTTCACGACGATATGCTTTTTGACGGCTACAAACCCATGATCGGCTGTGATGATGATTGATGTGCTATCGCGCAGTCCTGTTGCTTCAAGGGTCGCAACGATTTTGCCAATATGTTGATCGATTAAACGTAACGCTTCGTACGCCTGGGGACACTGCGGTCCGAGTTGATGTTGCGTGCTATCGGCCTGGAGGAAATGCAACAACATCAAATTCGGTGGATGGGTCCGCAGCAAATAGCAGGCGGTGTCCGCCCAGATCGCATCCCGCTTCGGCCCTGTTTTGTTGTCGAACGCCTTTTCGCTCGAATCGTCAAGAATACCTTGCGCAGTCAAATCCTTAACAAGTTGCGGAGTGGTGTAACGAAGCTGATTCTGGACATCCGGAAACGTCACGTCGAGGCCGGTTGATCCGATTGTGCACGGCCAGTTCACTCCAGCAGTGCTGAACCCTTTCGCATGTAAGAAGTCGAACACTGTCGGCACCGCGATTAGTTCTGCTTGTGTTCGTTCCGAGCTCCGGGTGAGGCCGTTTTTGGCGGTTCGAAGCATAATCCCGTTGTAGAGAACGGAATGTTTCCTGGGCGCGACGCCCGTTATCAGAGTGGTGTGATTCGGCCACGTAACGGCCGGATTGGAAACCTTCATTCCCTTCGCGACTACGCCTTGGGACGCCAGTTTCCGAAGGTTTGGTAACGCGGCTTTGGGGTCGTTGAAATAATATGCGGCTCCACCGTCGATCGTGATGAGGATGACGTGCTTGTTTGTATCAATGCCAGCGACAGCGTTGGCGAGGAAGCTCAGAACCGCCGCCAGCGAAAAACAAAATCGAAACATCTGCTCATTGATTCCAGTTTCGCAAGCAGACGGCGACAAAAAAAGGCAACGAGGTTATGCGATAATGCCCTTGGCGATTTCACCGGCAACATCAGTCAGCCGGAAATCGCGCCCCTGAAAGCGGAACGTGAGACGTTTATGGTCAATACCGCAAAGATGGAGCATCGTCGCATGTAGATCGTGTACATGCATCTTCTGGTTATCATCGACGAATCGATAACCCAATTCATCAGTGCTCCCCCACGTCATTCCGCCTTTGATGCCACCCCCCGCCATCCATACAGAAAACGCATTGATATGATGATCGCGTCCTGTGCCTTGTCCCATTGGAGTGCGGCCGAATTCACCACCCCACAAGACCAATGTGTCTTCCAGCATTCCGCGTTGTTTCAAATCGTGAATTAGCGCCGCCGAAGCCTGATCGACGTCGCGGGCTGACACCGGCATATCTGCTTCGATATTCCCATGATGATCCCATGCACGATGATAAACCTGCACAAACCGGACACCCCGTTCCGCCAGCCGACGAGCCATCAGGCAATTGGAAGCGAACGTCCCATCGCCGGGCTCTTTGATGCCGTACAAATCAAGGATGTGTTTTGGTTCGCTGGCAAAGTCAGTGAGCTCCGGAACTGACGTTTGCATGCGGAAGGCCAACTCGTATTGGCTCACACGCGTTTGAATTTCGGGATCGACGTGATCCTCAGCCAGAATGCCATTGAGCCGGTTAATTTCTTCGACCACTTGTCTTTGGGTGCTTTGGCAGACTCCTTCCGGGTTTCCGACATAATGAACCGCATCGCCGCGCGATTGGAATTGGATCCCCTGGAACTTACTCGGCAGGAAACCGCTCGACCATTGACGGGCTGAAACTGGCTGAACGCCTGATTTGCCACGCGAAGTAAGAACGACAAAGCCCGGCAAATTATCTGTTTCCGCTCCGAGGCCATAAAGCAACCACGAACCCATGCTTGGACGGCCTTTGATAATCGAACCGGAATTCATGAAGGCATGAGCCGGATCATGGTTAATCTGCTCCGTATGCATTGATCGCACAATGCAGATGTCATCCGCGATTCCGGCGATGTGCGGAAACAGCGACGAGATTTCCTGGCCAGACTTGCCATGCTTTTTAAATTCACAAAACGGCCCACGGGCTTTCAACACAGCCCCCTGCAGCTGCGCCAATTGTTGTCCCTTCGTAAAGGATTCCGGAAATGGCTTGTCGTGCAGCTCTTTCAGCTTCGGTTTAAAATCAAAACTCTCCAGGTGTGACGGTCCGCCCGCCATGCACAAATGAATAATCCGTCGTGCTCGAATTGGATAATGCGGCGGATTAATTATACCCCGCCACTTCGTATCTGCCGCAGCGCGGGCGCTCCCGATGAGTTTCGGATCGAGCAATGCCGCCAATGCAATTCCGCCAAGTCCATAAGCGGCTCGACCGAGAAACGTCCGGCGATTGATGCTCAGCGCAAACTTTTCAGCGTCAAAATCCTGGTTCATAAGCATCAGTATTTCGTAATCGTCTCGTGCAGATTCATGATAACGCGACAGACTTGCGTCCATGCCGCCAGTTCAGCCTTGTCACTGTTCTGCGGTGTGGGGGCCAATCCGACGTGGAGCAGTTTTTCGGATTCATCCGAATGTTCGGCATAATGTTTCCGCTGCTCCGCAAGAAAACGCTTCAACGATTCCTTTTCCTTTTGTTTCGCCGCACGTGCAAGGGCACGATCAAAGGCAGCATCGAGACGCTGATCATCCGTCTGCTTTTTGTTCTCCAACAATTTTGCCGCAAAGACACGTGATGCTTCCACAAATGTCGGATCGTTCAACAATGTGAGGCCTTGCTGTGGAGTATTGGAGAAATTGCGGGCGCACACAGATTCTTCGCGGGATGGCGCATCGAAGTTGGCCATCATCGGATGCAGGAACGTGCGTTGCCACCACGTATAAACGCCGCGTCGATACTGGCGTGCATCTTTGTCGGGATAGTAGTCACGCTCTGGGAATTGGATGTTCGCGTAAAAGCCCGGCGGTTGATACGGGTGGGCGCTTGGCCCGCCGATATCAGTGTTCAGCAATCCAGAAACCGCCAGTGCATTGTCGCGGACGAATTCGGCGTCGAGTCGGCGCGGAGATTGGCATGATACGAGGCGATTGGCCGGATCGATATCTTTGAGCGAGGGGCGGAGGTTTGAATCCTGTTGATACGCCGATGACATCACCATCAGTTTCACCGTGTGTTTCACGTCCCAGCCGCTCTCGGAAAATTCAACAGCGAGCCAATCGAGCAGCTCAGGATGAACCGGCCATTCGCCCTGCGCGCCGAGATCATCAACGACCGCTGAAAGCCCGGTGCCAAAGAATTGTTTCCACATCCGATTCATCACTGTTCGCGCGGTAAGTGGGTTGTCTTTCGAGACCAGCCACTTCGCAAGGTCGAGTCGTGTGAGGCGGCGATTTTCGGGATTTACGGGCTGTGGTAGAAAATGCGGGACTGCCGGAGCCACAATTTCGCCGCTGTCATCCTGCCAGTTACCACGCGGCAAAACGCGGGTTACCA
>CBHWET010000482.1:0-3603 GCA_966112985.1 uncultured bacterium | reverse complement strand
CCCGTGCAAAATTTTTCCGCGACTTGAATGGCTGCTCGCCATCGGCATTACGTTGCTGCTGGTAATTCTCCATGGGATGCGATTCCAAAACGCTGGCGGACTGTGGCGTGATGAAGTGAATACGGTCGAGCTGTCCAGTCTGCCTGCTTTTTCTGACGTTTGGCGGTACATCGAGTTTGATTCGTTTCCCATGCTTTGGCTGACGATGGTTCGCTTGTTTTGTGCCGTCGGTCTGACCGATGACTGGCAGTTTCGTCTTTTGGGTGCGTGTATCGGGTCGGCAATTGTAGGCGCGCTTTGGTTTAACGCGCGTGCGTTGAAGTTTCGGTTTCCTCTTTGGTCCCTCCTGCTACTGGGGCTTAGTCCATCGATTATTCGTTGGGGAGACACAATGCGGGCCTATGGAATGGGAATGTTTTTAATTCTTATGACCTTTGGGTTGATCTGGAGGTTCGCGCAACAGGCAACGCTGCGGAACTTTCTATTGGCGACGGTTTCCTCCGTCCTCAGCGTGCAGACGCTTTATTACAATGCTGTGCTGCTATTCGCGATCTGCTGCGGTGCTGTCGCGGTGACCGCGCGACGCAAAGCCTGGAAGCACAGCATCGCTATTCTGTCGGTCGGCGCCGTCGCCGCGATTTCTCTCATTCCCTATATCGGGCCGCTGTCGCATGCAAAAGCGTGGAATGCTTTGGTGCGAATGCCCGTCACCGCGGGTTGGCTTTGGTTTAAATTCTCGGAGGCGATCAACGTCGAATCGGTCGAGCTAAACATGGTCTGGGCAGTTCTTTTTCTGGGCGCGATTGCCATCGGCGCATTGAGTCTCTCGCGGACTTCACCCGTACGTTTGACGGTCGATCAATCGAATGCTGTATTCTTTGCCCTGGTGACTCTAATTGTTGCCACCGGCGGCTATTTTATTTTCCTCCGCTTGCTCAGTTATTATACCCAACCCTGGTATTACGTAGCGTTCATGGCGATCGCGGCCGTCTCGATCGATGCCATCTTATCAGTCATCACGCTATATCGCGCGCGAATTCTACGCACGGTTTTTCTCATTGCGTTATTATGCGCCGTGATTCCATCGGCGTGGCGCTCGGTTAATGTCCGTCAGACCAACATTGACCTTATCGCGAGAGAAATGGAGCAGAGGGCAGGAGAGGGCGATTTAATTGTTCTTAATCCCTGGTTTTTTGGCGTCACATTCGAACACTACTATCATGGCAGAACTCCGTGGACTACGTTGCCGGAAATCCCATTTCACAAATTTCATCGCTACGACCTGATCAAAGAAAAAATGGAATTTCTGTCGCAGGAGGAGGCGGTTCGGCCTGTGCTCGATAAAATCGCGGCTACGCTTAAATCGGGTAATCGAGTCTGGTGGATAGGCGATGAACGTTCGCCGAGCAGTAAACGCAAACCGAGGTTGTTGAAACCTGTTTCCCCAAACGGCAATTCAATGGATTGGCCTTATTACGATGCGTGGACGTATCACGCTGGGTACTTTCGCCAGGAACACAAAGTTGCCGAAAAGCCAATCGATCTTGCGCTGCCTCAGTTGGTTAACCGCTACGAAAATCCGCGGGTTTTCGTGATGGAAGGATTTGAATGATCGGGCTGAAGCATCGCAATTTAATTGCTGTTCTTCTCGCCGTCACTTCTCTCGCATTCCTTTTTGTTCGGCTCGGTCATTACAGTCTGTGGGATGACGAAGCGTTGATTGCACTGAGTGCAAAAGGCGTCCTCGCGAGTGGCGATACAACGGCGGTTATTGGGCATAATCTTGTCGCATACCGCCATGGCGCGCTTCTGCATGACCTGCATGATCGCTCAACGCCGCCGTTGCCCGCTTATGTTACCGCTGCATCGTTCGGGTTGTTTGGAGAAAGTTCGTTTGCGGCGCGGCTTCCGTTTGCTTTGTGTGGAGTGCTTTGGATCATGCTTGTTCTACGTTGGTTGAAGCAATCCACGGACTGGAAAACACCACTGCTATTTAGCATCGCCATTCTTGGCACGGTCTCGCTTTTCCTGTTCTTTCGCCAATGTCGCTATTACGGCATCGCATTGTTTTGTTCGACGGCCATCGTTTATCTGTACGTAAACTGGAGTGGTCGAATCCGCGAACTCCTTTGGCTGGCACTGTTGGGAATCGCGCTGTTCGCGGCGAATTATCTGAACTATGTCGCGTTGCTAAGTTGTTTGCTGGTGGATTATGTGGCTTGGGGGCGCAAACGGCGAAGGTTGGCTTTCAAAGAATGGGCTGTGTTGTTATTGCCGCAACTCATTGTCGTATTGGTTGTGTTGTCGGTTTGGAATCCATTTACAACGGCGAACAGCGCCGGTATTTCGCTCACGACATTCTCGTTACGCGTGTGGCTCGCGTGCGTGAGCATTTTTGATTTAAGCGCGTGCGAATTTGGACCGGGACTGCTTCTGCTGATCGCGCCATTTGTCGCGTTGTGGTTCCGTGATCTCTGGCTTCTGCGTGCCAGTTGCGCGTGGTTGCTTTATATCCTCGTCATCAGTCTGGTCTCGCCGCAAATCATGGGCGAGGAGACCTTGCATGCGGATGTTCGTTATCTGGCTCCGATTATCCCGTTTTGCATCTTCATAGCGGTTCGCGTCGTGATTGTTCTGACGCGCAAAATGACATGGCTTGCATTGCCGTTGGTTCTCCTTGCGTTCGGCACAAATCTTTTTCAAGGCGTCACGTTGCGACCTTTTGAACTGCATTCGACGGTGGTGCGTTATATTGAAGAGCTAACGCACCCGCCGATGGATCCTTACAAACCGACCGCAGAATGGATCCGAAAAAACATTCCCGCTCGCGCATCCGTTTGGGTCGTGCCGGATCATATGACTTATCCGCTGATGTTCCACGCTCCGAATCCTGTCTACGGTTGGCAATTGCAAGCAACAACGAGTCGTGAGTTTGAAGGTGTTGATCCAATTCTTTTTTACGGGAAGGTTGCGCCCGATTACGTCATTGTTTTCGGCCCAAAAATGGAGTTGGTGAAACGCGAGCTCAACAAAGCCTCCGCAGAGCCCTACCAACAGGTGGCGGCGTTGGATGTTTTTTGGCGCGATACCTATCGACCGGAACTTTACTGGCGGGAATTCAAGGAGCGAACAAAGTTCAGTCGTGCAACGGAAGGCGTGTACGTTTTACGTCGTTCACGTTAGAGTCGGACTTTGTCTATTATTTACGGTGATTTGGTGACAGGCGCCGGACGGGTGTTGACGAGCAAACCGCACTAGCGTCAATCGTTTCCACAAAATCGCTCTTCACCCGTTTTCGATTGAATGTTGTTTTCTCGGGTTGAAGCACTTCCGCCGAAACCGAAGTTGATCGCAACGGAACCGCGGTGCATCTGCCCGATGGACTGTTTTCGGGCACGGGAAAATCGGGGAAGCAAGCTTCTGGACGAAAATCCAAGGCCCGGAAATCGGAGTAGAAAGCTTCTATTCCACGTTCGATGGCATGGAAACAGACCCAGAAGGCTGCTACTCCGCGTTCCATGACATGGAAACCGGCCCAGCAAGCTTCTACCCCATTTCCCATGGCATGGAAATCGGTCCAGAAGGCTTCTACCTCGTTTTCCA
>CBHWET010000481.1:0-3612 GCA_966112985.1 uncultured bacterium | reverse complement strand
TCAACGGCCCTTGGGGGAGGGATTACAAAATCGTCTTTGCCGTGGATTCTAAAAACCTTCGTCTTTGTTTCGCCCAATCCATCCCATTTGAAAACGGCTTCGCACATCATGCGCACGAACGAAGGTTCAGCATCAGAAAACATCTGTGCGAGTTCATTGGCGCATTTGCCCGCGGATACCTGGATCCATTCGAGAGGTGCGACTTTCGCGAGGGGATGAAGTGCTTTCAACAGCTTGCTCACTTCTTCTTTCCGTATCGCACTTCCCACCAGATACAGTTTCGGGATTCGTCGGAGTTTGGTGATCTCGCAAGCAACCATTCCACCAAGGGAGGAGCCGATCAAAATGTCACCGTCCTTGATGTTGTGAGCCGTGCACATCGAGCGCGCGACATCTGCCAGAGTTGCCTCTCCTGAATGCCGCATCCAGTCGCGCGCGACGAAATGTGGGATGCTCGACCATGGCGTCGGATACATCCGATGATCAGCGCCCATTCCAGGTAATGCGTGGATGATTTGGGTTTTCTCCAAGCGCCGAGCATTTTACGGTGTCACGATAGCCCGGTAAAAGCGTGAATTCGCGTTCGAGGCGCTGGTATCAATGAAGTCGTAATATAATGCGCTGTTCGTCAGGAGCGGAGTCCAGTTCGTGAGGTTTGAGGAGCCTTGCAGAATGTATCGCTCACCGCTGGTACCGGTCAGACGAAATCGAGGTTGGTTTGATGTCAATGTCATCGCGCTTAGGAGCGGGTGAGGAGGGGGATAGAAGTTCAGTTGATCGTTCCAGCGAGCAATGAACATAGACGGTTTATCACCGGCAAAGATGAAGGAGCCGCCGACGTAGAGGTCGTTATTGATCAGAGCGAGTGCGCTTGCAGTCGCCGTATTGGGATTGCCGACGATGCCGCTACCGAGGGTTGACCAAGTTGTGCCATCCCATACGGCCAGGCCGGGCGTATTGATTCCAGTGACGCCACCCGCATTGGTAAAGCTGCCGGCGATGATGACGTCGTTGCCTTTCAAGACTATGGCGGAAACGCTGGCAGACGCTGTACTTCCAATGACGCCGCTCCCCCCGACGGCAGACCAGTTGGTTCCAGTCGCTTTGGCGATGCGATTTGCGGTGACACCGCCGATACTGGTGAAACTTCCGCCGGCATAGAGGGTGCCGTCGTTCAGGGCGAGCGAGGCAACGGTGTTGTTTGGCGATGCGCCGATTGGCCACCAGAAGCTGCCGTCCCAACGGCCGAGATTGTTTACTACCGCGCCGGTGTCCGGATATTGCGGTGAAAAGCCCCAGGCAACGAGGAAGTTTCCGCCCGCGTAAAGGTCAGTCCCGTCCGAGATGAGAACGCTAAAAGAATTGTTCACCCGCCATGATTCGATCAATGGAACATCTTGCCAGGTGCTTCCATCCCATTGCGCGATGCCGTGGAGGGAGCCGGTGCCGTTGCCGAGGCCGGTGAAAGTTCCCCCCGCGAACAGGACGCCTTTGTGGAATACGAGAGTATTAACGGTGTTATTGAAACCCGCGCCCATTGGTTGCCAGCTATTGCCGTCCCAGTGAGCGACGCCTTTGACGATCACGCCGCTCGCGTTGGTGAAATTGCCGGCGGCATACACATCATTTCCCGACACGACAATGTCGTTAATTGTTGGAGTTCCGGTGCTGGAGCTGAACGGGCTGGTGAGGCCGCCTCCAAGAGCCGCCCAATTCGTTCCATTCCATTTCGCGATACCGTTTACGATTATCTGGCCCGCTTCGGTAAATGATCCGCCGGCGTAGAAATTCGTTCCGTCTGGACGCAGCGCTCTTACCGTGCCGATAAAATGTGTCGTGCCTTTGCTTACGGTGCCACCTAATGCCGTCCAATTAGTGCCATCCCATTTAGCGACGTGGCTGCAGCCGACTGTGCCGGCCTGGTTAAAAACGCCGGCGGCAAAAAGACCATTCGTTGTGAGGCAGAGTTTGTAGGCACCCAATGGAGAACTGCCGATACCGAAGCCGTTCAAACCGGCGCCAAGCGGTGACCACGTGCCGCCATTCCATCGCGCAATGCTCACGGCGGTGGTGCCATCGATCTTATTGAAATTACCGCCTGCGTAGAGAGTCGTTCCATCCGAAACAAGGTCCCAAACGGTGCGATTCGCACCCGTGCCCACAGGCAACCAGGTAGAGCCATTCCATTGCGCGAGATTGGTTATTGCAAGAGTGCTATTGGTGAAGCTTCCCGCGGCATAAAGAACACCACCGTGCATGGTGAGACTACGGACCGGTCCCGGCAAGCCGTTGCCGAGGGCGGACCATGAGCTGCCATTCCATTTTGCGACGTTTGTGGCGTTGTTGCCGCCGGCCTGATTAAAAGTGCCGCCTACATAAAGGTTGGCACCGTCGTGTTCGATGGCGCCGACGTAAGGTGAAGTTCCTCCGCTGATTCCGGAGCCAAGAGCAAACCAATTATTTCCGTCCCAGCGGGCAATTCGGTTGACGACAACCGCGCCATTGGTCGTGAAGACCCCGCCGACATAGAGATCGGACCCGACAACCTTCAGTGCTTCGACAATGCTGTTCGGGTTGTTGGCTGTATTATTTCCGAGCGGCGACCAGCTGCTGCCGTCCCAACGTCCAAGATATTTGGCACCGGAACCATCCGCATTGGTAAACCATCCACCGACGTAGAGGTAATTGCTATCGGACGTCAACGTGAAGACGAGGGTGGTATTCAAACCGCCGCTGATACCATTATTGAGCGGGAACCAATTTGTGCCGTCATAGCCAGCGATGAAATTCGCGCGCGAATTGCCGGCGCCGGTGAACCAGCCGCCGATGTAAACTTTTCCGCGGAACGTGGCGACGGTGTTCAAAATGTCGTTCGCTCCAGCAGGCCCGAATTGATTGTCCCAATGCTCATCTCCGGGCACGGCTGCGACCACCTCCGAGAAGGACTGGAGAAACAGGACAAGCAATGTGCAAACGAAAGTGACAATCGAATTACGCTTCATACTGATAGTGACCATGCGAGGAAACACACTCCTGGCAACTTCGGAGGCTAGCAACGTCTGGTGGCAATGCAATGCTATAATAATAGCACATTAGATAGGATGAGAGAGTCATTAAAGGGCCGACCTATGAACTTTCGTTTAAGTAATTTTTGCAGCAATGATGACCGTGGCAAAACATGCCTGTGCTGCGGACGTCCTGCGATAATCTGGACGTGTTCTTGCCAGCGAGTTGCATCACCACCGTGGATTGGAAGCCAGTGTTGTGGTATCCGGACCCAAAGTTTTTCGGTTGGGACGTAATCGGGGAATAGGTCTTTGATTTGCTGAATGTCCCGCTCAGGCCGCGGCACAGGATGATGTGAGAGTCTCACGTTGGATTTCGATCGCTGCAACGGGCGGTACCGATTTGACGGGCCCATTTAGCCGAAATAAATGCCGGCAACACGTCTTACATCACCGTTTCGTGCGACCAAAAATTCGATTGTAAGTCTTACATCATGGTCTTTTGGCTCCCCAAATGGCAATGCGAGTCTTACATCGACCTTTTTTGTCTCTAAAAATCGCACTGTGAGTCTTACATCGCGATTTTCGGGCACAAAAAATCGCGATG
>CBHWET010000480.1:0-3616 GCA_966112985.1 uncultured bacterium | reverse complement strand
ACACCTTCCGGGGCATAGGAGCCCGCATCAGAACAGAACGATACCCACGGAAGCTTCAGCTGTTTGCGGACATTTTCTTCTGACATCAAAAAATAAACGACGTCGACGCGGCTGCCGTCTTCGATGACAAGGTCCATCGCCGTTTCGATCGGAGATGTTTTCCGCATTGTCGCGACCTGCGCCAAAGTCTTGCCGGTAAGCGGTTTCAATTTCTCATTGCGGAAGCCGACGAGAAGGATTTTGTCGGGCGAACCGGCTGCAAGATAAAAATTCTCCCAATCATTGCCGGGCGTCGCGATTTCTTTCAGCAAACGGGCACGAGATGCAGGGGCTTTCATTCGTTCCACCCATTTTGCAAAACCGCCTTCGTGAACCCACGGCGGCATCATCGCATCCAATCCAGTGGCTGCCGCGGTGTAGTTGTACATATCCGCAGAGACTTTCAAACCGGACTGCCGGGCGCTTTCGATGGTTTTGATGGCGGTGTCGAGTTTGGACCAGTTTGCCTTGCCTGCGGCCTTCAGATGATAAATTTCACCACGAATGTTTGCTTCGCGGCAGATCGTCACAAATTCGTCGATGGCTTCCAACAGACGGTTCCCCTCACTGCGCATATGTGAAGCGTAAAGGCCGTTGTATTTGGAGGCTACACGCGCCAATTCGATGAGTTCGTCAGTTTTGGCATAAACGCCAGGAGCGTAAATCAAGGCACTGCTCACACCAACGGCGCCTTCTTCCATTGCCTGTGCGACCAGTTTTTTCATTCGCTCCAACTCTGCGGTCGTTGGTGCGCGGTCCACTTCACCGAGTTCGTGCTGGCGGATGGTGCCTGCGCCGACAAACCAGGCAAAGTTGCAAGAGACCCCGCGCTTTTCAAGCCACTCGGCACCTTCGCCAAGTGTCGTCCATTCGACGGGAAATTTGATATCGCCCTGACCTGCCTGCATGTCCTTCTTCATCGCCTCGTTGAGCGGTCCCACGGACTCGCCTTCACCCATCACTTCCAGCGTGACGCCCTGGCGAATATCACTTTGCGAACGGCCATCATGAATCAATTTCGTTCCGGCCCAGCTGAGCATGTTGATGAAACCTGGGGCAACCGCGAGTCCCATCGCGTCAATGTCGGTCCTGGCGTGAACTTCCTTCAAGTCACCGATCCTGGCGATTTTGTCTCCTTCAATTGCGATGTCACCGCGGTAGGGCTTTTGGCCGCTGCCATCATGGATGACTCCATTTCGAATGATAACGTCAGGTTCGGCGAAAGCCGTTAGCTGCCCAGCTATAATTACGGCGGAAACCAAAGTGCTGAAGCGCATAAGCTATTTTCTTTTCGGGCGTCCGCTGTATTTCTCGTAAAGGCGTGTATGCCGATTCTCCAAATTGATCTCTCTGCCGGCAATCCACATGCGCTTCACATGTGAGCGAAGGTCGAAAACGTTGCCGTCGGTTGCAAAAAGAGTGGCGATCTTGCCCACTTCGATGGATCCAATCTTATCTGCCACACCGAGAAGCTGTGCGGGATGAAGCGTGATGCTTTTTAATGCTGCATCTTCTGGCAACCCAAATGCAATCGACTGAGCTGCGTGATACGGAAGATTCTTGGTCAATGGAGCATCAAATGTTTCCGGCCCCATGCTGATGCAGAGTTTGATGCCTGCTTGATGGAGGAGAGCGGGAGTTTTGTAATGCAAGCTGTATGATTCCGTATCGCGGAACCGCGGCGTGTAGACATTTTCGTATACAACAGGAAATTTGGCGGCGAGCAGTTCGTTAGTCACGAGAACTGCATCGCGTGCTCCAACGATTACGGCTTTGAGCTCATTAGTCTGCGCCCATTTGATGGCGTGACTAATCTGACGGCGTTCATTCGCGTAAATCATAACGGGCGCATTGCCGCTGACATAGGGCAGCATTGCCTCCCATGCGGGAACAAACTGCGGCTTCGGCGAACCTTTTTCGACTGCTTGCTTTGCTTTCGCATACGCGCGCGCCTCGTAGAAGAAGTCTTCAAGCGATTTGATTTTCTTGTCGCGCTCCTTCGCTTGGTCTTCGACGGATTTCCATTTGGATTTATCACCGCCGAATTTCTCCTTGGGTGTCAGATCGAGGTCCATGTCGGGCCAGACGACATGCAGCGCGGCATTCTTCTTCAAGACCATTTCTTCGGTGGTCCAGCCCTCAAGAGTAACGACACTCGATTGTCCCGGCACGGCGGCACCTTGCGGAGCCGGTTCGATATATCCGACGCCATTGGCGCGAACGACTGGAATCACTTCAGATGAAGGATTCACCGCAATCCATGATTCAACATCTGGAACAAACTCGCCGACTTCACTCTCGTCACGCGTCGCGCGAACAGCCCCGATTTCCGTAAGGCCGACCGTCGTATCCATCGCGATCAGGCCGGGATATAAATGCATCCCTTTCAGATCGATCTTCGTCGTGTTGGTGGAACTAGGGTGAAAGTCAAATTCGCCAATAGCGCCTACCTCTCGAATGGTGCCGTCCTGAATTAGAATCCTGCCCGAAGTGATGTTGCTGCCCACAACGGTATGAATCATTGCGTTCTCGAGCAGAAGGGTTTCGCTGTGTGCAGAGCTAAAGAAACCGACGCTGGCCGCAAGAATCGTGAGTGCGGACCTTCGAATGTTTAAAAAGTGATCTTTCATGGAAGTAAATTTCAGGACGGCCGTTATTCGTCGTTATCGTCAAGGCAATGGCGATTCACGCCGTCATATTGATGTTCCAGGGAACGGCTAAGAAACTTCTTCACTTGAGGATCTTTGCTGTCGCCTCCGCCGTCGACTCCCAGAATCTGTTTCGCTTTCTTCAAAATCGCCACCCGTTCGTTCTCGAGCGTCTTGATTCGTTGGGCATCAAGAGCGCGATCGAAATATTTTTTGCCCTCAATCCAGGTTTGTAAACAAACGGCACTGGAATCCAGCGGTGACTTCGACCAGATCACAAAGTCGGCATCTTTTCCTGCTTCGAGCGAACCGACATGTTTGTCGATGCGCAGCTGTTTCGCTGGATTGATGGTCACGAATTTCAACGCTTCCTCTTCCGGTGTGCCCCCAAACTTTACGGTCTTCGCCGCTTCGAAATTCAGGTGGCGCGCGAGATCGTGTGAGTCGGAATTGATCGATACCAGCACCCCACGATCGTGCATCAAGCTTGCGTTGTACGGAATAGCATCGAACACCTCGAATTTGTAAGCCCACCAGTCCGCGAACGTTGACGCACCGACGTGACCTGCTGCCAGTTCGTCAGCAATTTTGTAACCCTCCAACACATGCTGGAACGTGGCGATCTGCACTTTAAAATCCTGCATCAACCGGAGCAGCATCAGGATTTCATCCTGACGATAAGAATGTGAATGGATCCAACGTTTGCCCTGGAGGATTTCGCCGATAGCTTCGAGCTCCAGATCACGCGCCGGTGGTGCTCCGCCTTCATTGCGATAGCTTTCCCACGCGGCGAGGTATTGCTGCGCGGCGACGAAACGATTGCGGACAAACGTCTTCACCCCCATGCGGCTCTGTGGAAAACGCGTGCGATACTTTTCGCCCCAGTTCGATTGCTTCACGTTTTCGCCGAGTGCAAATTTAATTCCCGA
>CBHWET010000479.1:0-3620 GCA_966112985.1 uncultured bacterium | reverse complement strand
ATTCAACTGCCGCGCCAACATTTCACCTGGGGACTCGGTTATCGAGTCAGTCATGACACCTTTGACGGCACGCTTGGCCTGTCGCTCTTTCCTCGCAGTCGTACGACGCAGTTATTCACCTCGTTCCTCCAGGACGAAATTGTCATCGCGCCAGACAAGTGGCATTTAACGATCGGGTCCAAATTTGAGCACAACGATTTTACGGGATTTGAATTTCAGCCGAGTATTAAACTCGTATGGACGCCCATCGAACATCACGTCCTCTGGGCGGCGGTATCAAGGGCGGTACGCACTCCATCACGGATCGAAGACGACGTGGTCGGTAATCCAGCGGGATTGCCCCCTGGAACTTTTACATTTAAGGGTCAGCGAGGTTTTGAATCTGAAGAATTGATTGCGTGCGAACTTGGCTATCGCGTGCAGCCGCTCGAAAGGCTGTTCGTCGACGTCGCAAGCTTCTACAATTTTTATGACAATCTCGGCAGCGTCGAACCCGTTACTCCTACGCTAGCGGTTTTTGCAAACGAAGCCTCTGCTGAAAACTATGGTTTCGAAGTGGCCCCAACGGTCCAAGTAACAACGGCGTGGCGTGTCAGCGGCGGTTACAGTTTTCTTCATAGCGACATCGATCTGGGCCCACGAAGCCTTGACCTCTTTATCAAGCGGCAGGAAGGCACAAGCCCGCGTCACCAATTCTTCCTGCATTCATCTGCCGACCTCGGAAAGTCCGTCGAGTTCGATACCATTTTTCGTTATGTGGGCAAGCTATCGGCGATCGATGTGGATGAATACGTCTCTCTTGACGCCAGGCTGGCGTGGAAGATCGGAAGGCATACTGAGGTTGCGATAGTCGGACAGAATCTTCTGTCGAGCCGCCATCTCGAATTTCGACCGACGGCAATTGGAGGCGAGCAGACCGTAATTGAACGCGGAGTTTATGGGAAAATAACATGGCGCTTTTAAATCAGCTAAGACGGCGCGGATTTCTAACCGGCGTATTACGTGCATTACCCGGGTTTGTGGTCTTTACTCTTATCTTACCATCCGGTGTGAGTGCCCAGGCGCTGGAATATAAATTGCAGGCGGTGTTTCTCTTCAACTTCCTGCAATACACCGAATGGCCGCCGGATAGTTTTCCATCCAAACAGGCTCCTCTGATCATTGGTGTGCTCGGAAACAATCCTTTTGGAACTGCGCTCAACGAAGCCGTGGCTGATGAAAAAATTCAGGGACGTTCGGTTGTGATCCGATATTTGCGCCACGCAGGAGAAATTGACCTCTGTCATGCGCTCTACATCAGCAAATCAGAAGAAGATAATCTCAGGTCAATTCTTCGGTCTCTGACGAAACTGCCCGTGCTGACCGTGGGCGAAGGCGAACGGTTTACCGATATTGGAGGGCACATACGATTTTACACCGATAAGGGAAAACTGCGTTTCGAAGTTAACCTGGCGAGATTGAAAGAATCTCGCATCAAACTGAGCTCGCAATTGCTGAAGCTCGCGAAGGTTCAGAACGGGCCACGAAAGGACTTTTGAAACGCGTGACCAATGACAGTCCGCTGAAGCGCCAGCTGCAGCACGTCATCATGTTGACGAGCCTCATGTCGCTGTTGCTCGCGTGCGCAGGGTTCGTCATCTACGACTATATCACGTTCAAACATTTCATGATCAATGATCTCTCGACTCTCGCCCGGATGTTGGCTGTGAATGTCCAATCCGCCCTGATTTTCGAAGATGCCGAAGCTGCCGAAAGCACGCTTAGTTCCCTGCGATCGCGCGGCAGCATCACCTCAGCGGGCATCTACCGCTCTAACCGCACTATCTTTGCCACGTACGTTCGTCCGGGCACAAAACTGGAACTCACTCCGAGCCCGGACAAGTTATCGCACCATTTCGAACGCGGACGTTTGACGGTTTATGCAAACATTGTGGCGAACGATCGGGCAATCGGCGTTGTGTTTCTTGAATCGGAGTTGGAGAAACTCTACGCCAGGGTGCGCACCTACGTAGAGATTGCCCTGTTGTTGCTGGTGCTGTCGGGCTTTACGGCGTACTTCGTCTCGATTCGGCTCCAAAAACGCGTGTCCGAACCTGTTGTAGAACTGGCCCAAACGGCTCGCGTTGTTTCAGAAAAAAACGACTTTTCGGTCCGCGCAAAAAAGCGAGCTGACGACGAAATTGGCCTTCTCGCCGACACATTTAACCAGATGTTGGCGCAAATCCAGGAGCGCGACCAGGCGTTGCGCCACAGCAATGACGCCCTCACAAAACTGAACCAGGATCTCGAGCAACGCGTCCAAAACCGCACCGATGCACTCAAGGAGAGCAACGAACAGATGCAAGTGTTTACCTATAGCGTTGCTCACGACCTTCGAGCCCCTCTCCGTTCGATAAAAGGATTTTCCGAAGCAGTCCTGGAAGACTATGGCCCGCGACTGGAAGGCGACGCTCTCACTTATTTGGACCGCGTTATCAAATCGGTCGACCATATGGACATGATCATCCAGGATTTGCTTTCTTACAGCACCTTAAGCCGGGATGAACTCACGCTCACTACTGTCAATTTGAGACAGGTAATCGACAACGCCCTCAATTTTCAAACCGCTGACATTCAATCCACCAGAGCGGAGATTACTATTCATGAACCAATCCTGCCCGTGACCGGCCACGCCGCGACGATTGAAAATATGGTGACGAACCTCATTTCGAACGCCATCAAGTATGTGTCTCCGGGAACCGCTCCTAGAATTAACATTCGCACTGAATGCGCAGGCAAAGCCGTCCGGTTATGGGTAGAAGATCACGGCATCGGCATCGCACCCGAATATCACGAGAAAATTTTTGGTGTCTTTTCCCGTTTGCACACGGCGGCCGTTTATTCGGGAACGGGAATCGGTCTCGCCATCGTTCGCAAAGGCGCCGAGCGATTGAATGGCCGTTGCGGTGTTGACTCCGCGCCTGGAAAAGGCAGCCGCTTCTGGATCGAGTTACCTGCGCCTTGAACCATTCTTGCCTCCTGTTGCAGAACGTTGTTGTTCTCCCGAACTACAATGAACATTGAAGCGTGAACTTCGATATCACGGATTCACAAAGTGCGCGTGCGCGAGTGGCCAGATGACAACCCAGGGCCGTGCATCAATCTGTTCTCGAAGAATCGGCCCTTCGAAGCGGCTGTCCTGCGAATCCCGAGAATTATCTCCCAGCACATAAAAGCCATTCGTCACTGCAAACGAGTGTCCCGCACGAAGATTTCCATATGGATAATACTGCAGATGACTTAGCGAACCCGGACGCCGAATGGCTTTTCCATCGATCAGCACCTCTTCTTTAGACAAGGCAATTGTCTCCCCGGCAAAAGCCAGAACGCGTTTCATGACCAACATTCCTTCCGAATCATGGAATCGAACCGCATTCCATCGTTTTGGTTTACAGAACCATAATGACAGGCGTTCGCTCAGCACCCAATCTCCTGTCTTGAATGAAGTGCCCCGCAATGCCGGCGACATTGAAGGCGAAGTCACGACATCAAGCGTGAAGCAAAGGTGATAAGTGACAAAGTAGAAGCCGGTGATTGCGAAGACCCGTTCCATCCAACGCAAGCACCGGCGCCACTTCCCC
>CBHWET010000478.1:0-3621 GCA_966112985.1 uncultured bacterium | reverse complement strand
TTCGGATCACCGGGCTTCATTAAAATTAATAGTGCGTGGTTCAGCGAGAAACAGCGTGGAACCTTTGCGGGAATTTTCGGGTTCATGATCAACCTTGGCCGCCTGCTCGCCAACAAGCTGCTACCCGTGCTTCTAGCCGGCGGCACTTTCCTGGGCATGTGGCATCTCGCGCAGCATCATTGGAGATGGCTGTTCTGGATTCCGGCGGGTGTGGCAACGATTGTCGCCATAGTTCTTGCGATCGTGGTGAAAGACACTCCCGAGCAATGCGGATATCACAATATGTTCGCCGGCGAAGCAGACCACGCGGATCAGGATGTTCGCACTGAACTGTTCACTGTCTTCAAACACATTGTGACGAATCCAATGGTGTGGATCATGGCAGGAGCTTATGCATGCACAGGCGCTGTCCGACAGGGCATCGACCAATGGTTTCCTACTTTCTTCCAGGAAGTTCATCACCTCGATATGCGAAGCAGCCAGTTTCAATGGCTCGGTTTTTTAATTCCGTTCGTGGCATCAGCCGGTTCTCTGTTATCGGGATGGGTTTCTGACCGATTCTTCCATTCACGCCGGGCTCCCGTTGCAGCCGGCATTTACATCATCGAAGTCCTCGTGTTACTCGCGGCCTCACAGGTTCACACATTAAACCTGGCGCTATTGTTTTTTGTCCTCGTCGCTTTCACCGTCAACTCTACGCATTCCCTTCTCGGACCGGCGGCGGCCATGGACATCGGCGGACGCAAGATGGCTGCATTCGCCTCGGGATGCATCGATGCCTGTCAATATTTCGGTGCCGCCCTGGCTATCAAAGGTTTGGGGTATGTCCTGGATCATAAAGGCTGGAATTACTACTTCTACTACATGATTCCATTCGGCATTGTGGGCGGACTTCTAATGTATTCCATCGCGCATCGGCATAGTCTCAAGAACACTGCCGCACACTGACGCGCCACTCGGAAATTGAACGTTTCACCTTTGGGGTTTCTAAAATACAGACGTAGGCGATTTGCGAAATCGAGCAGGCCGCGTAGCTTATGTAAGGGGGCAAATAGTGCGGAAATCACAGGGGTTTCGTGGTTTCACGTACCGTAATTACGGGCGCTGTTACCTTGCTGATTTTCTCGCCCGGTTGAAGAATTCACTTGAAGATATGGCAGTTCGACACCACACAAAAAAGCAGGTTGCTGCCCACCGTGGGCACAAAAAACTGAAGCCGGTGGCGAAGAAAACGCCTCCCAAACACGCTGTTGCCAAACGCATCCGAACGGAGGCGCGGGCTCTTGACAGACGTAAAGCGGCGGCGAAGTCTAAACCTGCCGAAAAAGAACTTCATTCCCGTCAACACCACAAAAAGGTTCATCTGCCAGAACCCGCCTCGACGCCCTCGGCGGCTCCGCCAAAGGCTGAAACGCCTTTGCCACCATTGCCTCCGGGCGAGCGAGAACGCAGTTCGTATGATGGTGATACGGCAATAAAGCTTTATTTACGCGAAATCGGGCAGGTCGCGTTGCTGACACCGGAGCAGGAAATCGAACTCGCGGCAAAAATCAAGAAAGGCGACAAGAAAGCTCGCGAACTGATGATCAAAGCAAACCTTCGTCTGGTCGTTAAGATCGCACATGACTACGAAGGCTTTGGGCTGCCGCTGCTGGATTTGATCAATGAAGGCAATATCGGGCTGATGAAGGCGGTTGAACGCTTCGATCCCGCGAAAGGCGGCAAACTGTCCACCTACGGTTCGTGGTGGATTAAACAGTCCATCAAACGCGCCCTTGCTAATCAATCGAAGACGATCCGTCTGCCGGTTCATCTCGTCGACAAGATCGCCAAGATGCGCCGACTCGCAATGAAGCTGCAGGAAGAGCTTGGCCGCGAACCGACTGATGATGAATTAGCCGGCGAGATGGGAATGACGGCGTCGCGTGTTTCCCAGATGCGCACAGCCGCAATCCGGCCCGCATCACTAGACGCGCCGATCGGTGACGATGAATCGAATAACTTCTCGGAGATCGTCCAGGACGAGAACGCGGCGACGCCTTACAAGCAACTCGAGGATAAAACGATCACGAGCATGTTGCAGGAAATGGTGAAGACGTTGGACCAGCGCGAAGCGACAATCTTACGCTACCGTTTCGGTCTCGACGGTGGTTCCGAAAAGACGCTGGAAGAAGTAGGGCAGAAGTTCGGTGTGACCCGAGAGCGCGTTCGTCAGATTCAGAACATCGCCTTGAACAAGCTGCGCAAGATGATCGAGAAGCTCGAAGCTGTGCAGAAGTAAATGGGACGCGCTTCAACGTTTACCGTTTTGAACGTTGAACTTTAGACCTCTTCAGTAATAATCCGCGCTCGATAAACATGAGCGCAATGAATCCATCAGTCGCCGATCTCGCCCAGGCAATCCGTAATGTTCCTGACTTTCCGCAGCCGGGCATTCAATTCAAAGACATCACGCCTGTTTTGGCCAACGGCCGGCTCTTCAAGAAGTGCATTGATCAGCTCGTTGGAAACTTTAAGCCGGGCGACGTTGATTCGGTCGTGGGAATTGATGCACGTGGGTTTATTTTCGCCGCCGCCGCCGCAATGAAACTTGAATGCGGCTTTGTCCCTGTTCGCAAGAAAGGCAAACTGCCGTTTCAAACCTACGAACAAAGCTACGATCTGGAATACGGTTCCAACACCATTGCGATTCACACCGACGCGATTCGCCATGGCAGCCGCGTGCTGTTGATTGATGATCTTCTCGCCACGGGCGGAACGGCCGCCGCGGCAGCACAGCTGTTGCACAAGGTCGGCGCCAACATCCTTGAAATTTCGTTCTTCATTGAGCTGAGCTTCCTGAATGGAAGAAACAAGCTGCAGGGTTTTCCGTTGCGCTCGCTGGTCGTTTATTAATCGGCATGGCCGCGAGCCGGCAACATTGGGGGCAACGAAAAAACGCGTGTAATCACCGGCGGCCATCGCTTTAATCCTCGCATTGTTGCAATCGCTCGACATCGCCGTCTTTCGCCTGATCAACAAAACGTTGAGCAATGGCGTCTTCGACGTGCTGATGCCGCAATTCAGCGACACGCCTTATTTCATCCCAACGCTGATTGTTGTCCTGATTGCTCTCGCGGCAAAAGGCGGCGTGCGAGGGAAAATTTGTGTCGCCTTTGTGTTGCTGGCGATATGCGTCGGCGACGGGTTCATCTGCAACACGATCAAGCATGCCGTCAATCGTGCCCGGCCGTTCGATACACTGGATAACGTCAATCTCCTTCTCGGAAAGGGTGGCAGCGGAAGCATGCCCTCGTCGCATGCCGCGAACTGGTTTGCTGCCACGATGGTGACGTTCATTTTTTACAGACGCAGTTGGTGGCTGCTTCTGCCGTTGGCCTGCCTCGTTTCCTTTTCACGGATTTACAATGGCGTTCATTATCCGAGCGACGTTCTGGCGGGAGCAATTCTCGGAGCCGGTTATGGCGCAGCGCTGGTTTGGGGCGTCGACGCCATTTGGAAATATATCGGCAAAAGGTGGTTCCCCATCTGGTGGGAGCAATTGCCGTCGCTGATGCTGGCGCAAACAAAGCCTTCAACCAATAGCGCGTCACGAGACGATCATTGGATACGACTCGGATA
>CBHWET010000477.1:0-3632 GCA_966112985.1 uncultured bacterium | reverse complement strand
CCTCCCGGTCCCATGCGAAATTCTCGAATGGTGGTCTCATGTTTGCCGCTACGCTTCTTCAGGACAGAAATTGCTTTGCGGATTTCGCCGCCGGCTTCGAAATACCGCATCAATATCACGGTATCAGCGAGATAACTGATATCGATAGGCGTCTGCATATTATTGCCCATGATGCCAGCCTGCGAGACGACCATCATCGTCAAAACCCCGTGTTGACGCAGGTAGCTGAGAAGTTCATGCAACTGCACCGTCAAAAAGTGTTCTTCCGGCATGGAATTCATGTAGCCATTCAAACTATCGATCAGAATGACGCGGGATTTGTCTTCTTCGACGGCCTGACGCACTTTGTGAATGAATTGGCCGGGGGGCATTTCCGCCGGATCGATTTGCTGAATATTGATCAGCCCTCGTTCCGCGTAGGATCGGAAGTTAATGCCCAGCGACTCCATGCGGGCGTACAGCGTACTGAGGCTTTCGTCGAAAATGTAAACACTGGCGCGATCTCCACGTTCGGCAGCGGCCACAGCATACTGGCAGCAGATCACCGACTTGCCTGTGCCGGCCGGCCCGATAATCAAGGTACTTGTCCCACGATCCAGTCCGCCCCCCACGAGGCAATCAACTTCAGCAACACCGCTCGGCACGCATTCGCGCGGAAATGCTTCGTGATGTTCCGCTGCAACGAGCCGCGGAAAAACCTGTATACCGCCCGTTGCGATAGTGAAATCGTGATAACCGCCGCGGAAATGAACGCCACGAAGTTTCATCACACGGAGTCGGCGGCGTTCCGCACCGTAAAGCGGTGAAAGCTGTTCCATGTCAATGACACCATGCGCCAGGCTTTGCAGGTGATTGTCGGCTTCGCCGGTTCGATCATCGAGGAGAATGACTGTCGAGTTTTTGCCGATGAAAAATTGCTTCAGCCACAAAATCTGGCGGCGATAACGCAAAGGGTTTTGTGCCAGAAGCCGAAGTTCAGAAAGAGAATCGAAAACGACACGCCCCGGCTTGGTGTTTTCAACAATTTGCAGAATTGATTGAGTCGTTTCCTGCAATTCAACTTCTGAAGGGTGAAACAGGGTATTCGGGGTTTCCGGACCAATCGTCGCATCCAGCGCCGAGAGTTCGTGCAGTGCCAATCCATCGATGTTCCAATTATGGGATAGCGCGACAGACTTCAGTTCCTCCGCGGTTTCCGACAACGTAACATAAAGACCGGACTCTCCTTTTCGGAGACCTTCCAGCAGGAACTGCAGGCCAAGGGTGGTCTTGCCGACGCCCGGATCCCCTTGGACGAGGTAAAGCCGATTTCGAGGAAAGCCCCCGCACAGAATATCATCAAGGCCACGAACTCCGGTTTGGGCCTTATCAATGGAAATTTCAGATTTCCTGTTAGTTGTTTTTGACGAATTTGAATCTAACGATTTTCTCATACTACAGAACGCCGATAAGTTAATTAGCACAAAAGGGGGGCGCAAATCGGGGTAGAGCTGAATTCCAAAGTCGGCTCTTTCAGTACTTTTACGGATAGGAGAATTACGGCCCCTGCCCGAAAAAGAGCACGCGCTTTTTCGATTTTCAATTCACGCCAATGTCGATACTTTCGCCCGCACTTATGGCCAAAACGAATACCTACAAATTTTGCCTCGGTCCGTGGAACTTCAGTGAAGGACAGGATCCTTACGGTCCCCCAACCCGCCCACCGCAAGATTTCGATTGGAAACTCAATGCGCTGAAAAAATTGGGTTACGACGCCATGATGTTTCATGACGATGACGCAGTGCCGGACATCGACAGCAAATCCGAACAGCAGATCCGCAAAGAAGCAAAAGAACTGAAGAAGCGCCTCGATGGCGAAGGTATCGCAGCAGAAATGGTCGCGCCACGCTTGTGGTTCGCGCCTCAAACGATCGATGGCGCTTATACCAGCAACGACCCGAAGCACCGTCAGTATGCAATTGATCGCTCGCTCCGCTGTATCGACATCGCAAATATTTTAGACACAGACATTCTCGTCCTCTGGCTCGCCCGCGAAGGTACTTATCTTCGCGAGTCGAAGAGTTGCAAGCGCAGCATGGAATACCTTGTGCAGGCGCTCGATAAGATGCTGGCACACGACAAAAAGATCCGCCTGTCGATTGAGCCAAAGCCGAACGAACCGATGGATCATGCGTACATTCCGACTATCGGGCATGCTCTCGCGATCGCGCAATTAACACGGGATGCAAAACGCGTGGGTTGTTTGATCGAAAGCGCGCATTGTATTCTGGCCGGCCTCGATCCTGCCGATGAAATCGAATTTGCGATGCTCTTCGGCAAACTGTGGTCGTTGCACTTGAATGATCAAAACGGTTTAAAATTCGACCAGGACAAACCATTTGGCAGCACCAATATTCGTAGTGCATTTAACCAGGTCCGTGCGCTGGAACGCACTGGTTACGGCAAGAATGGCGAATATGTCTGCTTCGACGTCCACCCGTTTCGCCCGACGAAGGTAGACCATTGGTTGAAGCATTTGGATAACAGCCGTAAAACGTTTTTGCGACTCGTCGACAAAGTCCGCTCCTTCGACGAGAAAAAGGCGCAACAGTTAATCGCTGACCGTAATTACCAGGATCTTGATCAAATGGTGATCGAGCATCTGCTCGGAAAATGAAGTTCAGCTTCGCAGAGGAACGCGTTCTGGCGGTCGTCGCTCATCCCGACGACGCCGAACTACTCTGTGCCGGCACGCTGGCGCGTGCTGCGAAGGAAGATGCGACCATCGGCATCTGTGTTTTATGTCAGGGCGAAAAAGGTCAACCGAGCAAACCGATTAAAAACCTGGCGGCGACGCGTAAGAAAGAGATGCAGCGGGCCTCCAGGTTACTCCGTGCAGAATTGTTTCTCTGTGCATTTCCGGACGGAACTTTGAGCGACGATTATGCTTCCAGGCTGAAAGTGGTTGAGGCATTTCGGCAATTCAAGCCAACCCTCGTCATTGGTCATGCGCCGGAGGATTACCATCCAGACCATCAAGCCGCGTCGTCTCTCACTGAGGCGGCTTCATGGTTGTGCGCCTCCCGCGGTCAAAAAACGAAAACGGCTGCGCTATCAGAACCGCCGGCGGTGTGGTGGATGGATACAATCAACATGTCGGCTTTCGCGCCGGAGTTCTATGTCGATATCTC
Organism: uncultured bacterium; assembly: GCA_966112985.1. Taxonomy (GTDB): domain Bacteria; phylum Verrucomicrobiota; class Verrucomicrobiia; order Limisphaerales; family JACDHS01; genus CBHWET01. Next base: position 462 of record CBHWET010000477.1, on the reverse strand, counting down.
GGGGTATGAAGGGGTGAAGGAAGAAATGCTGATGTGCCACACCAGCCAGTTGCTTCGAGGTGGAGATGGAGATTTTTCGCCGCTGAAGGCCATCATGCGTCTGCAATATCAAGCGCGTGGCCTGCAGGCTGGCGTTACAGCGGCGGAAGCGTTCAGAGCATTGAACACGTTCAAACGTGCGCGTGCGTGGTGAAATTATTCAGGCAACTCCCGGCCCTTGGTCTCAGGCGCGAAAAGCAATGCAACAGCGCCAATAAGAAATAAAAGGCTCAAAAGCGCCGCTGCATTCTCGAGACTGTATCCCCAATCCTTTTGCATCCAACCGCTGAGGAATAGAATTGGCGCCGCGATGATTCGTCCGACATTGAAACAGAAGCCACCTCCTGTGCCGCGAACGCGCGTGGGAAACAATTCCGGAAAATAGATGGCGTAACCGGCATGCATGCCAAGCGTGAGATAGCC
>CBHWET010000476.1:0-3655 GCA_966112985.1 uncultured bacterium | reverse complement strand
CTTTCGCGGCGGGCATATCGCCGTGCCGTCGCGAAAACCCTCGGCTGATATTTTGCAACCAATGGCTCAAAGCTGGCGGTGTCACCTTTCAGCACCGCGGCAATCAGCTCCGCATCAGTTTTTTCCATTGGTCGCGAGATAATACAAAATCACGCAAGTGGTAAAAGCAGAAAGCCACCGTCAGTGGACGGTGGCTTATGCGAAAATTAATCAGTTACTTCTTGTCGGCAGGCTTCTCACTACGGTGGGGACGATCGCCGCCACGCTCCTCTATTTGTTTGTGACGTTCTTCCATTCGCTTCAACGTTTCTTTCTCGGCGTCAGTGATCGTACCGTCTTTTTCCTTCTTCTGTAATTCAGCGTATTTGGCTTTCGCTGCTTCCCGGATTTTTTCACGACGTTCGTCTTGAGAAAGATTCTTCAGTTCGTCCGGGTTTAATCCGAGTTCTTTGGCAAACTTGTCCATCTGTTCATGATCTCCGCCCCCACGGAAGTTGCCGCCTTGGAATGCTTTTTTCCGCTGTTCGAGCCGCTCAAGAGTTTCTTTTTCGGAATCACTGATCGTTCCGTCGGCTTTCTTTTTTTGTAATTCGGTCAGTTTCTTTTCGGAAGCTTCGCGGATTTTGGCGAAACGCTCCCGGCCCTCAAGACCTTTGAGGTCGTCGGCATTCAAGCCGATGTCCTTGAGCATCTTCTCACGTTGCTCAGGACTGAAATCGCCGCGTTGAGGGCGACCAGCGGGACGGCCGTCTTTTTCTTCCGCCTGCGAATATGTAGTGACTCCCAGCGCGAGCGCGCCGGCCAATAAATAGATCAATTTTGATTTCATAGTTCGAGTTCCGTATAGGACTACTACCACTACGAAAACCGAGGCCAGGATGTTACAGCAGATTTTTTTTGAAGCCCTCGATACAGAGGCACACTAATCGCGCGAGATTCCGAAGGTCTGCTCAAATTCTGCGGAGAATGCCGCCAGTTCGTTGGCGATCCGCCGCGGCTGGTCGGCCAAGGTGGCACTCATCTTCTCGCGTAACTCAGGCTTAAAGCGGATCAATTCAGCCGCAGCAATGACAAGAGAAAGATGATTATTAATCTCATGACGCATATGCGAGAGCTTGGAATTCAGCTCCATTATCTGTTCTGGCGTTAACGTCACGGGAGTTGTCGGCGCTGGCATGTAAAAACCATGCGATGAACATATTTCGAAATCAAGTAGGTTCCGCTCTGGCATAAAATCTTTGTGCGTCAGCAAAGGTCTGTTTAACTTCCTCCCTATGTTGACGAAGGAACAGATTTCTGAGGCGTTGAAAACGGTCAAGTATCCTGGTTATTCGCGCGACATCGTGTCGTTCGGATTGGTGAAAAATATTGCGCTGCACGAAGGCGAAGTGGTTGTTTCTGTTCAACTCACCACACCAAATCCCGACGCCGCTCAACAAATTACACGCGAAGCCGAAGCGGTTTTACAAAAACTGCCGGGAGTCAAAACTGCGCGCGTCGACGTGCTGGCTGCAGCCGGGCAACAGACGCCTAATCCGTTTTCAGGCCAGCAGAAAGTGCCCGGTATCAAACGCATTATCGCCGTCGCCAGCGGAAAAGGTGGCGTGGGCAAATCAACCGTTTCCGTAAATCTTGCCTGCGCTTTAAAACATCTCGGTACAAAAGTAGGCCTTCTCGACTGCGATATCTATGGTCCGAGTATCCCCTTGATGATGGGCGTGCAGGGGAAGCCGTCGGTCAACGACAATGAAATGCTGGTCCCGCACGCGCAGTATGGCGTCAAACTCATGAGCATGGGATTTCTGGTCGAAGGCGACCAGCCGGTCATATGGCGTGGACCGATGATCGTCAAAACAATCCAACAATTTCTGTTCGTCGTCGATTGGGGGGAACTGGATTATTTGCTCGTTGATTTGCCACCGGGTACCGGCGATGCACAACTAACGCTCTGCCAGACGGTGCCACTCGATGGCGGTGTCATTGTCACCACACCACAGGAAGCTTCGTTGGGCGTCGTTCGAAAGGGCGTCTCGATGTTTGAAAAGGTGAACGTCCCAATCCTCGGCATGGTCGAGAACATGAGTTACTTCACAACGCCGAATGGCGAAAGGATCGAAATTTTTGGACATGGCGGCGGTCGCGCGGAAGCCGAACGAAAAGGCGTGGCTTTCCTGGGAGAAGTTCCGATTTACACTGAAATTCGCACGGGCGGCGACAAAGGTTTGCCAATCGTTGTCTCCGATCCGAAGACGCCGCCAGCCCAGGCGTTCATCAAGATTGCGGAAAACCTGCAAAGGACGCTCAAGAGCTGATAAAACTATTCGGCGGTGCTTAAAGTCAGGTCGTCGAACAGGATTGGCGTTCCGGAATAGGGACTGCCCACCACGGACGGTCGTCCGTTAGAAGGAGCCGCATCAGCCTCGGTCGTAATCTGTGCCGATTTTGGTTCCGATTCGGATTTGCCCCACGCTTTGCCGGTCAGCGCGAATTTATTGTCGGAAACTTTCTTGAGCTCTAACCGAAGCTGCGTCCACTCGCCAGATTTCCATTCGTATTCGGCGGACTTCACTACCTCGTCGCCTTTGTAAAGTTCCAGCAGTTTCTTCGCGGGAGATACCTGCAGTCGATAACCACCAACACCATTCAAACCCACGCCAAACGTAGGAGCGCGGCGCCCTTTCGCAGTACCGAGGATTTTGGCGGAAACCGCTACGTTGAAATTTGTGGAGGGCCCGAACAAAACTCGAAATGTATCCAACGGTGCGCCAGGTAATTCAAGAAATCGATTCCCGTTCTCCGCTTTCACCGCGAACGCGCCGTCAATAACGAGAAATTCATCCGGCACTTTGTCGAGTTCTGCTTTCTCAAAACTATTTTGATACAGCACTTTTGGTTCGGCAGAAATTGCCGCCTGAACCCAGAGGAATGCGGATACCAATATTAGGAAACCAATCCGAAACATAATGGGATGGTAATACAACGTTTACCGCTCGTCCACAGGGCTGCTCTATTCGTTTCTCAAAGCCCTTAACAACTCGCCGTGCAACGCAAACTTTGTCGCGAGCGCCGTCCACGCAATGCCGCTAAACAAGATCGCCGCCAAGCTTAATCCGAGCGATGCATAAGGCACGTCACCCCGAGGCGACATAAGCGACGGGAGGATTGCGAGGAGCGCAGATGCGATGCCAGCAACGAGGCCCACGATCAATAAACCTGCGTGTTCGCCGAGGATAAGCATCTGCAGTGATCGCTTGCGAAAGCCGACAGCCGAAAGCAATGCCAGCTCAGCACGTCGTTCCAATACGTTCCGCAGAACCACCACACCAAGACCAACACTACCGAGCAACAACCCTAATGCACCCAGCACCTGAAACGTATTCAGATACGTATTCTGCACAGCGTTGTAGGCGGCAAGCCTTTCCGTTGTCAGCGTAAGTTCAAGCCCGACATCCTGCAGGCCGCGCGATAATTCTTTCGACGCTTCGGAAGTTTTCGCGGCGGGCGCATCAATGAGGAAAAATCGGTAGCCGCTTTCGCTCGGGAATTTCGCAGTGAAAACCTTCTCGTCGATTATCAAGCTGCCCTGCAAAACAGAATTCGCGACTGCGCCGACAATTCGCAGCTTAAATTTGTTTCCACGTTCATCCGTATAGTC
>CBHWET010000475.1:0-3669 GCA_966112985.1 uncultured bacterium | reverse complement strand
AGTTCCTGTGGGCGTGTGATTTGTCGCAGCCCGATACGATCGCGCATATCGGCGGATTCCCGGTAAATATTTTGCCGATCATTTACGGTATCACGCTGCTCTATCAGGCGCGCATTACTCCTGTATCGCCGACGGTTGATCCGGCGCAGCAGCAGATGATGAAGTACATGCCGCTGATGTTCCTGTTCATCCTCTATAATATGTCAGCGGGATTAACGCTTTACTGGACCGTGCAGAATTCGCTAACAATTTTGCAGACCAAGATGACCAAGGCAGCGGACGATACGACGTCCGATGGCAAAACTGAGGTGCAGATTATTCCGCCCAAGAAAAAGAAGTAGCTTTGCGTTTAGGAATTATGAGTGCTCAAGCAAAAACGATTCTCGACGAGATCCTGAAAAGCCTCGGCTTTGAAGGGACCATTGATCAGCAGGAACAGGACGGCGGCATTTACCTCAATGTAAACACCGAAGATCCGGGCCGTTTGATTGGTCGTCAGGGCCAGACACTGTCCGACCTGCAATACCTGGTGAACCGCTTGCTCTTTAAGCAGGACCCAAACGCTCCGAAGATTACCATCGATGTCGGCGGTTATCGTTCGCAGGCGCGCGATGCTCTGGTGAAAAAGGCGCAGGAAGCGGCGGAGAAGGTCCGTCGTTGGGGCGACATCGTTGAGCTTGAACCGATGAATTCCAGTGATCGCTGGATCGTTCACAATGCCTTGAAAGACGATCCGGATATTCAGACCTCGAGCGTCGAAGTCGAAGGCACAAGCAAGAAAGCCATTTTGCTTAAACCGAAGTCATCCGCTTAATCAGGAACGGAGTTCGGCGCTCCGTGCCGGACTTCCCGTAATCCGTTTTCGTGTCCTAAAAGAAACTTTCCTCTCGCCTACAATGGCGGGCGTCAGTTTAATTTCCCTGTGCAGTTTCAGAGGATTACACTCGTTGGCGTTGGTTTGCTCGGCGGCTCTCTTGGGCTGGCTGTTAAGCAACGCAAAATCGCATCGAGTGTGGTGGGTTATGTCCGACGCGCCGCCAGCATCGAAGAATGTGAGAAATTCAAGGTGGTCGATGTCGCGACACGCGATATCAAGGCTGCGGCAGGCGACGCCGATTTCATTGTTCTCTGCACTCCTCTCTCTCGCATGGGCGAACTTGTCGAAGACCTGCTTCCCGCGCTGAAGAAAGGTGCCATCGTGACGGATGTCGGCAGCGTCAAAGGAACGGTTGTTAATGAACTTGAATCTTTGATAGCCGGTGCGGGCGGATTTTTTGTCGGCAGCCATCCGATGTGCGGCGGAGAAAAGATGGGAGTAAGCGCTGCTCGCGCGGATCTTTACGAGAAGGCTGTATGCGTCGTGACGCCGACGCCGCAATCAAACGCAAAGGCAGTCAAAGCAGTCGATGAATTTTGGCGGGCACTCGGGATGCAGGTTCTGACGATGTCACCCGAAGCCCATGACGATCTGGTCAGTCGCTCGAGCCACCTGCCGCACGTTGTCGCTGCGGAATTGGCAAACTACGTTCTCAGCCCCGTGCATCCGAAAGAGCAGGCATTGCTCTGCGCGAATGGCTTTCGAGATACGACACGCATCGCATCCGGTTCGCCGGAAATGTGGCGCGATATTGCTCTGGCGAATCGAAAGAATTTGTCCCGAGTCCTCGGCGTGTTCATCGAAGATTTGGAGGAGTTTCGTCATGCACTCGATAACGGTGATGTGAATGCCATCCAGGAGTTTTTCGAAAAAGCGAAAGAACGACGCGACAACTGGCGAGCCCAAACATGAGTGAACCCTCCGAATACTCTGAAAGCGGGAATCCGATTTATCGGCATGAAGGTGCAAAGCCTTTCGAGCCGACGACCGGTGATGTTCAGCATATAGAACTGTTAAGCAATCACATCGCCCGGCATCTCGGTGAGCCTGTTACCGTCTTCCACGAACTGGTTTCACACCTGGTTCATATCGACGTGCATATAATTGCACCGAGGCCGGACCGAAATTTTTACACACTCGTGACGACGGGAATGAGTGCTCGCAGCATGAAGGCTCCCGAAGGGCAGGAAGAGTTCGCTTACGGGGAATTAATGATGTCTTTGCCGCCTGACTGGAAACTTTCGCAGGAGGATTTCAAAGACGAGAATAATTATTGGCCCATTCGTTTGCTGAAGACTCTGGCGCGCATGCCGCACGAGTACGATACGTGGTTGTCATATTTGCACACGATTGGAAATGGAGAAGGCACCGACGTTTATGCGCCAAACACCAAGTTTTGTGGTGCGATGTTGCTGCCTCCTATCCTGGTGCCGGAAGATTTTGGCAAGTGCAGTCCGACGCCCGAAATAGATATTACTTTCTACGCGGTCTTTCCGTTGTACGCTGAGGAGATGGATCTGAAGTTGAAGAAAGGCGCCGACGCGTTGCTGGATCGCCTTGAGGCGATCGAAGCCAATGAGCTTCTGAATTTGAAGCGAAAGAACGTCGCGAAAAAGTTGTTCGGTATTTTCTAGTCGATCTTGCAACAATGGCGCTCCCCGACCTTATTGAAATTGTTCCGCTGGCAAAGCCGGTCCAGGCTGAAATTACTGTCCCTGGTTCGAAGAGTATTACAAATCGCGCTTTAATTTTGGCTGCGCTGGCTGACGGACGTTCGGAACTTTTGAGCGCGCTGTGGAGCGAAGATACTCAGGCGATGGTGGATTGTTTGCGAAGGCTTGGTTTCGCAGTGGAAACTGAGCTCGAAACCGTTGTCGCAAATGGCGAGACGTTTTCATCGGGCAACGTTCAAATCAAAATTACTGGGTTGAATGGGAATATCCCGAACGCCGGCACGGCTGAGCACCCGATAGAACTCTTCGTCGGAAATGCCGGGACTGCGGCACGCTTTCTCGCTGCCCTAGTTTGTCTCGGCAACGGCGTCTATCGGTTGCACGGCATTCCACGAATGCACCAGCGACCTCAAGCAGCATTATTCTCTGCACTGCGGGAACTCGGTTATCGCGTGGAGAGCGAAGGCAACAATGACAAGCTGCCGGTGAGAATTTACGGTGGTGGCCCGCGGCGCGGAACGTGTCAGGTCAGTATCGAGCAAAGTTCTCAATTCGCGTCGGCTCTTTTACTTTGCAGCAAAGCTGGCGGATGGACCGTCAATGTCGTCGGCGAGAATTCTGATGAGTCACCTTATGTAGAGATGACACGTCAAATGGGGCACTGTTATCCGCAATCGGGTCGTGTGGAGATCGACACGTCCAGCGCGAGCTACTTTGTCGGCGCAAATCATCTTTTAGGAGGCATCAGGGTTCGTGACTGGCCGAGGACCACCTGGCAGGTCGATACCCGTTTTCCGAAATACCTTCCGTTGCCCGCGTCTGTGTCCCGCCAACAAGACTTGGGAGATAGCATTATGACGGCGATTGTTTTGGCGCCTTTTGCTGATCACCCCGTGGCCTTCACCGAACTTGGTCGTCTTCGCGTTCAAGAATGCGAGCGCGTCGTGGCTCTCCGGACCGAATTGACCAAATGCGGCGCTAAAGTTGTCGAAGAAGGCGATACGCTTACGGTTTATCCATCAAAATTGCACGGGGCGGAGATCGAAACCTATAATGACCACCGGATGGCGATGTGTTTTGCGATTCTGGGATTGAAAGTTCCGGGGATAAAAATCAAAA
>CBHWET010000474.1:0-3676 GCA_966112985.1 uncultured bacterium | reverse complement strand
TCCCGGTTATGAGCAACGAGCAACTTGCCATCGACGAGATACACATCGGCTTCGACACTACAGAATCCCAACTCCAGTGCATCCAGGAGGGGACGCCTGTGTTGGTAGTCATTGTGGGCGTGCGCGCGAACCAACGCGGTGCTTTCCCCCGCAAGAGCAAGGCTCCCACCAAGGGCGAAAATAACACACAGGACTCCGGTTATCCGGCGGTGTAAATGCACACTGCAATCTGGGGCAAATCTTTACGACATTGAAGGATAAACATTCGCTGCGTCGGGATTGCGAATCGGGTCCTCATCAAGTTGATGCTGCCGAATGACTTCATCGAGCACCCGCACAGCGAAATCGTTCAAACAAGGGCTTTCAAATAAAGTTGCGATTGTCAGTTCCAGGGCAAGACTTTCACGCAGTCGCGCAATCACTCTCATCGCTAGAAGCGAGTGGCCACCTAAGTCGAAAAAGTTGTCATTTAGTCCGACTCTCTCGATTCCGAGAACTTCACTCCAGGTAACAGCAATCGCTTTTTCAATGGGCGTAGCTGGTTCTACGTACGCGACTTCACGCGACGGTGTTTGTGAAGGCGCCGGCAGCGCCTTGCGATCAATTTTGCCGTTCGGCGTCATTGGCAACGCCGGCAACGCGACAAATGACGATGGAATCATGTACTCGGGCAGGTTCGACTTGAGGCAGGCCCGTAGCTCGGCAACCGTAGCGCTCTCTCCAGGGTGATATTGAACGTAAGCAGCCAAATATTTCTCGCCGGGTATGTTCTCATATGCAGTAACGACTGCCTCCGCCACCGCTCTGTGTCGCCGGAGCGCGGATTCAATTTCGCCAAGCTCTATTCGGAATCCACGAATCTTGACCTGATGATCAGCTCGTCCCGTGCACACCAGATTTCCGTCGGGCAGATAACGCGCCAGATCACCGGTTCGGTAAAGTCTTGCGCCCGGCTCTTTGCTGAATGGATTGGATATGAATTTCTCACCGGTGAGTTCGGGCCGCTTGTGATATCCACGCGCCAGCCCATCGCCGCCGATAAACAGTTCGCCCTCTGACCCAAGAGGCACCGGGTTCAGCGTTTTATCAAGAAGATAGACTTCTGTATTCGCAATTGGCCGCCCGATGGCGATGGGGCCGCTGCCTGGCAAAACTTGTTGCACACACGACCAGATTGTTGTCTCGGTTGGTCCGTACATATTCCAAACGGAGTCGCAACATTCCAGAAGCTGGTCGGCAAGTTCGCGCGATAGCGCCTCACCGCCGCAAAGCACCTTCAGTCCGATATTCCCACGCCAGCCATTCTCAAGCAACATACGCCATGTGGCGGGCGTCGCCTGCATAACGGTTGCCTTTGATTCAAAGATGAGCCGCGCCAACTTGAACGCGTCCGCTGTCGTCTCGGTACCGGCAATAACAACTTTGGCGCCCACGGTCAGCGGTAGGAAAAGCTCAAGCCCTGCGATATCGAAAGACAACGTTGTTACTGCGAGCAATGTTTCTTTTTCGGATAGCCCCGGTTCTCTTCGCATCGACGTTAGCAGATTAACCACTGCAGAGTGAGGCACTTGCACACCTTTCGGGCGCCCCGTCGAGCCTGAAGTATAAATCGTATACGCAAGGTCCGATGAACAACCTATGTTGCCAAGGTTTGCGGCACTTGCGTTTTGCCGGATGATCTCTTCGCCAAAAAGAATCGCGCAATTCTCAGGACGTAATTCAACAGGGCATTTCTGCTCCGTGATGAGAACCTTTAAGCCGGCATCCTGCGCCATAAATGCAAGGCGATCTTTTGGAAAATGAGGATCCAAAGGAACATAAGCGCCCCCTGACTTGAGGACCGCAAGAACATAAACCAGCATCTCGAGCGATCGTTCAACGCATATCCCAACAAGTGCGTCGCGGCCAACACCAAGAGCTCGCAGTTGCGCTGCGACGGCATTGGCCTTGCAGTTCAACTCGTAATAGGTGAGCGACTGTTTTTCGAACTCGACCGCAACTTTGTCGGGCGTTTTCGCGACTTGTTCTTCAAACAGCTGGTGAACGCAGGCCGCTGTATTATACGGAGCCTGGGTCTGGTTCCATTCAACTAACAGCTTCTGCTTCTCCGTTTCGGTCAGCGCCGACGTTTGCTCGTATCGCCCATCGGGGTCATTCGCAATGGAAGCCAGCGTGTTCGCAAAATAGTCACACAGGTTTTTGATCTGCTCCTCGCATAGCTCGTTCGGATCATAGTCAAAGTGCATCTGCAGTTGTGTCCCTGTGACATCAACCATGAACGTCACGAAGAAGGTGAAATTATTTGCTTCGAAGTAATGATCTTCCAGAAATGTCCGCGCACCGTAGCCCGGCAAATCGCGGTACACGTGAAATTGAACGAAGTCAAACGTTGTCTCGAACAGCGGCTGACCTCCAGTCAGGTTTTGGACCTGAGCTAGAGGCGTACGTCGATACGGCAAAATGTCTCTTTCAGCTTCGAATGTGGCCTGAATCAGCTCGCGCCACGTTCCGCCGCTACAATCAACGCGCACAGGAAGGGTGTTGAGGAACAAACCAATTAGCCGTTCACCATCCTCGGCCTGTGGCCGTCCATTTGTCACCAATCCTGTAATAATATCGGTTTGACCGGTAACAAAGCTCAGAGCGCGTAAATGCGCCGCTAGCAACACAGTTCGAATTGGAACACCTGTCGAGTTCGCCACCTTCTTGAGTTTCTCAAAGAGCCCGGGGTCAAAGCAGATTTCTGGACCACGCACCTGCTCTCGCCCACCTTTACAAAGTGCTTTGGGCCAACGCGGCAACGTATGCACCGTTGGGTTCTCAAACTTTTTCTTCCAGAAGTTCTGCGCCGCCTCCAATTCAATCGCCTTTTTCTCCAACGCAACAAAATCGCGATACGTAACTTTCGGCTTTTGAATCTCATTGCCCTTGCCGCTAAGCAACGCAAAGTAGTCCTGGAACAGCTCGGTGAGCATCGCCGCCAGACTCCAGCCGTCCATGATCACATGATGGAAGCTGACGATGAACTGAAACGCCTCATCGCTGTACAGCTGAACGTGCAACCGCATCATCGGTGGAACGCTCCAATCGAATCTATTTCGCTTCTCGATGTCCACCCAGTTGATCAACGCACTTTTTTGTTCGTCTTCGCTACGGGTCCGGAGATCTTCAACGGTTAGCGGTGGAATTACGTGCTTATGCACCAGCTGCATCGGCTCGCTGTACGTCGTCAGGTCGAACGATGTTCTATAAATTGAATGCCGCTGCACGAGTAAGCTCGCCGCTTCCTGCAACTTCTCAAGATTGAACCGCGCATTGATGCGAAAACTGAAGACATCGTGGAAAATCGCGGATTGCGTGTCGTAATTGCTATGAAAAATCATGCCCGCCTGAAGCGTTGCCGCGGGATAGGCATCTTCCAACCCGTCAGGGAGCTTTCTGCGATCCTGTTCCTTTACCAAAGAAAACGGTGCTATTGATTCAATCGTGTCTTCGTTTTCCTGTTTTGCGCGAGCAAGTTGAGCGATCGTCGGAGTTTGAAATAACTGCTGTAACGAGAGCTTTAGCCCTTTCTGTTGTGCGCGTGCCAGAACTTGGATGCTTCTGATGGAGTCGCCACCGAGTTCGAAAAAATTGTCATGTACACCGATGTTGTCCACCTGAAGCGATTCAGACC
>CBHWET010000473.1:0-3687 GCA_966112985.1 uncultured bacterium | reverse complement strand
CTGTACCGGGACTGCTCGGCTGCGCCACGATTGCCATTGCGGCATCGGAAATTCACGGCGATGCCATCGGTCTGTTCCACGGCTCTGCGCCAAAAATCACTGCCGACCGCGATGCCCTCGCCGCGGCACTTCATTCGTATGAAATGGGCAAAGTAACCCTGCGCCAATACCGCGACGCACTCGTCTCCACGATCGACGAATGCCGCGAGCAACTCCGTCTGTCACGGGACGTTCTCAAACGCTATCTTGGCATCGATTACAATCAACGTTGGGACATCACCGAACTCCGTGGCTCCATCGCGATTCCCAAAACTCCCGCAGAGCTGCTGGTGGTGTTGGAAGGTTTCAAAGCGTATTTCGTCAGCAATCCTGCCCACGAAAATCCGTTGCTCAACATGACGGCTGTGCACATGGAAACGTTGTTCAATCAGCTGCTCGTAGCGATCAACGTCGTCAACACGCAGACAGCCACCGTCGATAACCTCCTTCAGACACGCGACGCAAAAGCCGAGCGCCTCTACAAACGAATCCGCATCTGCATCGAAGAATTGAGCCTGCTCATCGATCCACTCGATTCGCGCTGGAACGCGTTTGGATTCAATAAACCAGGCGCAGAACAAACACCGGATGCACCGGAGAAGATCGAAGTAGTCGTGGTGAATCAATCGACCGCGATGATCGAAATCCCACCCACAGCACGCGCAAGTTATTACCGAGTTTACAAACGTGTCATCGGAGTCGATGCAGAACCGGTTCCCATTGGTTCGCCGACTGACCCGAATTTCACCGTAGAAGATTTGCCACACGGTCTGTCGATTGAATTCTCTGTCACCGCAGTGAACGACGGCGGCGAAAGTGCGTTCAGTCCGGCCGTAAGAATCGGATAGCGATTTAATTCTCCGGCGAATCGAGTTGCTGGCCTTCAGGAAGGTTTTCGAAGTCCTTGAAATGATCGGGCCGCAGCGGCTCGGAAATGGCGTTTTCTTCGGAGAACCATTTACCGAGGTCGACGAGCTTGCAACGTTTGGAACAGAATGGGCCGTACTGGCCGGCAAACCAGTCGCCGGTCTTTTTGCAGCTTGGACACTTCACCTGTTTTGGCGTCGTCATCGGGTAACCGCAATTTATTCAACGACATCACAATGGGCAAATCTGTTGTTCGAGTGACAGGCGAAGTGTATGCGCCTCTTTCCGGGGGCGAGCGAATATGGAGCTGATTGTCAGCGAGAGATATCAGCCTGCCGGAGGACACGGAAGTTGTGGCTTTTCAGCACCTGTTCTCCCATCTCATTGTCTTCCATGCTAAGAGCCAGAAGCGAATGGCCGCCAGGGTGGGGGATAAACGAGTAGAGATAATTGATGTTCAGTTCCGTCTGGAGAAGCGCTGAGACGATTTCCGTCAGCTCGGTCACAGTTTCCAATTCAACGACAAGCAAATGGCTTTCGGTGAAAGGAAAGCCACTCTCCTCCAGGAGTTTCCTTGCACCTTGCGGATCATCTACAACGAGCCGAATGATGGAACTATCCGTTGTATCAAGAACCGTGAGCGCGAGAATATGAACCTGTCGTGTGTTGAGGAGCCCTATGAGTTCGTTGAGTCGCCCCAGACGGTTCGGAGTAAAGACGGAAAACTGAACAACCGCCTCGTTGGTGCGTGCCTTTGCCGTCGCCATTTTCGTTCCCACAGCCATGTCCTAAAATACTTCATTCTTCACTTGGCGAAAGTGAGTTTTATGCCCGTCAAATCGCTAATGTTACGATCAGCATGAATCCGATGCTTCGTTAGTCTAATTTCTGGGCGTCCCGGATTGACAACTGTCCAAAATTTTTCCATTCTCACCACCGTTCCCAAAAATGTGCTTACAGGCGAATCAGGCATTTCGTCGACCAACTCTGCCTTTTTCTATTGTTGCACGGTCCAAACAACAGACGAGAAGTGTGTCAGTGTCTCGCCGTTCCGAAGTCCGTTTCCGAGTCAGTTTGTAGCCAGTCGAAAACCTTAGTTGTTTGTAATATGTTTAAAAAAACCACCCTACTGTGTCTTCTCCTTGGATTGCTGCTCGGGATACCGGCGGCTTATGCCCAATCCGGTCGTCAAGCCAATGCGATCTGGATTCGTGATAGTTCAAAAGTTATTAACCTGACCTACCATACGTCGGGCATTTCGGCGTCGGCGTCGACGGCTCGCGCGAATATCGTCGATACTGCAAAGTGTCAGGCGGCGCAGACCAGCTGGTACGGCGACGTTGGGACAACCTACGTCTGGCTGCACTCGACGATGTTGAGCACGATCAAAACTTTGGCTGTGACCTACGGTTACTCCATGGTCGTAACCGAATACGCTGGTGGTGATCACAGCTCTGGTTCGTATCACTATCGCGGAACTGCTTTCGACGTCAGCTCCATCAACGGACGCGGCGTCAGCTCCAGCAATCCTTATTGGAAGACTTTTAATCAACGTTGCCGTGATCGCGGCGCTGTTGAGTGCCTCGGACCTGGTTTCCCTGGCCATGATACGCACGTCCACAACGCGTGGCCGAGCGGCACATCGGCGAGCAGTGCAGGTGGATGTATCACCCAGGTGAGTGCGCCCAGCAGCTTGAATGCGACGACCGTCGACAGCGATAGCATTAAGCTTACATGGCGCGATAATTCGAGCATCGAAACGCATTTCACGGTTCAGAAGAGCGGCACGTCGAGCACGGGACCTTGGACGACCGTAACATCTTCTCTCGGTGCGAACACCCAGGCTTACACAGTGAATGGCCTTGGTGCCGGTAAAAAATATTGGTTCCGCGTTCGTGCTTACAACAGCACCGACGATTCACCATGGTCGAACGTTGATAATGCAACGACCAAAGACACGAAGGCGGCAGCTCCGACTGGTCTTACAGCAACTGCGTCCAATGACGACGTGATCAATCTTGCGTGGACGGACAACTCTAGCAATGAGGACGGCTTCAAGATTTATCGTTCGAGCGACAGCACCAACTACACTTTGATCAAGACTGTCGGCATCAATGTTAAGACCTACAGCAACACAGGTTTGGCTGGTAACCGCAAGTATTGGTACAAAGTTTACGCGTATAACACTGCTGGTAATTCTTCCGCTTCGAACATCGCCAGCGACACAACGGCTCCTCAAGCGCCGAGTAACCTGACGGCTGCGGCTGGCAGCGGAGATCTCTGGAACACGATCAATCTAGCATGGACTGATAACGCAAATTCTGAAGTTGGATTCAAGATTGAGCGCGCAACGGCTTCCGCCGGGCCGTTCACTCAAATTGCTACCAATGCCGCGAGCGATACGACTTACACCGCGACGGGCTTGGCCGCGAACACGACGTATTACTTCCGCGTTCGCACCTACAATGCAAATGGCAACTCTCTTTATTCCAACACGGCCAGCTCGCCGACCGGCAATGCGCCTCCAGTCTTGACGGCCATTGGCGGTAAGACGGTTGCGGCCGGTGCTACGCTCGCCTTTACGGCAACAGCTACGGATCCAAACAAAGTCGTGACAACAACAACGTTTGCCACCTTTGAAGGAACGGCGGATGGCACGATGGAACAGATGTTCAACAAGCCGGCGAATTCGGCGACAACGCTTGCGTTCATCGACACGACCGCAACGAATTACTCGATGGTTCGCACCGCGGGTATGCCTGCGGGCGGCGGTGGCACGCA
>CBHWET010000472.1:0-3705 GCA_966112985.1 uncultured bacterium | reverse complement strand
CACATCGCGCTGGTCACCGCTAAAACAACCGGTCAGGAATATTTCCGGACGCTTGTCGAGCATCTGGCGAAATCACTCGGTGCTCGATACGCGTTTGTCTGCAAGGTGACGGCTGATAGTACCGCAGGTCACATAGGCCACACACTTGCAGTCTGGGCGCACGATAATCTCGTCGATAATTTCGAATACGCATTGTCGAAAACGCCGTGCGCCAACGTCGTTGGCCAAACCATCTGTGTTTACCCACGCGAAGTTCAAAAGCTGTTTCCGGAGGATCTGATCCTTACGGAGATGGGCGTCGAAAGTTATTGCGGCACACCCATCTTTGGGAGAAATGGCTCGGCGCTGGGCTTGTTGGTCGTGCTGGATACGAAGCCGATGGAGATACCGGATGAACGCATGCGCGCCTTGTTGACGATTTTTGCATCCCGCGCGGGGATGGAGCTTGAGCGTCTTCAAATCGATGAAGCGCTGCGAAAGTCCGAGGAGAAATTTGCCAAAGCGTTTCATTCCAGCCCAATCGTGTTTACTCTCGCGAAGGCAGACATGCGTTACATTGCCGTCAACGAAACATTCACCCGACATACCGGTTTCACCGCTGAAGAAGCGATTGGTCACACACCTGTCGAACTTGGCCTCCTGGTCCATCCGGAAAAACTGCCACAGTTTCTGCGCGTTCTCTTTGAGCGAGGATCAATTCGTAAACACGAGTTCGAGGTGCGAAACAAAATGGGAATACGTCGAACGGGCCTGCTCTCCGCTGAACTCATCGAAATCAGCGGCGAACGTTGTATCCTGTCTGTCACCGAGGACATCACGGAACGGAAAGAGGCGGAGTTGGTTTTGCGGCGTTCTCACGACGATTTGGAACGCCTGGTCAAGGAACGCACCGAACAGTTGCAAAACAAAAACAAAGAGTTGGAAGCGTTCTCCTACAGCGCTTCGCACGATTTGCAATCTCCGCTGCGGGCGATTCTCGGATTTTCACGCTTTCTCAAGGAAGACTACAGCAAGAACCTCGACGCAGAGGCCGTCGATTACCTGCAAAGGATTATCAATGCCAGCGAACGCATGATTCAGCTGATCGACGATTTGCTGGAATATTCGCGCATCGGACGAAAGGCGGTCGAACTACGGGCGGTTTCGCTGAATGCATTGTCGCGCGACATCGCTTCGGACTTTTCGCTGCGATTGAACGAGATCGGCGGAGTCATCGAGATTAGTGATCTGCCGGTTGTGCGCGGTGACAAAACCTTATTGTCACAGATTTTTACGAACCTGTTCCAGAATGCGATTAATTATCGCAATCCCGCCGTTCCTTTGAAGGTCCGTGTCACCGCGACGAAAGAAGAGCGTTACGTGATTCTTGAAATTTCCGACAACGGCATCGGTATCGCGCCGCAATATCACGAACGAATCTTCGCGCCTTTTCAACGATTACAAGGCGGTGCTGAGAAAGCGCGCGGCACGGGGCTTGGCCTCGCGAACGTGAAGCGATCCGCCGAAGCGTTGGGCGGCGACGTCTGGGTAGAATCTGAACCCGGCAAAGGCAGCACGTTTTGTATCAAGTTGCAGCGCGATGTTTAGAGGCCGTTGTCCGTCGTATCTCTTATCGACCGGTGCCAAACGGATGCCACATGCCACGACTATCATAATAGCCGTTCGGACGGGTTTCTATCTGCCGGAAATGGCTGCGATCGACCGGCTGCCAGTCTCCGTTCCGGTAAACAGCCGAGGCTCCGGCAGGTTCATTGATGTATCGTTCCTGCCGTGTCATGCACCCCGTTGAGTTGAAAACGATGGCAATTGACAGTGCCGCCAACGTTACTCGAATGGTCTTCATTGGTTATTCCTCCTACCGATAACCAAAGTCGTAGCGGCTCGTAGTGCAATCGAGGATTCCTACCACAGAAAGTATAGAACGCGGCCCTGAGACATTCAGCCAAGGCCAGGAATACTGCTCACCTCGCGGGGAAGGAAGGAAATGCGATCGAGTTACGGTACCGTTTTATTGGACGGAAGTTTCGTTTTCCTGCGAGGCGGCAAGGGCGTCTTCGATCATTTTCTTAAACGTCGCACTCGCGGCTTTGACCTCGTGTTTCGGACCCAGAATGCGCACACGGATCACTTTTTCACCGTATGGAATAGTCGCACTGATCAGCATGTAATCCCGTTTCACTTTGTTTTCGGCGCCAATATACGATCCTTTCAAAGTGAGGTAAGAAACTTTGCGATTGCCGATCTCTTTCTCCTTTTCTCGACCGCCATCGCCTGCAGCTCCGGGAAACCGCGCCTTCCATGATTCATCGCTATGCGAACTGCCCTCTTTCTCGGCATAAAAACGGACATCGGTCAGCGCAGGACGATCGGCAACCGCAGGGACCGATGGAATGACAAAACGAATTGCCTTGGAATTCTCCGTCGATTGTTCCCATTTCCAATTATCGGGCCGCGTGAAGGTGACATCGCCGACGAGAATGTTCGATGGTTCGGCGGCGGCCATGCAGGCGAGAAAGCTCAAAAGCAAAATAAACAATCTCCCGTTACCCATGATTTCACGACTATACAAAAACGATTACGGCCGGGCGAGACTTTCGTTGCCGCGAAACAGCGGCTCGTTATTCTTCGCGGCTCTATGGCCAAACAAAAGAACACCGGACCCAAAGCGAAATC
Organism: uncultured bacterium; assembly: GCA_966112985.1. Taxonomy (GTDB): domain Bacteria; phylum Verrucomicrobiota; class Verrucomicrobiia; order Limisphaerales; family JACDHS01; genus CBHWET01. The sequence continues at coordinate 1,032 of CBHWET010000472.1, read as the reverse complement.
CAGCAAAGCCACCGCCAAACTCGTTCGAGGTCTGAGCCGCAAGCGCATCGTGCGGCTCGGCAAACTTCGCGACCTGCTTACCTCAGGCAAACCGTTCAATCGCCCGCAGCTCGCACAATTTTTCGAGGTGTCGGAGAAAATCATCGAACGCGATGTCGCCGAGCTCTCGAAAGATTTGCCGATTGAGTTCAATTTCAAAAAGAACTGCTACGAATTCACCGAGCCGGTGGCGAAAGCGAAAGGAATCGCCGTCACGCGGACCGAACTGATCGCCACGATTTTCATGACCGAACTCGGACAGGAACTGAAAGGGACCTGCTGGGAACAGGCGATTGAGAGTCTGTGCGAACGTGTTGCTGATGCGTATCCCGATTACGTGACGTTCCGGCCGGGAGACTGGAGCCGCGTTATTTCCGTGCGCAAAAAGGCCGAGACGCGTGTCGGTCCGCAGAACCTCGAACTGATGGTCAACGCCATCGGAGACTGTGAAGTGCTGCACGTCACTTACATGAATGGTGACGGGCAGGAATCCGAGCGTGATATCGATCCGCTGCATCTTTATCGCTACGAAGATAACCTTTATCTCATCGCCTATGATCATAAGCGCGGCAAAATCCTTCCGTTCACCGCCTGGCGTTTGAAACCAATCCAGCGCACCGGCCGCAAATTTGTAGTGCCGGGCGGATTCACTCCCGCGGGTTACTTCAAATACAGTTTGGGAATTCATGGTCCAGAGGGCGACAAGATCTGGGACGTGGTGATTCGGTTTCGGAAACAGGTCGCTTTGAAAATCATCGAGCGACGTTGGAATGCGCTGCATGACATCAAGAGACTCGAAGATGGGAGCGTGGAAACGCATTTCAAACTGCACGGTCTTTTGGAAGTGAGCCGCTTGATATTGGCATGGGCGCCGGACGTCATTTCGATCAGCCCGCCGGAGTTGCTGCAAATGCACGCGTGCAATCTCCAGATCATGAATGCGAATCTCGCGAAGATGATGGCGCAGAACAACGGCGCGTCGAATGCGGTGTA
>CBHWET010000471.1:0-3725 GCA_966112985.1 uncultured bacterium | reverse complement strand
AAAGGTCTTTGCCAACGAACGCGAGAGTCCAGACATCGTTATCCATGCCGGAACCCAGTGCCGTCCAGTGGCTGCCGTCCCACTTCGCAATGCGGTTTGCAAGCACATCTCCCACCGCAGTAAAGCTGCCGCCGATGTAAAGATTGCCTGACTGATCAACAGCTGTCGCAGCCACCGCGCCATTCGCGCCTGGAATACCGCCCATGTTCATCCAGTTGGCATCCGTGAAGTTCGTGTTGACCGATTGCGCTACCGACAAATGGAGGGAGCAAACGAGAACAAAGAAACCGACCAGCAGGCGGATCATCCCATGAGGGCGAAAGACGTTCATCAATTCCAGGTGTGTTGTCTGATTCCTATCGGAGCTAAAATTTGCTGCAGCTCAGAGCGTAAGCGAGTAAATCCGCGCTAAGCGATGAAAAAACGCCACGACATTGTCACTTGATGGTGGTTGCATGTTTGCGCGATCCGAACATGAGTGCCGCCTCGGCCAGCAACTGAGGGCAATACCAGCCGGCGGTAAAAATGAAGACGATCAGAGTAAAAAACAAAGTAACTATCCAATAGGCGAGCGGTCTCTCCGCTCGTGAAATCCCTCTTCCTCGTCGCGCGGGCGTTGTGCCGGTGATTAAAATCAACAAAAGGAATGCCCACAAGAAGCCCAGCGGCCACGGGACAATAAATCCCCAGAGATCGATTCCCATTCCGTTGACCTGAAAGGTTTTCACACCGAGCTATCAGAACTGGTTCGCAGCGTATTCGTGCTCACACCTCCTGTCGACACGTTTTCCCAGATCTATCAGCGCATCCGTCTGACAAATGTTTTGAATGTCTCGTGCCGATACGGAAATGAAACCCGCACTGCTCACGGCGACCGCCATAGTGCGACGCCAAATTAACGGTTTACCCAGGGCGGGCGCGCCCGCGCCGCCCTGGGCTACTCTGTTTCATCCTTACAGGATTTTTGAAGTGTTTAAAAAGTAGAACGAACCTTATCGATAGAACCCTGTCACGTGGGCATTTACCGTCCACTTTGTTCCGCCTGTTGCTGCTGTGCCGACTCGAAACGTTAGCGTTTCCCCATTTGTCAGGACGAGCGCGTCACTCTTGGGCGTTCGCAGCTGGAATGTACCGGCGGTCAGGGTGGTACCACTACCCACGTTTGTGCATATTCCCGCAAGCGCCGTTCCACTTCCCAAACTCGATTGGACTCCAGCCGTAAATGATCCGGTTTTCTCGACCGTTTCGAAAGCCATTGAAGTCACTATGAAGTTCAGATTTGTTGGAACAGTCAGCATTGAATAGCTTCCAGTTACCTTTCCATCGATGGCGGTATACGAAACTGTAAATGGCGTCATTTTCTTATAGATCAACCCATTTAACCGATTTCCATACATGTCGTAATTGTCCGAAATATTTAGGTTTGTACAGCTGGTGAATAAACTTCCCATTGTGGCATCAACGTGATTTTCGGACATCGTTAAACCAGTTAAGTTATTGGCATCGATGACATGTCCGCCTGATCCGGACCCACCGTCAAAATAACGGATGTTGTTTCCTTTGATCGTAATGTTGCGGAACACTGAACCACTGCCGCCCAAACTGAATGCTGTTCCGGCCGCATTCGTTACGTCGAAGTTATTGTAAATGAATGAGATGTTTTCCCTATAATTTGACGACAGGCCCGACGCTGTCTGCATCAGCACGCCATAAAGGCAACCCCGGAAAGTGTTATTTGCAACAACGACATTTGTATAATGGCCCGTGTCACCGTAAAAACCAGTAGTCGATCCGAAAAGGCTGACATAATTATCGGAAATGACACTATTCACCATCCATGCGCCATTTATAGCCTGGCCAAAGCCCGCATTCATCAAAATGGTGTTCCTCGACATAGTGCCGCTAATCCAATTCGTCGTCCCACCGTAACTACTGCCATCCAAGGCAATTGCAGAATACAAGCCTCCCTTGAACTGCGAAACTTCACATTCTTCAATCACGTTTCCTTCGCTGTTGTACCCCGGGGTCGCGTTAATTGAGATCGGAAAGCACTCAGGGTTTGGTGCCGAGCCACTAAGTCCAACGGCATTGACGACCCGCACTCTCCGAATAGCATGCCTGCTTCCGAAGAGTGCAACGCCCGCATACGTGTAGCTTCCAGACGTGTAATTGCAGTCGAGAGTCATGTCGGAAACCTCAATATTCTGGTCGTAGTTCAAAAACCAATTGCCAATTAGATACGAAGTGTCAACCGCCCCTGAGACCAAACGGAGGGTCGTAATCCCCATCCCGCTACCAAGAATTTTCTGGCCGGTCTTGGCGAACCAGCCCTGATTGCCGAGAGTTGTATAAGTGCCTGCAAGAATATGAACCGTCGAATTTGATGGCATATTCGACATAAGGGTATCGAACTTCGTTGACGTCGATCCATCATACGGATCATCCAGCGTTCCCAATGCATTTGTCGGGTTATCCGTTCTGGCCGACACCCAATATTCATTAGTGATCTGCAGTCCTGCATGCGACGTGCAGGCAAAGGTGATAGCAATCGCCATAGCGAGACTGTTTTTAGACAGGCCAAACCTCCCGAGCGCTCCAATAATAGATTTCATAGTTTTGTTTCCACCTCACAAGCCGCGGACACCATGTCTCGCAAACATGCGGATTTAAAAACGAGAAGAGCACAGTGAAAGCCGTTTGCCCGTCTCCAGGGTGAGAATGTGTTATCTAAACACGACATTTGGGAGCCGGGGGGGTTCCTTGGGGGAAACAGATGGCCATAATCCTGAAGGCATTTCCTCCTGAGGCAAATCCTCCGCCAGAACCGGGTCGGGATTCCCGCTTGGGGAACACTCTTGGCCAAAGTTCGGACGTGGCGTCCTCTTAGGGAAGGCTGTTCGCCGTAATCAGGACGTCGTCCCCTCTTTGGGAAATGTATCCGCCGTAAACCAGACGTCGCTCCCTCTTGGGGAAAGTTGTCCGCTAGAAGCCAGCCGTCATTCCCTTTTGGGAAAAACGGTCCGTTGTCGTCCGGGCGTCTTTTCCTTTTGGGGAAATCTGTCCAGCGTTCGGCTATCGATTTTCCCTTTCGGGGAATTTCGTTCCCGCGGCAGTGGGGACTCTTCCGCAGCCATTGATCCTCAGACATTTACACCAAGACTTGGAACCGGTCTGGATTCAGCGCGAATTTTCCCCGTTTGTCGGTTTGGCATGTGTCCACTTTAGGGTTTATGCACCGCATTGACGGTGGAGGCGGCGCCGCTTTCATCAAGCATGGACACGATCGGTTACCTCGATGATTCGCAGCCTCGCATTCTGGGGCCGCACATGCCGAAGGAACAATCCGGTTCCTCTTCCACCGCTGATCATTCCGAAAGCGGGTACGGTGGCTGAACAATTTCTAACGAACCAGGATTGTGAATAACTCCAAAACCCCAAAAAAATTTTCGTGTTTTCGATCAATAAAGACAGCCTTGTCAAGGGGAGGCCAGAAGTTGTGCCCAACTTCTGGCCTTATGCAGCCGCACCCGAATATTTTATAAACATCGTCGTTCGTTTTATCACAAGCCGGCGCCGCGAGGCGGCAGTTTCAAACTGGAACAATTGCTGTTTGAAGTTGTAAAGGGCAAGCGGTTGAGCGAGCACACAATTAATAAAAACAAAAAATAAAATGAAAAACGAAATACCAGATCAAATACCCGCGCTGCTCACCATGGCTGGTGATG
>CBHWET010000470.1:0-3729 GCA_966112985.1 uncultured bacterium | reverse complement strand
GCGGGGCTGAGGCGTTGAATTATGATGATTTAACCTACGAAGTGTATGGCCCACATGGTGTCGCGATTCTTGTCGAGTTAAGTACTGACAACCGCAATCGGACCGCCGCGGAAATCCGAAGTCTCCTCAGCAAAAACGGTGGCAGCATCGCCACTGCGGGCGCTGTCAGTCGTTTGTTTCATCGCAAAGGTCAGATCATCGTGCCGCGGGAAGGGGTGAATGAAGACGTGTTAATGGAAGCGGCGCTTGAGGCCGGCGCCGAAGACTTCAAGACCGATGAGCATGGGTTTGAAATTGTTACTGATCCTGCACACTTTGAATCGGTGAACAAAAAAGTGGAAGAGAAGGGGATTAAGGCGGCATCGGCACAAATTACCTATCTGCCGGACATCACCGTGCCTCTTCCGGATGCAAAGGCTGTTGCAGAAGTAACAAAATTGATCGACGCTCTTGAAGACGACGATGACGTGAAGGAAGTATTTTCAAACGCAGAATTTCCGGAATAGCGTGGCTGAACAACCTAAGAGCGAGACTTCGATAGCTGCGCGTTTTCTGCGGTGGCTGTCGGGTTGTATTTATCATCATCCACGTGTTTTTTATTACCCGCAGATTCTTCTCTTCATTCTGTGCATTCTTTATACCGTAGGACCCGCACGCATCGTCAGCCTTGTCCGGGGAACGAAGGCGCCGGAAACGGGTTTTCTTGCGGGTATTCAGTTTGATCTGAACCGCGACAATCTCGTCGGGTCGGAGAAGAAATATCACCAGAACTTTCTGCGGTTTAAGAAGGAGTTCCCAACTCAGGACGATCTCGTCGTCGTTATCGAGAGCGATTCCACGGAAAAAAACCGGCAGTTCGTCGAACGTCTCGGTGCCAAACTGGAAAACGAAACAAATCTCTTCACGGATGTTTTTTACAAAGGCGATTTGAAGATGTTGGGACGCAAGGCGCTGCTGTTCGTGCCGGAAAGCGACTTGAAAGATCTGAAGCAGAAACTTCATGAGTTCCGGCCTTTCATTCAGGAATTCACGAAGGCAACGAATCTCGTCTCGTTGTTCAACCTGATTAACACGCAATTTCGCACGGCCAAACAGGAACAGAACGCTGAAAACGAATCGCTCGTTAACGCGCTGCCTGCGTTGCAGCGGATTGTGGATGGTGGAACGCAGGCGATGCAGCGTTCCGGGACGCCACCGTCTCCAGGAGTGAATGCATTATTCGGCGCAGGCGAAGAAGCCGAACAACAGATTTACATTACGTTCAACAAGGGGCTGATCTATTTGGTGACGGCACGGGCTCGGACTAGTGACCAGAGCGAAGATGCCGTGCACCGCATACGCGAATTGGTAATCGAAACGAAGGCCGAAGTCACAGGCGTCAATGCAGACCTGACGGGAGAGCCGGTTCTCGAAGTAGATGAAATGGTGCAGTCGCAACGGGATTCGACGATTGCGAGTATTGTTTCGCTCGTGGTTTGTGCGGGCATTTTTATATATGCCTATCGGGAGACGGGGCGACCACTGAAGGCGACTTTTTGTTTGATCATTGGGTTGGGTTACACCATGGCGTTCACAACGCTCGTCATCGGGCATCTTAATATTCTGACGATTACCTTCGTGCCGATTTTAATTGGTCTGGCGATTGATTTTGGTGTGCATCTCATTACGCGTTACGAGGAAGAAATGCGACATGGGAAGAGTACGGAAGAGGCGCTTCAGAAGGCTATCGTCTACACGGGAATGGGCATTTTCACCGGCGCGTTAACCACGGCAGGAGCGTTCCTTGCCATGGCGATTACGAAATTCAAAGGCATCCAGGAAATGGGAGTGATCTGCGGCGGCGGGATGATGCTTTGTTTCATTCCAATGATGACCATGCTGCCGACAATGTTACTGCGGGGACGGCAGAATGTTATCGACCACAACATGAACGAAGCGGAAGGCACCCGCGCGCGTATGCAGGACTTTTGGCTGCGCAGACCAAAAGCTGTCGTCACGCTCACGGTCATTGTTTGTCTGATCGCCGCGACGCAACTGGTCCGCATCTATTTTGATTACAATCTGCTCAACATGCAGAGCAAAGGCCTGCCGTCGGTGACGTACGAACAGAAACTGATCAACTCAGCGGGCAAGTCTGTTCTCTTTGCCGCTGTCATCGCAACGAACCTTGATGAGGCGAAAGAGCTCGAGACGAAGCTCAAAGCGTTGCCGTCCGTCGCGGACGTTCAGTCGATGACACAGTTCCTGAATGAGGACCAGACGCAAAAGCTGGAGATTGTTCGCGAGATTAAGGCGGAAATCGCGTCCGTCCGGTTCAGTGAGATAGATTTTGGTCCCATCGATATTCCCGAACTCAGTGCGACGATGTGGCGTTCGGGGGGGTATTTAGGCCTCGCGTCTGAGTTTGCTGAAAAGGAAGAACCGGCCATTGCCAAACAGTTGTTGGCCTTGCGCGAGAGCATTAATCAATTTCGCAAGCAGATGCTGATTGAGGATCCCGTGGTGCAGCAGCGGCTATCGCGGTATCAGCAGGCGCTATTTGAAGACATTCGCGAAACGTTTAACGCATTACGACAACAAGACGACTCGTCACCTTTAGCTGTCGGTGATTTGCCGGAAGCCTTGCGAAACCGGTTCATCGGTGTCACAGGAAAATATCTGCTGCAAGTCTATCCAAAGAAGGACGTTTGGGAGCGAAAGAGCCAGGAGGAGTTTGTCGCTGATGTGCGCCGTGTTGATCCGAATGCGACAGGAACTCCGGTCCAACTGTTGGAATATACGACCCTGTTGAAAGACAGTTATGTGGAAGCGGCGTGGTACGCGTTGGCCGCGATCGCATTGATGGTATTTATCCATTTTCGATCAATTAACTCGGTAATTTTGGCCCTGCTGCCGGTCGCGATCGGCGCGTTGTGGATGGTTGGAATGATGGGGGCGTTCGACATTCCGTTTAATCCGGCAAACATCATGACGTTGCCGTTGGTCATTGGAATCGGCGTCACAAACGGAATTCACATTTTAAACCGGTTCGCGGAAGAAAAGACTGCCGGCATTTTTGCCAAGAGCACGGGAAAAGCCGTTCTCGTATCGGGATGTACGACTATCGCAGGGTTCGGCAGCCTTATTATCGCGAAGCATCAAGGCATCGCGAGTCTCGGCTTTGTGATGTCAGTCGGAGTGTTTACCTGCATGTTTGCGGCATTGACCTGTTTGCCGGCTATTTTGAAATTACTGGTAAGAAGAGGCTTACGGTTAGGTAAATAAAAAACCCAGTGGCGGCAATGCACAAAGCCGGCACTGGGTCCGGAGGAACCGAGGTAAAAACCTCAAGTTAGTGTTGAGCATAATAGGGGCCACTCCTATCAAGTCAAACCTTATCGGTCTATACTGCGACAATCAGGGGAATTTGTAGGCGTTAATACGACCGATAACGTTATAGCTGCTTGATCTAATATCCTCGGCAAAACACGAATGCGCGCGAGAATCCTCAGTCCAGCGGACAATTCTCACGCATGTGGGCGCCGAAAATCGCCTTCGCCAGTTAAACCTCGAGCAGCATTCTCGCAGGATTTTCGATTGCGTCTTTAATTCGCTTCAAAAACGAAACAGCTTCGCGACCGTCGACGATGCGGTGATCGTACGTTAAAGCCAGATACATCATCGGACGGATGACAACCGCACCATTTAACGCGATTGGACGTTCCTGAATCGAGTGCAATCCGAGCACGC
>CBHWET010000469.1:0-3737 GCA_966112985.1 uncultured bacterium | reverse complement strand
TCAAGCATCGCGGTGGACAGCCCCATCTTCGCACCGGCTTCCATGTCTTTGGCGTTGGCGGCTTTCAGGGCATCGGCGCTTTTTTCCAGCGCTTCAGCCATCGCGAAAAGGCAGTTATTCTTCTCGGCGGTCGTCAATTGCGCCAGTTCACGTGACGCAACCTTCGCCTGTTTGGCCAGCTGCGTCATCTGTTCCTGCAAAGTCATGGCTGGAAAGTAAGGCAAAACCAACGAATGAAAAAGAGTGTTTTTGCGGAACGAAAGCTCTGAAACGGAGTCGTTTTGTCGTTTCGCCTCCGCCCGGTATCAAAAATACCCTGGGGATTGCTGAAGCCCGCCGAACTGAGGTCAATCTTAGGCTACGGAGCGGAAAACCCGCGGTACCGCGAAAATTTCGCCACGGAAATTCCAAAAAACGGCGCGTCACAGCGTTATTTCACCCTGAAAAGTGGTTGCTAACGTCGGCGCGCTCATTTTCGGAATGAAATTGCCAACTGTTGGCGTCAACGGTCCATTTTCGTCACAAAAATACACCCGCGGACGTTCGCAGCCTCATTTTCGTAACGTTTCTCTCACCTGCGAACGTCCGGAGGTCCGTTTTTGAAACGTTTTGACCCTCTGCGGCGCGTCACACCTTCATTTTCGTTACGAAAATGCGCATGCGACGCGTCGCACGTCTGTTTTCGTAACGTTTTCACCACCTGCGATCGTTCGCACGGTCATTTACGAAACGTTTTGACCGTCTGCGGTCCGTCGCAGGTGAGTTTATGGAACGAAAATTCCGCAAAATCCGTTCGCAGGTCGATTTTCGTTACGAAATTGAGCGTCCGACGCATCGCAACCGTTTTTACATAACTGGGAATCAGCAACTTAAATTAATTTTGGCAAAAATGGTTGTTTTCGACCACCGATCGAGGAAGGACCCACTTTCCCTCGGGGCTCGCTCTCTCACTTTCCAATTTTCCCGCTCAGCGGCTTACTGGCTCACCCGCTTACCATGTCATTTTCCTTAACGCTCCGCCTCGTCACCTCGGCGGCTACGTCTTTAGGCTCGCGGAGGAGACTCGGCGGCGATAGCTTCGCTGTCATGGCCAGCCGCGCGACGCTATCCCGACTTGCACTCTACTGCTTTCTGGGGTGTTTGTTTTTTTTGACACTCCATGCTGTAACTCCAGCGCCCGGTGACGATCGTTATCTGCCAATCGGCGAGGGAATGGAATGGGTGATGGATGTGCGGGTGATTACTCCCGACAAAAAAGAATTAACCGGCAAAGCCGTTCGCGCCATCGGCGAAGCCCGACAACGGGATGGTAAAACCTATTTTACGTCCCATTCCGAGTTCGACGTTCCAGGGATGCCGCCGATGCGATACGACAAACTGGTCCGCAAGGATTCGAAAGCTTTTTATTCTATGCTGCTGAATGACGGGATTGAACGTGAAGAAGCTGAAGTTGTTGTGCCATTAAAAATTGGCTCCGCGTGGGAAACGCAGTTGCCGATGGTGCGCAATCATTCCGTCATTGGAATCGAAACGGTGAAGATCGGTGATAAAGCATATAATGATTGTTTTAAGATCCGCTCGGAAGCGAAGGAAGGCGGTGTGGAAACATTTTGGGAAGCTCCGAATGTTGGCTGCGTCAAATCAGAGATCAAAGCGGGCGGCGCCACAATCACTCTGACCCTGCGCAGTTTCAAGGCGGGGAAGTAATGCGTACCTGGTTCCGCGTCACTGTTTTTCGCAGTGAATTAAATATTTTGAAATGAAATCGTTTGCCGACTTCAATCTGCTCCCAACGCTGCAGGCTACCCTCACACAGAAGGGGCTGACCACGGCGACAGAAATCCAAAGGCGGGCAATGCCGCTGCTGCTCGCGGGTCGATCGGTTGTTGGTGTTGCCGAAACGGGAAGCGGCAAGACGCTCGCGTTCGCTTTGCCCATTCTGCATTCGTTAAAGACGCTGGAGATGAAAGGGGACGCGGTGAGTGCGGAAAGTCAACCGCGAGCCGTTGTGGTTGTGCCGACCCGTGAACTCGGCGAACAGGTATTGCGCGTCTTCAAGCCTTTCACTCACGACACTCGTTTGCGCGTGCGATCAGTCGTCGGCGGAACCGGGCTCGATGTGGCGAAGCGAAATATTCTCGGACAATTCGAAGTGTTGGTGGCAACGCCGGGGCGCTTGTTGAAACTGATTGAGCGTCGATTGCTGAGCTTGCGCGACGTTCGCACACTGATTTTTGACGAAGCGGATCAGATGCTCGATCAAGGCTTCCTGCCCGATGCCACGAAGATCGCCGGTCTCTGCCCGCCCGAACGTCAGCTCGGCCTGTTTTCGGCGACCGTTTCCCCGCCGGTGCAGGAGCTGATCACAAAACTGTTTGCGAATGCCGAGGTAATTCGCAGTGCCGGCAGCCATCGCGTCGTTCCCACCCTCACCACGCAGAACCTGAAGGTCGTTCACGGTAAACGATTCCCGCTCCTGGCTAAAGTGCTGTCGACGTACCTGAAAGGCGGGACACTTATTTTTACCAACACGCGCGAGCAATGCGACGAGGTGGCGGCTGAGCTAAAGAATATTCATCAGGCATGCGTGGTTTATCGTGGTGAAATGGATAAGATGGAACGCCGCGCCAACCTCAAAGCGTTTCGTGAGGGGAAAGTAAACGTGTTGATTTCGACCGATCTCGCTTCACGAGGCCTCGATGTTGAACACGTCGCGCGCGTGATCAATTACCACCTGCCTCGGCAATTGGATAATTATCTGCACCGCGTTGGCCGCACCGCGCGCGCGGGTCGTGAAGGGCTCGTCATTAATTTTGTGACCGAGCGCGATGCGCCGTTGATCGCAAAATTGGAAACCGTTCGCCCGCCAAAGCCACGCACGACATAAGTTAATCGGCATCTTCGATCGCCTGCTTGATCATGTTTTTGAAATCCTCTTCCGCGGCCCGGATTTCGCCGCGAGGTCCAAGCATCCGGACGAAAAACCATTTGTCGGTTTGTTTGCTGTGCAACATCGTCCCGAGCAGCTCGTGATTTGGTAGTGGTCCGGTTTTGCGGATGATCGCCGTTCCGTGGGCGCGGACATAGATGAGATTCGTTTTGCCGGCCGCCACGGATTCGGTTTTAAAAACGCCGCTGCTATCGAAATTGGAGAGAACGCGCGTTCTCAGTTCTTCCGGCACGCCGCTCACGTAAAAGAATCCAACGTCGGTGTGAACTTTCCCGTCAGCAGCAGGGATAACAAATCGATTCAGCGAGATAGACTTTCCGCGAGGAGCTTCCCATTTCCAGGTCGCGGGACGAGTGAACGTATATCCTTCGAGAAGAATATTTTCCGGATCCGCCGGCTGAGCGTTTATTCGCAGCAGCACACTGAGGCAAATCATTGCCACAAGCCATCTCATCCTTGGGGAGATTGCACGAACCGGGCCAGAAAAGGCGAACCTTTATCGTTCCTCGAACGCAGTGGCGTTACTGTTCAGAAATCCAGATCAGCGTCCCCGCAGGGAGTTCGTCGTAGAGCGGGACAAGGTCGTTGGCAGAAAGATGAACGCATCCATGGGAGGCCGGTCGTCCAATACCCGTTTCTTTACCGGTGCCGTGGATGTAAATGTAGCGTTTAAAGGAATCGACGTTCCCGCCCTGGTTGAATCCGGGCTCCAGTCCTTCAAGCCACATGATGCGATGCGTGATGAAGGCTTCAGGCAAACCGGCCCATGTGTAACCTTGAAAGATTC
>CBHWET010000468.1:0-3744 GCA_966112985.1 uncultured bacterium | reverse complement strand
GACCTCACGGATGGACGTATTGTCCTTGCGCTTCCGTTTTCTGCAGATATCAACACTCGCTCCGTGAACATCGAAGTTATGCCGTGAGGTGTTTCTGATAGAACTACCGACAGAGTCTATCGGCGATTTCCGAAACAGCAGTAAAGATTTCGGCGGGGTTCTGAGTGGAAAGGTTTTGTAACGAATGCTGTCCCCAGGTCACGGCGCCGAAAGCAACTCCGGCTGCGGCTGCCGCTTCCGCGTCGCGCACCTCATCGCCGATATAGATTGTTTGTGACGCCTTGACGCCGCAATGCCTCACAGCCTGGCGCAACTTGGCTGCTTTGCCGAACATCGCCACGCCGCAGCCGAAGTGCGTCACCAATCTTGTGTTCTCCGGCCCAAGTATCCGCTCAATATTTTCTCGTGAATTTGAACTGACAATCGCTATGCGAATCCGGGCCAACGCGAGCTGCTGCAGGCATTCGCTGACTCCTGGAAATAACGCAAAATTTCCGGTATGTGCAGCCATCCGCCGCCGCATACTGGCCAATACCCGCGGCAGTTTCCAGAAAGGCAGGCCCAACTCGCGCAGCAAGATGCGGCCGTGCATATCCCGGAAGCGCTCGTACTCATGCGGCTCAACGCGCCGGAATCCGTGCTCATCCGCGAGTTCATTGAAGATGCTGCGCATCCACGGCAACGTGTCGGCCAACGTCCCGTCAAAATCAAAAATGGCAAGTTGGTACGACTTCAAGGTTATTTGGTGATTGATTCTCTATCGGCCTGAAAAGAGTTCGTCACCCTTATCACTTCCTCAGCGGCATCAGTCCGAAGTGAAGAACGAACCAGATCGGGAAAGCGAAAATGACAATCGTCGCCAATCGTTCCCACGACCATTGCAGGTAATGAGCCTGCATTGGAAAGATCATGATCGTGAAGTAAGTGCTGAAGCGAGTGTGTCCAAGAAATTTTCCGTAAGGAGGAAACTTTTTAAATAGCCCGCTGAAGAACGCGACGATCCCCAACACCAACACCACAAACGTCACAAACATATTTACCGCGAGCAGCATCCCCACTTCGATCTTGGGCGCCGTTGCCGGCCGCCCGGCGAAATAAGGATATAGCCACTGCAGTGACGCCCAGATAAAACTAAATCCCGTCTGCAATGCCGTGCGAAAGTTCGCTTTCGACGAAGTCAGTTCGCTCAGTAACAGGCCGAAATAAAGCGGAACAATGCCCCAGATCAGCGACACATGCTGGAACGGCGTGACGATGAGGCCAACAAACAAATGCCAGTAATGCGACACGCGCGCGTTGTAACAGAAACAGCGGCGCGACCCAATCTGTTTATATAAGCGCAGTGATGGCGCGGTCGCGTCGAATCTCCGTCAACGTGAGGAGCAACTCCGCCCTGATCCGCCTTGATAACAAACCCGTCTATGCTCTGTGTTCCGAATGGAGCGTCTCCTTTACGCCGCCAAAACAACCAGAGGAGAGACAGGAAATCGGGAGGGTACGGTAACCGCCGCGTAGATCAGCGCGTAATTAAGCGCCTCATTAGCGGCTTTTGTTCCATCCCTTCCGCACGAAGGACACTGAACCGAACACGGCATCTGATCGTTAACTGGCTCTACGTCGAAGCTGTACCGTTGACCACATGCGCACTCTATTTTCACCGGAACCATAAGAGTAGCTTAAGCAGATTTCGGGCCGCTATCATTTTTGCGCCGATGAACCGCTCAATGATTCCCTGATAGCGCACAGAAGGTAAATCGCTCGAGAAGTGACTCTGGATATTGGATAAGGTTTTTTACTAAGCCCCTATCCATAGCGGTGTCAAACCAGTCCCGCTTTCGTCTGCTTGAATTTGTTCGAACGTTAATTTTTCACGTTCGCGAAAAGCTGATTTTCCAGTTTGGCAGAGCCCGGACTATTTCACAACTTCCCACACACTTCGCATCATCGATTGCCCTTTTTTCCTCGTGGTTTCTTTTTCTTTTCGGCCACTTCCATGCTTTCCACGTCTTTCTCGAGTAGTCGTTCCAATTGCTTCCCATACTCCCGATCAATTCGTAACCACGGAGTTTCCTGTTTCGGCATTTTCTCGATGTAAGGCTTCATATCCCGCGCGAACATCCGATAGAGCTTCAGTGGAAACCCAAAAAACACATCATTCTTGTCGCCCGTGAAGTCCTGAAATTCCAAAACTCTTTCTCCTTCTTCATCCTTTGCAAGGCCGGAGAACATCAGCTCCCCATCGATCGGCATGGAACGACGCAAACTCTCGTTACGCAGCTGCACTTTGACGTATTCCACCACTCGATCGTCGAGCTTGGCGTCCCGAATAACGATTTTTTCAATCAGCTGGTTTCTCGAGGAAACTCTTCGCAACTCAAATTCATCAGCAAAATGCGCGAACTCCGGCTTGAGAATTGGGTCTCCCTCCAAAGGTGATGACATGACGATCAACCGTTTTTTCCTGTCTTCGTACAACAGCACGAAATCATAAGTTTGCGAGAAGCCACACTTGGAACACACGAACATATTCAATCGTCGGGACAGAAGCTCCTCTTTGCCTTCAGGCCAAACGGCCATGTCGATGTGCATGCGGAGGACAAAAGGCTGTTCCGCCTCGCATTGCTCGCAGGCCATCATCATTTCGTGCGTTACAGACATAAAAATTCTGCACCGAAACTATGACCCTATTTCAAAATAGGCAACGCACACATGCACGGGCTTGAACCTCAAATCTTTACCTCCGTCCAACAACAGGTTGTCAGTTCTCCGCAATAGCGACACTATGCGCCCATTCATTATGAACTGCTTAAGGATGCGAATACTATCGACCGTTTTTGTTCTGCTGGTCTGCTCCATCAACTTTATTGTCTCAGCCGCCACGCCGCGTATCGAAACACAATTCAGCACGCTCCTTCCGATCCTCAACGGCAAACGGATCGGCATGCTCTGCAATCCAAGCAGTGTCGACGCCGATTTTCGCCTGCTCGCCGACCGGCTGCATTCAACTCCCAACGTGAAACTCGTCTGCTTTTTCTCGCCCGAACACGGATTGCGCGGTGACGCCCAGGCCGGCGCCGAAGTCGGCGATTACGTGGACCAGGCAACCGGTCTGCCCGTGTATTCGCTTTATGGCAGCCATCGCACTCCTACGCCTGAACAACTGGAAAAGATCGATGTGTTGCTCTGCGACAAACAGGAAGTCGGCGTGCGCTTTTACACATTCATCTGGACCGTCGTCGGCGCAATGGAAGCTGCCGGCCGCGCCCACAAGGAAGTTGTCATATTCGATCGCCCGAATCCGCTTGGCCTCCAGAAAATGGAAGGTGCACCGACACGTATCAATGCGGGAATTATCGGCCCGGTCTGGCCTGGCCAACCGTTCGGAATACCGACGCGTCATGGCATGACACTGGGCGAGATCGCAACGCTCGTGAATGAAGCATGGACGACTAACAAGGCGCGACTCACTGTCATCAAAGTGCCCGGTTATAAACGGTCAATGACCTTCGCCGAAACCGGTTATCCATGGGTCATGCCGTCGCCGAACATGCCGACACTCGAAACCGCTGCCGTTTACCCGGGAACCTGCGTGTTTGAAGGATCGAATCTCAGCGAAGGACGTGGAACGACACGACCATTTGAATTAATCGGTGCCCCATTTGTGGAACCCGCGAAGCTAGTCGAGCGCCTGAATGCCGCTCATCTGCCTGGTGTCCGCTTTCGCGAAGCATGGTTCGTCCCGAC
>CBHWET010000467.1:0-3762 GCA_966112985.1 uncultured bacterium | reverse complement strand
AAAAATCAAAATCCCTCCCGCCATTCCGGAAATTAATTTTGGCAACCGCTCTAACCGCCGAGATAGGCGCTCTTCACCTTTGGATTTTGTCGAAGCGCTTTCGATTCGTCCTGAAGAATGATCTTTCCGGTTTCGAGGACGTACCCGTATTTGGAAATCTCCAGTGCAAGATTCGCGTTCTGTTCGACGAGCAGAACCGTGATGCCGTGCTCCCGATTGATCTCAACGATTTTTTCAAAAATCGTTTTCACGAGCAGGGGAGCGATGCCGAGTGACGGTTCATCCAACATCAGGAACTTCGGTTTACTCATCAAAGCCCGTCCAATGGCCAGCATCTGTTGCTCACCTCCGGACATTGTGCCGGCGAGTTGCTTGATGCGTTCTTTGAGTCGCGGAAAGATGCTGAACACATAATCAAGCTCCCGCGCGATCTCATCCTTGTCGCTTCGAAGGTAAGCACCCATCTCGAGATTCTCGGCAACGGTGAGATTCGCAAAAACCATTCGGCCTTCTGGAACATGCGCTAAACCCGCCGCAACAATTTTGTGCGCCGGCATCTTTGTAATGTTCTGACCGTCGTAGATGACTTCGCCTGTTTTCGGGCGAACCAGGCCGGAAATTGTTCGAAGCGTCGTTGTCTTTCCCGCCCCATTCGCACCAATCAACGTGACGATATCGCCCTTTTTGATTTCGAGGGAAATGCCGTGCAACGCCGAAATTGCGCCATAACAAACGCTTAAATTATTGATCGACAGCATGGATTTAACAACAAAGGCGCAAAGACGCGAAGTCTGCCGCCGAATGACACCTTTGTGCCTTTGCGTCTTTGTCGCTCATTTGGTTTCTGTGAGATGCGTATCTCCGAGATAAGCTTCAATCACTTTTGGATTCTTCTGAATCTCCTCTGGCGTCCCTTCCGCGATCTTGATGCCGTAATCGAGCACGGCGATTCGTTGGCAAATTCCCATGACGACTTTCATGTCGTGCTCAACCAGAAGGATCGTGATCTGGAATTTTTCCTGGATGAAGCGAATGAGTTTCATTAACTCCACCTTTTCCGTGGGGTTCATTCCAGCCGCCGGTTCGTCGAGGCACAAAAGCTTCGGCTTCGTTGCGAGCGCCCGCACAATTTCCAGCCGGCGCTGGTCGCCATAAGGCAGACACGTCGCTTCTTCATTCGCCACGCGGACCAGGTTGAAAATTTCCAGCAGCTCCAACACCTGCGTTGAAATAGCGACTTCGGTTTTTCGGAATGCGTCGCCCCGCCACAAGGTATTCGCAATGTGCTGGCGGCAATGCAGTTGAAATGCCGTCCGCACGTTGTCGAACACCGTCATGCTCGGAAACAAACGGATATTCTGGAATGTTCTCGCAATGCCACGTGCCGTTAATTCGTGTGGCTTTAATCCCGCCGTCGGTTGCCCTGCGAAAGTAATCTTCCCTTCGGTGGGCTGGTAAACGCCGGTGATCAAATTGAACACCGTCGTTTTCCCGGCGCCGTTGGGACCGATCAACCCGATCAGTTCGTGTTCGCCAAGATGAAAGTCCAGTTTCGAAACGGCCGTCAAACCGCCGAATCGGATCGTCACGTCATTGAGGCTGAGTAAGGCTGCGCTCATGTTTTGACGGTGCGTTTGCCAAATGCAAAGAGTCCCTGCGGCCGCAGCATCATCAGGCCGATGATCAGCAGGGAATAAATAATCATTCGATATTCCGCAAACCCGCGCAGCACTTCCGGCATGATCGTCAGGATCACGGCCGCCGCAATTACACCCGGTGTGCGTCCCATCCCGCCGAGAATCACCATCACAACGATGTCGATGCTCTTCATGAAGTCGAAACTCGTGGGCGAAAGAAAACGTTTATGATGCGCGAACAAGCCGCCGGCAATGCCTGCGAAAAAGGCGCCGATCACAAATGCCGTCACTTTATAACGCACCGGATTGATCCCCATCGCGCTGGCGGCCACTTCATCATCGTGCACCGCGATAAACCCGCGTCCGTAAGTGGAATTAACAATGCAGGCAACGACGAAAACTGTAATTGCCGCAAGCGACCATGCCCACGCGAAGTTCGTCCAGTTCGGAATGCCCGGCAGACCCGTCGCTGCACCGAAGAATTCTGTCGTTTGAAAAATCACACGAATGATTTCGCCGAACCCTAAAGTTACGATGGCGAGATAATCCCCACGCAACCGCAACGACGGCACGCCGACGGCCAACCCAACCAGCGCCGCTACGATTCCTCCAAGCACCAGCGAAACCGCGAACAGTACGGGATTCATCCAGAGCATCGTTTGCGATTGAAAGGCCAAGGTGAATTTCGCCGCCGTGTAACCACCCACTGCCATGAAACCCGCGTGGCCGAGTGAAAACTGGCCGGTGTGACCGTTAATCAGGTTCAGGCTTACCGCGAGGATGATGTTGATCGCGACATCGATCAGGATGCCGAGATAGTACGAGTTGAAAAACTTGGTCGAGTGCGTGTGAACAATCCACTGCAGCAACGGCGTCAGGAGAACAGCGGCGACGATTGCGATAGTCAGGGAACGCTTGGCGCCGGAATGCATCATACTTTCTCGACGGTTGTTTTACCCAGCAATCCCGCCGGTCGGAAAATCAGGATCCCAATCAGCATCGCAAAGGCAAAGCCATCACGATAATTCGACACGCTCTTAATGCCACCCGCATAGGTCTCGACGAGGCCGAGCACAATGCCACCCAGCGCCGCTCCCGGAAGATTGCCAATGCCACCAAGCACCGCCGCAATGAACGCGCGCAATCCCGGTTGAATTCCCATCAGCGGCTCGATACCGGGCGCTTTCATCGAATAAAGAATACCGGCAACCGCCGCCAGCGCAGATCCGAGGCCGAACGTGAACGAAACAATTCGATTCACATTAATGCCCATCAACGATGCCGCATTCATATTGAACGACACCGCGCGCATCGCCGTTCCCACTTTTGTTTTCTGCACGATGAACCAGAGCGCTGCCAACAGGATCACCGTCACGCCGAGCACAACGATGTCATTGCTGTTGATCAGCAGGGTTCCAACGTGGAAGTCGCGCATCGGCAGCAACTGCGGAAACGGGCGCGTCGCGCTGCCAAACACCGCTTTGTGCTGGCAGGTAAATTCAATGAACAGCGAGACGCCGATCGCAGTAATCAGGACCGTCAGCTTCGGTCGTTTGCGGAGCGGACGATAAGCGAGCAATTCGATGAGAATACCAATCGCCGCGCAGATCAAAGCCGTGAGCAAGGTGACGAGCAGCGCTCCCGAGATCGATTGCGGGGGAAGGATCTTCCAAACCGCGGGCGTGATGAATAGCGCCGCAAACGCTCCGAGCATCAGCACATCGCTGTGAGCAAAGTTGATGAAGCGGAGCACGCCATAAACCATCGTGTAACCGAGGGCCATGAGCGCATAAACCGCGCCGAGCGCCAGCCCATTAATCAGTTGCTGAAAAAACCATTCCACGAGTGCGCCTTACGGATTCACGGTGGTCAGGTATTTATATTTGCCGTCTTTAATCTGGAGAATCACCGCGGACTTTGTCGCATCCCGCTTCTCGTTGATCGTAATCTTGCCGGTCACACCGTCGAAATCTTTCGTGGCAGCGATCGCGTCACGCAGTTTTTGTCCATCGGTCGAACCCGCGCGTTTGATGGCATCCGCGAGCACCGCGGCGGAATCAAACCCACACGCTGCCAGCGCGTCCGGCGTCTTGCCGTTCCAGCGTTTTTTGTAATCTTCCACAAA
>CBHWET010000466.1:0-3766 GCA_966112985.1 uncultured bacterium | reverse complement strand
CTGGAATTGAGTCATCGACGCGTCGAAGCACTTTCTACAAGGCTGTAAATGAGTGTTTTAGGAGAATTTCGGCGGCTCCACGCTGTTTTCGATGGAATAGACGAAACAATGTAGTGCGCTGCTAAGAAGACCCGGCGATCCGAGGCCCTTGGGAACAATCAGATACGGGAATTCGAGAACGCGGTCTCCTCCCCCGCAAAACCCGAAGGGGACGTCCTCGCCGCTTCTTCAGGCCAGAGTCCAGCGGGAGGGAATTATGGCACGGAAGAGAATTGCTGAACCCGTTTCGTCCGATCCATCGCACAGCGAGGAGCTGGCCGCATAAGTCCGAAGTGATGCCCACATCTCACTAAACCATCTTTTCCAACTCGCGGTGATTCACTTTACCAGTGCCGAGTTTTGGGATTTCCCTCACGACTTTTATTTCACGGGGGACACACAAGTTGCTTAAGCCCTTCGAGCGTATCGCGGTTCTCACCTCCTCCAGCGACAATTTTGGCTCGTTGGTGACAGCAATTAATTTTTCGCCTTTATCTTCGTCGGCTTTGGCAATGACCGCGACCTGACAGCGCAAACCGTAATGCGGAAATGCGCCGGCCAAAGCGTCCTCGACTGCGGATAAGCTGACCATCTCTCCGCTGACCTTGGCAAATCGCTTCAGCCTGCCGCGAATGTAGACGAATCCGCTTGGATCGACTTCGGCAATGTCACCTGTGTCGTACCAGCCACCGAGAGATTTAAACTTCTCATTGGCGTCGCGATTGAGGTAACCCTTCATAATGTTCGGTCCCCGAACGAAGAGACGGCCGCCATTTTCGACGCCTTCAACCGGCTCCGTCTTCCATTCAATGCCGGGCAAAATCTTTCCCGCGCTGCCATAACGTGGATCTAGAGGTGTGTTGACACTGACGCAAGGACTACATTCAGTCGCACCATATCCCTCCAATATTCGAACGCCAAACTTCTGAGCCCACAGGGCGGCAGTAGCTTCCTGCAACTTTTCCGCACCAGCGAACATATATCGCAAGCTGCGGAAATCGTATGGATGCGCCTTACGAGCGTAGCCGTTGAGGAAGGTATTCGTCCCTAGCATGATCGTGCAGTCGAATTCGTAGAAGATCGTTGGAACGACGCGATAATGTAGCGGCGATGGATAAATCAATACGCTCATACCGCGCGTAAGCGGAAGCAGGGTTCCAACTGCGAGCCCGAAACTATGGAACAGTGGAAGTGCATTGAATAGCCGATCGCTGTCCAGCATGTCCGTGACACCGAGCATCTGCCGGATATTCGCCAAAAGATTACGATGGGTCAGCTCAACGCCCTTTGGCACACCTTCCGAACCACTGGTGAAAAGAATAACTGCCGTGTCATCTGGAGCAGATGAGGCGCGCACTGCACTGCCCATTCTTAGTTTCAGCCGCAACAGCGCAAAAAACTTTTCGAGCGGCGAAATGTGTGCGCGCAGTTCTTCCAGATAAATCATCTCAATTCCGCAGGCAGTGAATGGCTCAATGTTAAGCTTGGCCCGCTCTATGAATTTGCGTGAGGTAATGATTCTCTTCAGACCTCCGAGTTGAACACACGCCAGCATTGTAGCACTGCCTGTTGAATAGTTTAGAATGGCGGGCACTTTGCCATGAAACCACAAGCCAAGAAGAGCAATGGGCAAAGCATTAACGTTCGGGAGCAGAATGCCAACACGTTCAGAGTGTGACGAAAACAAACCAGCGAACTTTCGCCCTAAGAGATCAGCGCCGACGATCATCCGCTCATAACTGAGACACTGTAACGTCGCGTCTTCCAGCGCCAGCTTCTTACGATAAATCCTCGCGCTGTCGACAAGCGCTTGAGGTAAAGTTTGTGCGCCGAACTCCATTTCAACTTCAAACTGTTGACGCACCAACGTATCGCGCAGCCACTCCGTTAGTTGGGTGCGTGCAACCGTCGTGCTGACGTTTTGAGGAATCGGTGGAGTAATCAAGTCACTGAAATGTGCCGTAACACGCGGAAAGAGCCGTTTGGCATTAGGATTTGGCGACAGACGCATCTGTGTGATCCCCCGCAGATAACAGGTGATGACTTTTGCCTTCGTCTTAAACAGAAGGAAACCTGTGCCGTCGAACAGTTTCATCAACGAACCTGTTCGTGTCAGGCGGCCTTCCGGGAACAGCACCAATCTTCCTCCAGCTTGAAGATACTCGGCCATTCGCTTGACGGCGTAAGGTGACGCCGTGTCGATCGGAAAGGTCCGTCGATTGATCATAACGATTCGGTGCAGCAGGCTCGTCTGCGCCGTGACGCTGGAAGTGACAAACTTCCAATCGTCATCCAAACAAACGAGCAGGAAAAACCAATCAAACCATGACGCATGGTTCGGAAGCAGGAGAATTGGCCCCGGAGTTTTGAGAGCCCCGGTGTTGTACGCTCGAAAACGAAACAGCAGTCGAAACAGATTGCGAAAGAAGGTTTTCATGCAGTTCGTGTTATAGATCGTTTACGATAATTGATGACGACGAGTGACAAAACAAAGAGACCGGTAACCAGGGCTGAAGCGGGTGCAAGCCAACGGTCAATCGGCAAACGACCAGCCCCGGCTAACTGCAATGACGCCGAAATCAGTTCGTCCTCGCCCGGGGGGAAGGATGCCGAAGCCACCACGCGCCCGTTTGCCTCAACGGCTTGAGAGATACCGGAGCTACACAGGCGAAAAATAGGAATGCCATACTCAGCAGCACGCATCGGAGCGACCCGACCGTGCAGTTCGTGTTGATGTTTACCCCACTCAACGACGTCCATCGTTGGCACAATCAGTGCCTCGGCCCCTAAATCGACCAGCTTATCCACAACGCGTCGATAGCTAAGATCGTAACAAATACAGATACCAATTTTCCCCCACGGGGAACTCCAAAGCTCCTGTTTAGGTGCCGGTAATCCGTCAGCGAAGAATTGAATAGGAACACTTTTGACCTGTTTAAAAATCGTTTCTCCCGCGGGACCAATTACGAAAGCAGTGTTGTAGAATTGAGTTTTAGAAATTTCATCCTTACCGCCCGCCACGAGATAAATTTTATTTGTTCGACACCAGTTCATAACGCCCCGAGGAGGAGGCCCGTTGAAAGTGTACTCACTTAATACGTAGAGGTCTGTTTGGGGATATTTTTTGCGCACTCGTTCCAGTGCCTTAAGCACTTCGTCTTCCCGAAACTCCAACTGCACCCCCGAAACACGGATGGAATGATTCACACCATTATGCCTGCTGCCGAAAGATAACAGAGAAGATGCAAGAACCACTGCGAGGGCAATTCCAACGAGGACCAACGACTTCTTGCGGGTAAAAAGAAGTGCAGCAACGGCTGTCAAAGCGAAGCCGATCCCATACAGCCCCAAGACGCCTCCACCTGGGCCACGGTCGATTGACGAAAAAATATAGCCAATGCTTAGCCAGGAAAAGCGCAGGTAGTAAAGTTCACTTCTGAAGTATTCCAACCCCGTCCAAAGAAACGGTATCACCACCCACGCATACTTCGGCGGCACATGGCGCCAGACTAAACCGGCGAGCAGAACAAATAATGCAACCCAAAATGCTAGAACCAACCACAGCGGGATTGCCGCTGCATGGAAAATGTTCCAAAAAAACGCGAGTTGCGGCGCATACACGAGCAGACCAACGATCAATGCCGCATAAAAGGCCAGCCGTGCACTGCTCAATTTTGAGATCTGCAGCAAGCAAAACACAAAACCGATGATTACGATCCCAAACGAA
>CBHWET010000465.1:0-3797 GCA_966112985.1 uncultured bacterium | reverse complement strand
GCGGTGCCGAACGTTTTGAAAGCGCAGCCCGGGATGTTGTTGATGACAGACATTGTCGTTCCGCGCGCGAGTTAGTCGAAGCGGGGTTGCTCAAACGAGTTTCGATAGAGAACGTCCTTTGGCGTTCTCTATTTCAGACCTGTGGATTACACCCGCAAAAAGATTTTTCGTCGGTACATCCACCAGAGCAAAACCCACATCACAAAGAATGTCGCTGCCCCGTGGACGAAGGGCTCGTAAGCGTCACCAAGGAATTTAAAACTGTTGCTCCCGAGGTTTGTTTTCAGCGCCTTCGCGATAAAGCCTTCGAACAAATGGGCGATGAGGTACGCTGCAATCGAATTCATTCCGATTACAACGAGAGGAAATGACCAGCGTTTAAACCGCAATACATCGATCAGTACGTAGAACGCCGCAATCAGAAGGAAACACCATCCGCCACTGAACAACGTCCAACTCGGCGTCCAAATGCGCTTTACCACGGGGCAGATTCCGGTCCAGCCAAGTATGGAACCGACAAGCAGCGATATGAAGCCGGCTGCGACTAGCCAGAGTACTTTGCTCAAGTCGTCGCGTTGGCTCCGCAGAACACCGCCGGCGATCAACCCGAGAATCATCGTCCCGAGCGTTGGCAGGAAACTCAGGGTGCAATAACCGCCACCGTTGAAGAGAAATTTTTGTTCGCGCGGAAACAGGTTGAGGAACCATGTATCGAAGGCCCACGCGGCGTTGCTGTTTTTATTCCAATGGGCGGCGAAGCCCGTCATCAGGTGCGGCCAATCGTTCGGCACCCCAACGCTCGCGTAATCAAACGTGGCGTCCGGCAATGGGTACCACGCGAACAACGCCCAGTATCCAATGACGATTGTTGCGAAGGCAATCCATTGCGTGCGGGTGGAACGTTGACCGAGCAGAAACAGCAGCGGATATCCCAGCCCGATTTGTGTCAATGTATCCTCAAACGTCCAATTTGTTTGAGCCCGTCCGATCGACCGTAGAAATACGCCGAGCAAAATGAGAATCAACGCTCGCCAACAGGCGTGACCGATAATCTTCGCACGCGATTGTCCGCTATCGGCGCGATTCGCCAGCGAGAAGGGCAGGGCGACACCGACCATGAACGAAAACGAGGGCTGAATCATGTCGTGCAACGAACAGCCAATCCATTCGACGTGAGTCTGGTGATACGCGAGTACCTTCCATATGACACTGTCCGGTATCGCTGCAGCCAGGCGTCCGAGTCGCAATACTTCCGCCATCATGAGGAACATGGCGAACCCGCGATAGGCATCGAGCGAAACGAGTCGCGTTTTGCCAACAGATGTTGATGTTGCAGTAACCGCAGGTGTTGCCAATGCCGATGTGCTCATAATCCCGGCTGATTCAGACGCTGGTTCAGCCCGTCCGCTTCAAACAACATCGTGGGCTGCCACGAATGTTTTGAGCTGTCGTATTTAGACCGAGACCTTCGTCGCGAGCAATGGCGCCAGCACACCGCTTTTATCCGGCAGGATGGTGATGTGCGATTCGCCCTCTACAAGTTTCTGAACCTCGAGCACCTCGAAAAGCGCGCTCGAAATATCGGCATCACGCGAAATCTCCTGAAGAGCGGCCCCGACGATCTGCGGGCGAATGGCGGCGGCTTTCGCAAATTCAATCGCCGCCTGGCGTTCCGCCGTGCTCGTAATGATGCTCACCTGATTGGCACCATCCTGCTTGATCGCCGACGTCACCTGGCGCAATCGATTCACGACCTTGCTTTCGATCTGTTTAATCATTCCCGAATCGCGGAAGTGAACTTTGCGGATATAGATCGAACCGAGTTTGTAGCCCCACTCGTGCGACTTCGGCGAAACTTCAGCGCGCACCGTCTGGCTCATGTTATGTCGGCTCTCGAGCATTTCGCCGAGCGGCATATTGCTTAAACACCGGACCGTCGAGTTGCTGACGTTCGCCGCCAGAGATCCCCGCGGATCGGTGTTCTTGAACAAAAACGCAACGGGATCGCTGATAAACATTTCGTACCACATCCCAATCCCCATCGGCGCGCCTTCTTCGGAGTTAACGGGCTGACTGCGCAGATACGTCTGGTCCAGACGCATATCGAGCACATGGCATTGGCCGAGCCAATTAATAATGAACGCGCGCCATCCCATCTTCGGGAGCAGGAAATGAAGACCCGGTTCGTCAATGATCGTGATCACCTTGCCGAACAGCATGTAAACGTGGCAGCGACGTTCCTCGACGATGACGTAAAGGCCGAACGCGCGGCACAGCGCAAACAAAATGGGAATGAGGATGAAACAACCAACGAACGTCGCCGCGGCTGCAATCAGGAAAGGAATCATTTCTTTACCTCCACAAATGCTTGTTTGGATTCACTGAACAACGTAAGGCGGACATTGCGGACGTAGGCCGCTAGCGCATTCGGCCCGCTTTGCTTCAGGCTCGTCAATTGATCGGACAACTTTCGCAATGGTTCCACTTCCGCCTGCGCCTTGAGCGTTTCGATTTCCACGGCACGCTTCGATTGCACAATTTTCTGGTCGGCCGCCGCCTGTGCCAGGCTGATGTCTGACGAAACCTGGTTATGCGCCGTGTTGATCGCGGCGAGCGCCGATTCCACTTCGGGCGGTGGATCAATCCCAGTGATCAGCGAAGCATCGAGCACGATCCCGTATCGTCCCGCGGACGAACTGCACTCCCGATCCATGTGCTCGTTGAGGTCGCGGAGATTCTTGCGGAGATCATTGATCGAAATGCCGTCTGCCGAGGTCGTGATCGTTGCCGGAGCATCGGTGTTTGGTTTTGGCGCCGGTGCTTCGAAGTTCGCAATGCGTTCTCGCAGCACCGAAACAAAGTAACCCATCACATGCGAGATCGGCTTCTTCACCCCGAAGAGATACGCATATAGATTCTTCTCCGAAATTCTGTAGCGGATCTGGCCTGTCAGCCCCGTGTTGAGCTGATCTTTGGTAACCGCTTCGAGAATCTGTCCGCTGGAATTTGCCGACGGATTGTCTGGATCGAGCGCCATGTTGATCGTGCTCGTCGCCACGGACACTTTGTAAATCCTTTCCCATGGCCATTTGAAGTAAGGTCCGCCCGGCGGAATCACCCGCACTTGCGGATAGACATAACGTTCGCGTTCTTCCGCATTGAAACACGCGCTCACGGGATCTTCCAGGGTCGTTTGATTCCCAACCCGCTCCGCGCGACCGAAGATTGTTTTCACCGCGCGCTCATTTTGATCGACGGTATAAAAACCGGCGGCGAGATAGCGAATTAAGAACCAACCGATGAAACCGAAGATGCAGCCGAGGAGTATCGTCATAGCTTTGGTTGAAGCGTGGCTTCACTCCTTTCCTATCCGAGGCGAATCGATAAACCAAGCACCAAAGCATCCGTCACCAAAATGTAACAAACCGACACCGGACTGCCTTATTGATGCACGCGTGCGAAACGATAGTGCCTCAAATTGTTGTAGCAGCCGACGTGAGGAGGCTCTCACTGTTTACCCGTCGAATCAGCCTCCTTATCTCGGCTGCTACAAAAAAAAAGAGCCGCCCCGGTTTCCCGAGGCGGCTTTGTGGGAGTTCAATCTTCAGATTGTTCCCCTTTACCCGCACGCTAAAGCGTGAACTCCAGCGTTACGAATGCATCAACACTGTGACTGCTTCGGTTCGTGGTGATTCGCCGCCGGTGTTCACCGCCGAGATTTGCACCTCGACCGTTGCACCCGCTGGCAGATTCTCGATCGTGAAATCGAGGTCCGCCGGCGAACCCACCGCCACGAA
>CBHWET010000464.1:0-3800 GCA_966112985.1 uncultured bacterium | reverse complement strand
TCCGCAAAGGTCGTCAAAGGTGGTCGTCGTTTCAGCTTCAGCGCATTGGTTGTCACTGGTGACAAACAGGGCCGCGTTGGTGTTGGTCTCGGCAAAGCAGGGGAAGTGGCTGATGCGATTCGTAAAGGAACCGAAAGCGCGAAGAACGCGATGGTTCGCGTGTCGCTGAAGGACGCCACGATTCCTCACGAAGTTTTCTCGACGTTCTGCGGTGCGAAGATCCTGTTGCGCCCGGCATCGCCTGGAACTGGCATTATCGCCGGCAAGACGGTTCGTGCCGTTTTGGAATCCGTCGGTATCAAAGACATTTTGACTAAGTCCCTCGGCTCGAAGAATGCAGCGAACGTTGTCAAAGCAACGTTGCACGCTCTGCAACAGCTTCGCCTCCGCGAAGACATCTATCGCAGCCGTGGTATGGAGATCAAGAAGACGCAGCCTGAAGCTGCGCAAACTGCAACAGCCTAATTCTCGTTATGCGTTTACACGATTTAAAGCCTCGTCCTGGAGCCAAGCATCGCCGCAAGCGTCTTGGTCAGGGTGAATCCAGCGGTCATGGCAAAACTTCCGGCCGCGGTGGCAAAGGCCAGAGCGCTCGTTCCGGCAGTTCCATCCGTATCGGTTTCGAAGGTGGTCAGATGCCACTCATCCGCCGTATTCCGAAGCGCGGTTTCAATAACGCGCGTCATGCGACGGTTTATCTGCCGGTGAACATCGAAGCGTTGAACCAGTTTGACGACGGTGCCCGTGTGGATGTCACTGCATTGCGCAGCATCGGCCTCGCGAATGGCAAGGCAAGTGGAATTAAGATTTTGGGAAGTGGCGAATTGACGAAGAAGCTTACGGTTGCTGCCAATGCGTTCAGCGCGTCGGCCAAGCAAAAGATCGAAGCCAAAGGTGGCACCTGCGAAATCGTCAACGCCAAGGGTGAAGCTCAACAAGCTTAATTAAAATACCGAAATGTTTTCGAGCATTGCCAACACTTTAGCCAATTGCTTCAAAATTCCGGAATTGAAGTCGCGTATTATTTTTACGCTGATCGTTCTGGCTATTTGTCGCTTGGCGGCGTTGATCCCTGCACCTGGTTTGGACGCAGCTGCCCTGAAGGCAGCGCTGGAACGCGCCGGCGGAGCTGATTCCAATTCGCTTCTCGGCATGTACAGTTTGTTCACCGGTGGTGGGTTCGAACGTTGTGCCATTGGATCGCTCGGAATCATGCCGTATATCAGCGCGACAATTATTATCCAATTGTTGACTGCTGTTATTCCTCAGTTGAGCAAGCTGGCTCGCGAAGAAGGCGGCCGTACGAAAATTATCCAATACGGACGTTACCTCACGGTCCTGATCTGCCTTGGACAAGGTTTCTTCATGGCGCTTGGCTGGGAAAATCCGAAGTTCATTACGGAAGGTGTTGGTACCTTGGTCACCTATAGTGATAGCTGGCTTTGGTGGTATCGAATTCAAACGACTTTAGTTCTGACCACCGGCACGATCCTGCTCATGTGGCTGGGTGAGCAAATCACCGACCGGGGTATCGGTAACGGTATTTCGTTGGTGATTACGATTGGCATTCTGGCGCGTTTGCCGCAGGCCTTCCAAGGCTTGTGGGACATGTTCATTGCGCCTGGACATCAGTTTCATCCGCTTTTTCACGGTGTCGCGCTGTTGCTCTTGTTGCTCGCGGTGACTGCTGGAATTATTGCGGTAACGCAGGCTCAACGAAAGATTCCAGTTCAATACGCACAACGTGCTGTTGGCCGGAAGGTTTACTCGGGCGGCAGTTCATTCATGCCTCTGCGTGTCAATTACTCGGGTGTCATGCCGGTCATCTTTGCTTCTGCGATTTTGATGTTGCCGGCAATGGTATTCCGCAATGTAGGCTCACGGTTTAATTTGAAGTTCTTTACGGATCTTGCGACCTCGTTGGACCGCGGATCAGTGCTCTACTTGTCGCTGTTTGCTTTGATGATTCTGTTCTTCTCATATTTCTGGGTAGCGACTCAGTTCAATGAGATCCAGATTGCGGATGATATGAAGAAATCGGGTGGCTATATCCCAGGCGTACGTCCAGGGCAAGCCACAAGTGACTTCTTACATCGTGTGATGAGCCGCATTACTTTGGCTGGCGCGATTTTCCTTACGGTAATTGCGGTGATTCCAATTCTGCTTGGAAACATGCTGCACATTCCACAGTCCGTTTCTCAGTATTTCGGCGGTACTAGCATGCTGATCATGGTCGGCGTCATGCTCGATACCATGCGCCAGATGGAAACGCACCTGTTGATGCGCCATTACGATGGATTTTTGAAAAAGGGTCGGCTCAAGGGTCGGTTTTAGTTGAGGAGCAGGGGAGTCTCTGCTGCAAAGATGATTATTCTAAAAACTGAACGGGACTTGGAAGCGATGCGACCAGCCTGTGCGGTTGCCGGTGCAGTGTTGGATGATGTCGCGGCGTTTATTCGGCCCGGATTGACGACCCGTCAAATAGACGAGTACGCGGCCGAGCGAATTAAAGATTACGGCGCAAAGAGCGCCTTTTTGGGGTATCGCAAGTATCCGTGTTATATTTGCATTTCGGTCAATGACCAGGTTGTGCATGGTCTGGCTGGTGACCGCAGCGTTGAATTTGGCGATATTATAAGCCTCGACGTTGGAGTTTTTTATAACGGTTTTGTTGGTGATACGGCGAAGACAGTCGCCGTCGGCGGATGCAGTGTTGCGGCGCAACGACTGATGGATGTGACGGAACAGTCGCTGTATGAAGGGATCGCACAGGCAGTGGCCGGAAATCGCGTCGTGGATATTTCACGCGCGATTCAAACCTACGTTGAGAAGAATAACTTCAGCGTAGTGCGTGAATTTGTCGGGCACGGTGTCGGGCGCAAGGTTCATGAGGAACCGCAGGTCCCGAATTTTGTGGATGGAAAATCATCCCCGAAATTGCGTCCGGGAATGACGCTGGCGATCGAGCCGATGGTGAATGCCGGCCGCCCCGAAGTGAAGATCTTAAATGACGGCTGGACAGTCCTGACTAAAGATGGTTCATTGTCCGCCCATTTTGAGCATACGGTGTTAATCACCGAATCTGAGCCGGAGATTTTAACGTGTCGCGCGAAGACGCTATCAAAGTCGAAGGCACAGTAGTCGAAGTGTTGCCGAACATGATGTTCCGGGTGGTTTTGCCGAATGGGCATCGGGCCTCGGCTCATGTATCGGGGAAGATGCGGTTGAATTTTATTAAAATCGCAGTCGGGGACAAAGTGACGTTGGAAATGTCGCCTTACGATCTGTCGAAAGGCTGTATCATTTTAAAAGAGAAATAATATGAAAGTTCGAGCATCAGTTAAGAAGCTTTGCGAAAATTGTAAAATCATTCGCCGCAAGGGCATCATTCGTGTGATTTGCACGAATGCCCGTCACAAACAGAAACAAGGCTAAGATATTTTTTATGGCACGTATTATTGGTGTAGAAATTCCTGGCGAAAAGCGCATCGACATCGCGCTCCGCTACATTTACGGCATCGGGCCGGTGAACGCGAAAGTGATTTTGGAAAAGGCCAAGATCGATCCTAGCATTCGCGCCAAAGATTTGAACGAGCAACAGCTCTCCCAGATCGTTCATGCGATCCAGGATGGTAAGTATGTTATCGAGGGCGATCTTCGCCGTGAACTCGGTATGAATTTGAAGCGCTTGCAAGGTATCAAGTGCTATCGCGGCGTTCGCCATCTTCGCGGATTGCCAGTGCGTGGTCAACGCACCTCCACCAACGCGCGCACGCGCAAAGGACCTCGTAAGACGGTCG
>CBHWET010000463.1:0-3816 GCA_966112985.1 uncultured bacterium | reverse complement strand
ACGGCAAGCCAGCGACACTCGCTGACGCAAAAGCCGGTGACGAAGTCGGCGGTTTCGCTCGTGAAGGCGCCGAAGGCAAAATGGAACTTGTTTCCCTCCGCGTAGGCCCGAAGCCGACGGAAACCAAAGGCGAGCACAAGAAAAAAGAAGCCAAGTAAGATTTTACAGGACTGAAGAAACGGAAGGCAGCTTTGAAAAAAGCTGCCTTTTTTATTCGAAGCGCAGAGCGATTGCGACCAACCGAAGAGGGACGGCTCGTCCCCTTTTTCAGGCGACGACCCGTCGGCTCCCGATTCGGGACGCTTTATACGCGATTTTTTCGTCGACTACTCTCAACGGGATCCGAAATTCTGTATTTCGCTCAAACTGCGTTCCGCGGTTCCGTAAAAGCCGGCAAAACGTCCAGGGCAGGTATTTCGGGAAGCGAAATGCCCGGTTTGAGAAAAAACCACCCTCTGCGGGATCCGCAGCACCGGAAAAACGCTCAAACACCACTTTTCGGGAAGCAAAAAAACCTATTATAATTTTAATGAGACTGCGCGGCTTCCGAAAAAATCTGTTTTAAAATAAAACGGCGATTTTCGGAGCGTACACGTCGAAAAAATGCTCGTTGACGGTGTTTTGGCATCCGAATTTTGCGATTAAAATTTTAATAGCCTTTTTCGGGAAGGAAAATGGAGCCAACGAGCATTCTTGTGCGGTTTCGGAGGGCAAAACGGGGCAAAAAACGTAAAAGAGGTTTTTTATGGAACCGAAATTCCTCAAAAAAATTAAAATAGACTTTTTCCGAAGCGAAAATCGCTCAACGAGCGCCGCAAATCCTTGTTTCGCAGACGCTTGTACTAATTTTAATGATTTTTCGATCTTTTCCGCGAAATTGTCAGTCTCAATAAGGCGGTGGGCGATCTGGCGACGGGCGTCGGCTATTTCGGGAGGATCGACTCTCGAGTTACAGCTGAAGTGAAGGGTTAACGGCAACGGGCAATAGACGCCATTTTTCTGCGACATGACCTTCCTCGCCCCTTTAAAACGCCACCGAACTTAAAGAAATCTTCATCGACGACTTTTCACCCGGTTTCAGCTCAATTTTGTTTTCCCCGGCGTTGCCCGATTCAACGCACACCATGTTCTTATATTCCTCGTCACCAAGGTCCGCCATCTGCCGGGCGCGTTCGATCCACGGATTCCAGACAACCGTCGTACGAGAGTTTTGCTTCTCGACGATGATTTTTCGGTTCAACGCACGGTCCAGAATTTCCACGGTGGCGGCTGTGTTCACGTACGTGCGATCCACTTCACGATCAATGATGATCTGGTCAGCTGATTCTTGTTTGCGCGAATAGTTCTCCGTTTTGTCCAGGTAGGCCGTGCCCTTCAGACCAACCACCGACACTTTGTCGATGGCTCCGACGTGGAAATAAGTATGGAGACACTCTTCAAATGAAAAGTTGCGCTCTTTTGAACTATTACGCACCACGAACTCCGCTTTGAGCATCTCTCCAACGGTGACGATGTACTGCACGTCGAAATTTGTCGCGTCAAAGACATCCGACCATTTGAAGGTAAGTTGAACTTCGCCGTTATTTTCCTGCGAAATTTCTGAAAGGGCCCATTCACGAATTCGGGCGAAACCGTGCATCGGTTGGCCTTCTACGCCGCCACGCGGACCAAACCAGGGAAAACAAATTGGAATACCGCCGCGAATTGGCGAATCCAGTTGAAAGCGGCTGGCGCGGCTGAGAAAGAGAAGTGGCGCCTCGTTATGTTTTTTAAAATGCGTGACCTGCGCGCCATGCAGATAAATTTCCGCCTCACTCCAGGGCGTGTGAACCGCGATTTTAGGAAGCTTGCCGTTTCCTTCGAGAAAGGTGATGCGACTGGAAGCAACGGATCGGTTCTGAGCTGTATTCGACATACGTCCGTGCGAATACACCAAACTCAGGCTGTCGCCAAACGATTTTTCGGTTCTGGAGAAACATCCGCCACGGGAGGTTTCGGTAACTCAAACCAAAAACGTGTCCCCTCTCCTGGTTTGGATTCGACGCCGACTCGGCCACCCATGCGTTCCACAGCTTTTTTCACAATGGCGAGTCCCATCCCGGTCCCCGGATAGGCACTCGCCCCATGCAAACGTTCGAACATCCGGAAGATGCGCTCAAAATATTGCTGTTCAATGCCAATCCCGTCGTCGGCAATCCACACGCGAACCCACGGGTGATGGTCTTCAGTCCAAATACGAATTGTTGGTGGACATCCTTTGCGGCAGAACTTAAGCGCGTTGGACACGAGGTTGGAAACGATCTGCTCGAGCGGCCCGGAGTGCGCCAACAGAACAGGGAGCGGCTTCTTGATGTCTATCTTTGCTTTGCAACGCTCTATTTCCGAATGAAAGTTGTAGAGGACAGTCGCAACGCATGCCTCGAGGTCGACTTCGCTCTGAACGAAATCCCAACGGCTGAGGCGGCTATAATGCAGCAGGTCGTTCGTCAACGAATCCATGTAACGCGACGATTTCGAAATGCGTTGTAAATATTCGCATCCTTCATCGTCGAGTTTGTCGCGGTAAGATGTGAGCAGGATGTCAGAGAAACTGATCATTGCGCGCAGAGGAGCCCGAAGGTCGTGCGACACCGAGTAAATGAACGCTTCCATCTGATCGTTCACCTCTTTCAATGCGCCGGTTCGTTCGCGGACACGTTCCTCAAGAACCTGGTTGAAATTCTTCAGCTGCTCTTCAACACGCCGCCGCTCCATCGCGACAGCTACCTGATTGCAAACTGTCTCCATCAACCCAAGTTCATCGTGTTCAAAGTGAGTTCTTTTCCGGCTGCCGAAAGCAAGTGCACCAACAATCTGGCTTTTACCGCACAAAGGATACGTGGCAAACGCGGTGACACCAAGCGAGCGCAGCCAGTCTGCATTTTCGTCCAACAACGAAAACCGCTCCTTCATCACGCGCTGTACTGTTTCGGATTGTTCGTAGCCCAGCTGCCCCAGCGTCACCGAAACAATATCTTTTGCGGCAGCGTCTGGAATTCCGGAAAAAGCGGTCAACTGAAGCGTATTGGACTCAGCATCGAGTACATAGGCTAAATAAACGTCGAGGTCCAGCTGATGCGACAACTTCACGAAGACTTTGTCCAGAATGGTCTCCGGCTTATCAGACGTCAGCAGGTTCGCTGAAACCTCAGCGACAATTTCCAGGCGAGCGAGAGTTCTCTCACGCTGAAGGATCAAATCGCGGGCTTGATATTGCCGCCGACGGGTACGCAGCGCCGTTCGCACGGCACTCAGCATGGTTTGCAAGCGCATCGGACGTTCCAGCAACGTCACGTTGCCAAACTGGCTGAGAAATCCATCTGTTAATTGATGCTGGGAAGCCAGCGCGCCGTTGACCGTCGAGATTAGCAATGGGAAATCAGACCACGCTGGCTGGTCACAGAGTGCGTCGGCGAAAAGCTGGCCGGAATCGGGAGTCAGTGCCTCCTGGGCTATAGTTGCCGCCCCCGCCCCCAACCGGATCTGTTGGCAGAGTTCCGTAAGACTTCCACAGATCCGACTCTTGAGTCCGGCCTTCTCGAGAGTGGACGCCGTCAGAGCGGCATCCCTCCCGGTGGGCGCAAGAATCAAAATAAGTTCGTCCCTGGATTCTGAAACACTGGCGGTCACATTATTTCAAAAGTGGTTTGGAATCGCCACTGTAGTTCGGGACGCCAGTGAGCACACCATGAAAATCTTTTAGGGGTTCGCTGACCCTTAAGCCTCCCGGTCCCATGCGAAATTCTCGAATGGTGGTCTCATGTTTGCCGCTACGCT
>CBHWET010000462.1:0-3843 GCA_966112985.1 uncultured bacterium | reverse complement strand
GCGCCACCGGATTCGGGAGCCGCTGGATTTCTTCGATGTTCAGGCACTTGAGATTTGGCCTTGCTCCTTGCAGCACCGGCAGCGTCGGCGCCATCGCCTGTTCCGTGATAATGACGTCGGCGTCTGCATCGGACAAAATGAAAGTGACTTCCTCCGGCTTAAGAAAGTTGTTTACCGGAACCACAACACCACCAGCAAACAGAACTCCAAGGAAGGCCGGGACAAATTGCGGGCAGTTTTTCAACCAAATCGCCACTCGATCACCGGGCTTTACACCAAGCTTACTTTTGAGGTGCTCCCCAACCCATGCGACCTGTTCGAGAAGCTGCTCGTAGCGAATTTCGTCGTCACCCCAAAAAATCGCGGGTCGTTGCCGGTTCGTCTTCGCCGATTCTGCAAACGCCGTGGCCAGGTTCATTGCCGTAAACTTGGCGAAAAGTTCTGAATCGCGCAACAGGGCATCCGCGAATGCAGTATTCGTTATCAAGGGGTGTCTCCCGAGCTAAGGGGAGCTTCATCGGCGAAGGAAGCATTTTGGGACGGTCCCAAAACGGTTTTTTGAATGATAAACTAATGCAGGACCGTGGTTGCATAAGTTCTCCGATAAAAAATCAAAAAAGGACGGTCCGAAATCGTTCTTTCAGATGAAAACGTCGCGGGGAAGCGTCCCCAACCGATTTTTCATCTGAGAAATCGTTTCAGGAGCGTCCCAAAACAGTTTTTCAAATGAAAAACTAATCCAGGACCGCACTTGCATAAGTTCTCCGATGAAAAATCAAAAAAGGACCGTCCTAAAACGATTTCTCATCTGAAAAACCGAAAAAAGACCATCCTAAAACGTTTTTTCGGCGAAAAATCCACTTTGGGACCAAGCAAGGGCTTCGCTAACGTTTCAAAACGCTACTTTATCGTTAGTATCGGCCCAGTTACCTCATAGTCCCCCCAATCGGCATGATTCAGTTAAAAGCACAAATTCCGCGATTTTTCGTTACCAATTAACCGCACAACCATATGGATAGGTATCTCTCAGACGTCTTGGAAAAGGACCCGGAGCAGAAACAAATCATCAATTTATCCGACCTTTCTTTTCCACCGATACAGATTAACGTTGAAAACTTGTTTCAACGTACGCTTACACTCGCGGCGCCTTTTAGTGATCGATACTCAACCAAAATTAGCCGAGCTCCTTCCGCAACTCCAGGCTGCGGATTGGATTGCTATTGATACCGAAGCCGACAGCCTCCACGCCTACCCCGAGAAGCTTTGCCTGATCCAGATCAGCATCGTGGGAGCGGATTTCCTCATCGACCCGCTCTCGGGCATCGATCTGTCACCGCTGTGGCCAGTCCTTCATAATCACGAACTAATATTCCACGGCGCCGATTACGACCTTCGCCTTTTCCGCAAGAACCAGAAGTTCGTACCCACGAAAATTTTCGACACGATGATCGCCAGCCGCTTGCTTGGCGAAAAAGAATTCGGCCTGACGAACCTCGTCAAAAACTTCCTGTCTGTAACGCTCGATAAAGGCCCGCAAAAAGCCGACTGGGCAAAGCGGCCTTTGACGGAACGAATGGAGAATTACGCGCGCAATGACACCCACTATCTAAAACCGCTCTCCGACATTCTCCGCGGCAAACTGAAAGAGCTTGGACGTTTGAGCTGGGCGGAAGAGACCTGTGCCCGCCTCGTCATCGATTGCGCTGAACCGCCGCCGCCCGACGACGAGCCATGGCGAATTAAAGGCAGCACACCGCTAAGTCGATTGTCTTTGGCGATTCTCCGTGAAATCTGGCTCTGGCGAGAAGAGGAAGCCGTCGCGGCAAACAAGCCGCCCTTCTTCGTTTTGAATCATGAAGCCGTGATCGCGCTCGCTGAAGCCGCTGGAACGAATCGATCATTTTACGAAATGATCCCGCACCATCTTTCTCCACGACGGAAACACGGTCTGGAAATGGCCATCGCCCGCGGACTCGCGGTAGCAATTCAGGATCAACCAAGAATCTATCGCCATTTCTCACGCCGACCATCGGAAGCAGAAAATCGCCGGTTTGAAGCACTTAAGAACCACCGCGATAAGGTTGCGAAAGATTTGAATCTAGACCCAAGCCTCATCGCTCCGAAGGCCATGCTGGCGTTGCTCGCACAAAGCTGGGAGAGGCACGAAAAAGATTTGATGAACTGGCAGAAGCAGCTGCTGAAACCGCTAGCCTAATTCGTGCTGACCTTCGGAATCCAATCACCTGCGCTCTGGGTGAACTTGCCATAGAGCTGATCGCCCAGAAGTCTGCGCACGGTTTTTTCCGTTTCGGCCTGGATGGCTCGCAATCCTTCCGTGCGCGTTTCCTCGGAAAGATTCGCCGCAGTCAGCAACGCCTGCTTCTCAGCTTTCACAGCTTGCTCGATTTCAAAAAGCGATTGGGTTGTCGATGACGGCAGGTCATACACCTCCGTGAACATCGCGAGGTTGCGATACTCCGGATTCTTGGTGCGCGCGTAGTCCTGGGCACGGTTTGCGTCCAACCTTGCGAGAATCTCCTCTTCAACCTTTTGCGCATCCTCCTCTTTTTCGCGCAAAGCCTCGTCGTTCGTCGAATCAACGAAAGCATATTTCTGGTCGTGTTCACGCTGCAGACGGTACAGCTCGCGAAACTCGTCTTCGGTTGGATTAAAACCGACAAGCTCCTTGCGAAGACGCTCCGCGGTGTCGGAGGTGCTCAATTCCAATTGATCGAATTCGGGACCAGTAAGTAACTGACCGAGCTTGCTCAAACGATACTCTTCAATCTTCTTGAGCTTGGCGATGTCTTCAGCTGAAAGCTTTCCTCCGGGCGCATTGTCCGTGACTTTCTCGCGCATGCCTTCGATCTCATCCCGAAGGGCGAGAACACTGGAGCGTTTCTCCTGGGACAGGAAACTCAGCTTGCGATTGTCGTCATCTGTATCGACGAAATACTTGTTCATCTCGCGCTCGTAATTGATTCCCAGCAGTTCACGAAGAATGATGGGAATTTCCTTGTCGATCGTGGCGAGCTGCTTTTCGCGCTCTTCGAGTTGCTTCGCTTTTAGTTTACGTTTCTCTTCTGTTTCCCAAAACTTGAACTCCCGCCCATTGTGATAAAACTGCCCGCGTCGCACGGCATAGAGCCGCATGATATCGGTGATGATAATGTCGCGGATTGTGGACTCCGGACATCCGACCGCGCGGAGGTTTGCGATGTACTTGCGGTAATCGGATGACTCGACCTGGCTCCAGTGGAACTGATTCGTTTTATAGATGACAACAGGCTGGTTTGTTGGTCCGTTTGTTTTCGCTTTCTTCTTCTTCCAGAATTCTGAAACGGGCGAGCTTGAAGAGGAAGAAGCCCCTTGAGTACTCCTGACATCGTTCGTCAGCGAAAGGCTGAAGAAAAACATTCCTGCCGCGACCACGATCGTGGCCAGCAACAGAAACATCATGATTGCCCGGTTCTGCATCCGTAGGATTGTAGCGATAGCGCACCGCTATCGCAATGTCGCGACGGGTTAACGGACGAGTTCGAACGCGTACCCCTTCAGGTATTCCGTTTCCGGAATTGAAGGAATAATCGGATGGTCCGGCGATTGGCTATAGGTCGCCACACGGCGCAAAACCTTCCGCGCATCGAAAGCCGCGGACAGAATCACGTCCTGAAACGTCACTGCGTCTACGTGATGTGAACAACAGAAAGTCGCCAAAGTTCCGCCCGGCTTAAGCAACTTCAACGCGCGAAGATGGATTTCTTTGTAGCCGCGCAAGGCTTCGGGCAGTGCGGCCCGGCTGCGAGTAAAGGACGGCGGGTCCAGGATGATTGAGTCGAACTT
>CBHWET010000461.1:0-3850 GCA_966112985.1 uncultured bacterium | reverse complement strand
TGCGCGGTTATTGCTATCGTCCTGTACTTTTGGGAATGCTTTTATCGCGGCCGACGCTTCGAGCGCCTGACGTTTGGCATCCTCATCGGTTTACTTGCGGTCGCTCTTGTGGGTGGCATGTGGCTCCAGCCAAAATTGAAGAAGCTTCACCAAACACGCTACAGCACTGCTGCATCTCAGGAGCAAAAGGACGCCGCGAAACAAACGTTCGGTCCATTACACGGCGCGTCGCAGG
This sequence comes from uncultured bacterium, assembly GCA_966112985.1. Classification (GTDB taxonomy): domain Bacteria; phylum Verrucomicrobiota; class Verrucomicrobiia; order Limisphaerales; family JACDHS01; genus CBHWET01. The sequence goes on along the minus strand of CBHWET010000461.1, from coordinate 3,615 downwards.
TGGTGAATCTGTTTGTACTCGCAGGACTCTTTTATTATTTTTGGAAAATCAATTCTCCGCCTCGTCCTGATACCGCCCGCAACCCGTTCGAATGGCAATGATATCTGTAATGGAAAAAACGGTGGAAGCGTTTACGTTGTCGGGCATTTCACCGCATTCGCGATGAGCAAACCACGTGTCATTCACAATCTCGCTTTGGTAGGTTTCATGGGCACCGGCAAATCGTCGGTAGGCCGCAGCCTCGCTGAGCATTTGCACTTCGCATTCGTTGACACAGATGAATTAATTGAATCCCGCGCGGGAAAAAGTATCCCGGAAATCTTCGCTCAACATGGCGAACCGGTCTTTCGTGACCTCGAAAGAAAAGTTGTTGCTGAACTGGCCACCCAACAACGCCTCGTCATCTCAACCGGCGGCGGCCTGGCGGCAAACGCAGAGAATCTCGCCAGCTTAAAGATGCACGCCCTCGTTGTTTGTTTGTGGGCTTCGCCCGAAACGATCTGGGAACGGGTCCGCAGCCAGTCACATCGTCCCCTGCTGAAAACGCCCGATCCAATGGGAAAAATTCGAGAACTGCTCGTGCAACGCGAACCGTTCTACAAACAGTCGGACGTTCTGGTGAACACCGAGCGCCGGCCCGTGAAAGAAGTTGTGCAGCACGTGCTGCATCAATTCCACTCCGCGCACGCGCACAGGTAGTGAAGTGAAAGTCGCGATTCAACAGCGAGCCCGCGAACTGGGCTTCGACGCGTGTCATTTTACTACCGCGAACGCTCCTGATCATAGCGATGAATTTACGCGATGGCTGGGGGCCAAACATCATGGCGAAATGGCGTGGCTCGAGCGCAACGCCCACAAACGAATTGATCCCCAGCAGGTCCTCGCACAGGCAAAGACGATCATTACCCTTGCCGTAAGTTATCACCGCGAGAACAAGCAAACGGAAGCGAATGGCTCAAATTCTCCGCGCGGCATCGTCGCTCGCTACGCACAGTTCGATGATTACCACGATGTAGTCGCTGAACGGCTGAAAGTTCTTACTGACTTCGTAAACGAACAGAGCGGGAATGAGACACGCTCGCTATGGTATGTCGATACGGGCCCATTGTTGGAACGCGATTTCGCCCAACGCGCCGGTCTGGGCTTTGTTGGAAAACACACGAATCTGATCAGCCGTTCCCTCGGCAATTGGATCTTTCTTTCGGAAATAATCACAACGGCTTCGATTGAACCCGACGCTCCCGAACGAAACCGTTGTGGCAGCTGCACACGTTGTATTACTGCCTGTCCCACGGAAGCGATCCGCGCACCATTTGAACTCGATGCACGACGCTGCATCTCCTACCTGACGATCGAACTGAAAGGGTCCATTCCCATTGAGTTTCGAACCGCCATTGGAAATCGCATCTACGGTTGTGATGATTGTCTTGCAGCCTGCCCCTGGAACAAATTCGCACGCGAAGGCAACATGATGAAGGCGCATGCACGGCATGACTTACAATTGCCTGACTTGCTCGAGTTGTTGACGCTCGATGATGCCGGATTCAAAAAACGGTTCGCCGGCAGTCCGATCCTAAGGACAAAGCGCCGCGGTCTGCTGCGCAACGTCTGCGTTGCTCTCGGGAATATCGGCGATGAACGAGCATTGCCTGCCCTGCAAAACGCGTTGCGCGATCCTGACCCGTTGATTGTTGAACACGCACAATGGGCGATTGGAGAGATTCAGCGCCGCTCGTAAGTCTCCGTGGATTTCGCCATTGAGCCCGTTGAGATATTCGGAACTGGTTTTTCGCGACCACAACGCTCAATTCTTCTGTGGCAGGCGTACTTTCCTTTCGAAAACGGACAAACGCCCCATCGCACAGAGATTTTCTTCCCGTAAAACGACCGGCGATATCCGCGGCACAGAAAAACCGGTCGTCAGCGTCCGATTCTCCCATCGCCAGCATTTTTCCGTTACGAAAACACGCCTGCGAACGTTCGCGGGCTCATTTTCGTAACGTTTTACCAGCTGCGGACGTTCGCAGGTCCAATTTTGAAACGTTTTGACCGTCTGCGGAGCGTCGCACCTCGACTTTCGTGACGGAAATGCGCATGCGAAGCGTCGCAGCCCCATTTTCGTAACGTTTTCACCAGCTGCGATGCGCCGCAGGTCCATTTATGAAACGTTTTGACCCGTTGCGACGTGTCACAGGTCGATTTTTGAAACGAAAAAACGTGCGCGGCGCGTCGCACTCCAGTTTTTGAAACGAAAATGAACGCGCGACGCATCGCAACAGTTTTTACATACCTGAAAATCAGCAGCTTAGAAAAAATGCTCCAAAAAAAACGGCCAATCTGACCTTCCATGGGCGAAGCAACCACTTTCCCGCCTGCTCACTTTCACTTTCCCGCTCATCGGCTTAGCTGCTCACCTCCTCCTTTCGCCGTCTGCCTATCAATTCATCGACCACAAACATAAGCGAAACGCATTTTGGACGATTGCTCTCAACGCGCTGCCACCTGTTAGTTACGATTCACACACGGGGGTTGAGAATGAAATTGACCATCGGAAAGCCCCACCCCTATTTTCTACGCTCATTCAATGTCCGACCAAATAACGACCGACATCCTGATTCTTGGCACCGGCGGTGCCGGACTCATGGCGGCCCTTCATGCACATTGGCGCGATCCTTCGCAAAACATTCTGCTCGTGTCCAAAGGTATGCTCGGTAAAAGCGGTTGCACCCGAATGGTTCAGGGCGGTTACAACGTCGTTCTGAATCCTAAAGATTCTGTTCAGGCCCATTTCGAAGACACGGTCAAAGGCGGCGCGTTCCTGAACGATCAGGAACTTGCCTGGCACCTCGTCGAAGATGCTCCGAAGATCGTTAAGGAACTCGAAAACAAAATCGGCTGTCTTTTTGATCGATCGGCGGATGGCACGATTCATCAGAAACCGTTCGCGGGGCAAAGTTTTGACCGCACCGTGCATGTCGGAGATTTGACCGGCATCGAGATCATGTCCCGTTTGCGTGATCAAATTTTTGCGCACGGAATTCGGTGCCTCCAAAACACGCGGGGCCTCGAACTGCTTTTAAGCGCGGACGGCAAACGTTGCGTGGGCGCGCTCCTGTTGGACATTCAGACCGGCAATTTCATCACAGTTAAAAGCAAAGCGGTTATTCTCTGCACCGGCGCCGGTCCACTGATGTTCCAGCGTTCTGCGTGTGCACAGGAAAAATCCAGCGATGGTCCCGCGATGGCCTTCCGCGCGGGAGCACATCTCATGGATATGGAGATGGTGCAATTTCATCCAACAGGCCTTGTCGTCCCCGGCTCACGCCTGAACGGTGCATTGCTCGAGGAAGGTCTTCGTGGAGCGGGAGCACATTTGTTTAATGGCAAAGGCGAACGCTACATGGAACGTTACGATCCCGAAAAGAAAGAACGGTCCACTCGCGATCGCGTGTCGCGTGCCGGATACATGGAAATCATGGCCGGACGCGGAACTGAAAATGGCGCGGTTTACATCGATGTTTCACATCTCGGCGCCGAATTCGTGGAAAAGAATTTTGTCGGCATGCGCGACCGTTGTTTGCGCATCGGTTACGATCTCGCACGCGAAAAAGTAGA
>CBHWET010000460.1:0-3857 GCA_966112985.1 uncultured bacterium | reverse complement strand
GTTTTCCTATGTTACGCCGCGATGTTTACTGGAACTTACACGGCGATCGTTACTCCATTTAAGGGCGGCAAGATCGATGATACTGCGTTGGAAAACCTCATTGCTGCTCAAATCCGCGGTGGCGTAGATGGAATTGTTCCGGTGGGAACGACTGGCGAATCGCCCACGGTGAATTTCGAAGAGCACGTTCATCTTGTGAACCTGTCAGTCAGGTTTGCCAAAAAGCGTATCAAAGTCATGGCGGGCACGGGCGGTAACGCTACGGAAGAAGCGATTTACCTGACTCAGCAGGCAGAACGTTGCGGCGCCGACGCGTCCCTGCAGGTTGCGCCCTATTATAATAAACCGACGCAGGAAGGTCTATTCCAACATTTCCGTGCGATTGCCCGTGCCACAAAGCTCCCTATTATTCTTTATAGTATCCCGGGCCGTTGCGGCGTCGATATTTCGATCGATACCACCGTGCGCCTCGCTCGCGAATGCAAAAATATCGTGGGAATGAAGGAGGCGGGTGGAACGCCGGATCGTGTCAGCCAATTACGCGCCGCCCTCGGTTCGAAGTTCTCGATCTTCAGCGGCGACGATTCTTTGACTTTGCCTTTTATGTCGGTCGGAGCCAATGGCGTGATCAGTGTGGCGTCGAATGTGATTCCGAAAGAAGTTTCCCAGATGGTGAAGGCGTTTTCGTCTGGAAAACCAGCGGCGGCGCTCAGCATTCATCAACGGTTTTACCCATTGTTCAAGGACCTGTTCATCGAAACCAACCCGATTCCTGTCAAAGCCGCTTTGGCAATGCAGGGCCGGGTGGAAGAAGAATATCGACTGCCGCTCGTACCGATGACCGCAAAAAATCGCGAGGTGTTGAGGGCTACCATGAAGAAGTGCGGGCTCCTCAGGTAATCCAGCGGTAGTCTGCGGAAGTGTCGCGTGTCTGTTCAATCCATTTATGACCAAGGTAATCATCACCGGCGCGAAGGGCCGAATGGGCCAGGCGCTGATTAGTTGCGCCGACCGAATTCCACAGATGCAAGTTGTGGCGCAGATCGATGCGGGAGACGATATCGCAAGCGCAATTGATAAGTGCGACGCGGTGATCGACTTTAGCTTTCACGACGCCACTATTGGATTCGTTGAACAATGCGCTAAGCACAAGAAAGCATTGGTGATTGGAACCACAGGGCACACCGACGCTCAAAAAGCGCAGATCACCGCCTTGAAAAACAAGGTGCCTATGGTCTGGAGTTCGAATTACTCGACGGGTGTGAACACCCTTTTCTGGCTTACGCGAAAGGCGACCGAAATTCTGGGGCCTGATTTCGACCTGGAAGTTGTCGAGATGCACCATCGGCTGAAGAAAGATGCGCCGAGCGGGACTGCCAAGACATTGGCGGAAATTCTTGCAGCAGTCCGGCAGCAGCAACTTGACGAAGTGATTCGCCACGGCCGCGAAGGCCTGGTGGGTGAACGTACCCGTGCGGAAATCGGCATGCATGCGGTTCGCGGCGGCGATGTGGTGGGTGATCATACGGTAATTTTTGCGAACGTTGGCGAGCGGGTTGAATTGACGCACAAAGCGTCGAGTCGTGATACGTTTGCGAACGGGGCTCTGCGAGCAGCGCAATGGGTCGCAGGCAAAGCCCCTGGTTTGTACGACATGCAGGATGTGCTTGGGTTGAAATGAAATCGGCGGACACACGGGAAGGCGAAACGCCTGTTGCATTCATCGCGCTCGGGTCCAATCTGGGGAATTCGCCGCAGTTGATTACCAAAGCGATTGCGCGTCTGCAGGAACTTTCCGACGCGCCCGTGATTAAATCTTCATTCTGGCAAACGACACCGGTCGATTGTCCGCCCGGGTCTCCGCTGTTTGTTAACGCGGTGGTGGCAATTGTCCCGCGGCGCGACGAAACGCCGGAAACGCTGCTCACGAAATTGCAGGCACTGGAAAAGGAATTCGGGCGTCAGCAGAAAAAGGTGATGAATGAGCCGCGGCCGATCGATTTGGATCTGATTACATTTGGAGACGAAACGCGTTCAACCGCTGTTTTAATTCTGCCGCATCCTCGTGCTCATCTTCGGAGGTTTGTATTGCAACCTTTGAGCGAGATTGCTGGAGATTTAATTCTGCCGGGTCGCGCCGAAACCGTGAGTGAGCTTCTCTCACGCCTGCAGACGGACGAACGCCTCACCCGAATTGCCTAGGCACTTGCCGGCTTGCCTAAAAAGCAGCCGAAGGTCATTCTCCTTCTGTGCAGCCTTTCGCCCTCATACAATGTGCCGCCATTGGCGTGCTCGTTTCTGTCATGCCTGTTTGTTTCGGTGAACAGCCTGAAGCTGCACCGGCACCGGAAACCGCGGCGCCCGTCGCTGCTCCTCAGTCGGGCGATGTTGCTGCTGATAACGCTTCTGCTCCATCGGCCGAACCATCTGCTCCAAAGGATACTGTCGCATCGGATGCGGCGGTTCCGGAAGTGGCAGAAAATGTGAATCAGCCGGATGAAGCTCTCGTAAAGCCCGGTGTTGTCGCGCAACCCGTTGTCGCTGCTGTTGCGTCAGACGAGAATGTTTTGAAAGCGCTCGCTCAAAACGGCGACGCCGAAGCACAGTATCAACTCGGCATTGCAAACGCGCAAAATCCGGAGGAAGCGAACCAGTGGCTGTTGCGCGCGGCTGAGCAAGGAAATCTCGACGCGCAAATCACAATGGCGCAACGTTATGCGACCGGCGACGGCGTACAACGTAACGACGCGGAGGCCGCCCGTTGGCTTCAAGCCGCTGAACAGCGCTACGAACAGGTTCAGTCGAATCCTAATCTTCTCATCATCCATTCCAGTCACAAAGTTCGGACGCAGGTTCCAGAACAATTCCGCGTTCAGACAGGCGTATCTTTACCGCCGCAAGCTTTTGGCCGTCGGCCTTCAGCAGTCGCGGCAGCACCAGTTGTCGGGGGGATGGCTCCGGGCTTGCAGGTGTCTCAACCTCCTCCGCAATATATTGACGCGATAAATGTTCAGCAGGCGCCACCCATTGATCCCGTAACAATGCAGCCGATTCTTTCTCTACAGGCACCGGGCAGTTTGGAAGAACAACGCGCGCTGCCCGCCGGTTCTCTCCCGGGGCAGAATGCAGGCGCGGTTCGCACTCTAATAGACGTTAATCGAGGTTATCAGGTCGAAAGCCTTCGGCGTCGTTAGCAAGCTGTTGTTGACCGCCGCGCGGTCTTCCTTTTTCTTCTCTACGTAATCGTTCGCAGAGTTATATTGGTCCGACATGGCGACGATCGGTCAGCGTAACACCTTATTTATTGTACGCATTGCAACGCCGGGCGCATATCTCGAAGGCGGCGCGCTCGGTGAAATCCTTCTGCCGAAGCGTTACCTCCACAAAGACGCAGCCCCCGGAGATGAAGTCGATGTGTTCGTTTACCTCGATTCAGAAGATCGGCTCGTTGCAACAACGGAGATGCCGACGGCAGCGGTGGGCGAATTTGCTTACTTCAACGTCTTGAGTGTTAATCCGCGCGTTGGGGCTTTCCTCGATTGGGGATTGTCGAAGGATTTGCTGCTGCCCTTTCGTGAACAAAAAGATCCCGTGCGCGCTGGCCAGCATGTCATCGCTTACGTGCTACTGGATGAGCGTACAAACCGGATCGTTGCGACGACGCGATTCAACAAATATCTCGACCAACGATTTCCGTCGTACCGCCAAGGGCAACCGGTGAACCTGTTGGTGATGGATAAAACGCCGCTTGGTTACAATGTGATTGTAGAGAATGCCCATCGCGGTTTGCTGTACCACGATCGTATTTCCATACCAATCAAGTCCGGCGATCAGGTCCGTGGCTTTATCGTCACCAT
>CBHWET010000459.1:0-3888 GCA_966112985.1 uncultured bacterium | reverse complement strand
CACCGGCGCGTGCGGAATATTATCGCGTGTTCAAGAAGGTCATCGGTGTGGATACTGAGGCTGTCGCGGTCGGTTCTCCGGCGGATCTCGACTTCACCATCGAAGGCCTGCCAACCAATGCCACGGTGGAGATTCAGGTCTCCGCCGTGAACAACGGTGGCGAATCCGCGCGTAGTGAATCGGTGACCATTATGACGCATGCATAAACTGGTAGGGATGCGCTGCCAGCGCGTCCCAAACTAAACGACGGCGGACGAACGTGCTTCGGCAAAGAAATGTTTGTACGCCAACAGATGCTCGTCTGTCCGAAGGAATAATGGGACCCGTCGGCGACGAGTCCCTACCACAAAGCCGCCCTGGGTAACCGGGGCGGCTCTTTACTCCCCTGCCACAGCGCGTTCCGCCGATGCGACTCGATGGCGGCTCAATTCGATCGTTTCAAGCAGAACGTGCGTCTCGAACGGCTTCCACAGACTGATGCCGTTAACGCTTCGAATGAAGGCGTCCGCTTCAGGCCCGCCCGCGGGGCCGGTCATAAAAATGAAGCGCTCGCACAATTCCTGCCGTACCCGGTTCACCGCACGATAAAACATCATTCCCGGTGGATGACGGATATCCATGTCACACAAAATGACTTCGAAATCCTTGTGTCGCATCACAGCAGTGAGTGCGTCAGGGCCGTTTGTCACAGTCGTCACGTTGTATCGACGCGGCGTCAATACAGTTTCGATAGACTCCGCGAGCGTCGGATTCGGCTCGAGAAGCAAGAGCCGCCGACATGTGAGGCGATGGAAAAAGTGCACGAGCTGTGCATCGTCAGTGTTTTGTTGGATCGAGAGCATGATTCGAACTCGGATTGTTAAGGTTAAGGTTCAAAAGGAAAAAGTTGCGCCAAGGAGGACGCCGACCGAACTGCCAAGATCAAGTGTTGCGGATTTGCGATTCGCAGTCTGTTCCTGGTCACCGAGAACGTAGTACTGAACGCCCCCGAATAAAGAGACCCGATCAGTCAGTGCGTATGACAAATTGCCGGAGAGATAACCGCCCGCGAGAACGGCGTCGTCATTACCGGATCCCGACCTCGAGGTAGAACCCGAACCCGGAATCGTGACGGTTTCGTGGAAACGGAAATCGCTGCTTACAACGACCACCGCGAGGCCACCGCTGAACGACAGCGCCATGCGCGACGCGATAGGAATTTCAAGGTACGGCCCCAACCGGAAGCCAAACAAATCGGCATCCAGCGCGCGTTCGCCCGTAATAGTTGCGCCACCCGGAGTGGTGCTTATCGTTCTGACCGGCGTAGAACTGATCATTGGCCCCGGCCCATTGAACGTGCCGGAGTACGGGGCCATCGGCGGAACAACACCGTTTAATGCAAACGCGTCGGAAATCACGACCACATTCCCTGACATCGGTTTGCTGTTGGTGACGTTGAACGCCGTATAGCTGGCCCCGGCCTCCATCCCCCACCTCCACGATTTGGTGGCGCCAAGTTCAATGTTATAAGTGAGTTCGGTCCCGTGTTGTGGATCATCAGTTTCTTCTGAACTCGTGGAAGAAACGGATCGGCTGTGCATCACGACCGTATCACCAACGATTTGGCTCGCGTCGGTATAACCCCAGAACCAGGTTTGTCCTCCGGCGTTGCCACTGACGTCGACGCGATTGAATCCATCATCGTATGTGCGATCGACATTGCTCCCCGTCGCCGGACCGGGATTACTGGTGGCGATCATCCCGCCAACGTTTCCAAATTTCGCCGACATGTTGAAATTCATGCGGTAACCAAGGCCAATGCGTTGTCGGAATGGCGACGATGCGTCGTCGGACGAATTCCAAACAGTCTCGGCTATCGCTGCCAGTTTGCCTGCGAGTAGGAACGCGAAAAGAATTGTGCGCCGGGTGTTCATAAGATTTAGGGCATTTGAAGCATTCGGTACACGCGAATCCCACGCGTCGCCGGAAACACATCGGTCTTGGGAGGACCATTATCGACCCATTGCATGCCGCTGCCCGTTCCAGTGATGCCCGGCATTGCGGTGTGCCACTCGTTCAGGTCAGTAGAATATTGAATGTAATAAACCCGGTTGCTTTCGGTCCGGAAGTCCAGAAGCACAGAGCCATCGGCAAGCACAACAGAACGGTTGATTTGCAGGGCTGTCCCCGGAGGCGCGGAATATTGTTCCTTCAGAACGACGGCGGCGGACAGAATGGGATTCGGCGCAACGCGATTTGGAACGTAATATTCAATGGTCAAATCGCCTGTTCGCCCGGCGAGAATTGGAAAATTGTATTGCACATACTGCACGCCATTTGTCGAACCGCTGGCGTTATATACGGTTGCTCCCGATGGGAGATTGCTAACCAACACGCGTACCGCGTCGAAGGTCGTCGACGTAGGATTTGCCATTCTAACCTTTTGCTCGAACAGGCCCGTCTGTGGATTGAAGTGCATTTGCACTACAATGGTGAGAGGCGGTTCTGAAATAACCGAAATAGAAACCGGATCAGCCGCACCCGTCAGCCCTGAGTTGTCAGTCGCTGTTGCATCCAATTGATACGTTCCTGGTGCGGGATTGGTCCAGGTGTAGAGATACGATTGTTGAAGATTAACCGTTAGGCCGTTGTTCCTATACAGCGCGAGGTTTGTCACGGTCCCATCAGGATCAATGGCGTCGCAGAGAATGTTAATTGGAACGGACGCCATGAAAACGCTGCCGTTCGTGGGGGAAATAATGCGCGCTCTTGGCGGACCATTAACGGTGATCAGGAATTGTTGAGGGGCAGATTCATCTACGCCACCGTTGGCTGTTCCCCCGTTATCCTGAGCCGTCACATTGATGTGCGCGACGCCGAATGCGCCGGGCGAAGGCGTATAGATTAGCGTACCGTCGCTGCCAAGTTGGGGCGCTTGCGAGAACAACGTAGGGTTATCGTTTGTGACAACGAAAGAGACAGTTTGGCCATTTTCGTTCGACGGGCCGGCGGTGATACCCGTTGCCCAGGCGGTGACCGTCTGTTGCGGCGAATTTTGGAGGACAAACTGGTCTGGACCTTTCGTGAAGCCAGGCGGATCGTTCACTGGAACAACGACAATCGTCACGTTGTGACCAACCGATGTATCACTGCCGCCGTTCGATGTTCCGCCATTGTCTTTCAAAACGATTGTTACCACCGATGTGCCAAACGCATCGGGGGCAGGTGTGAAAGTCAGCTCGCCGCCTGTTGAAATCGCCGGTCGCACGACGAACAATCCAGAATTGTTGTTCGTTGTAATGAATGAGAGTTGTTGGCCGATTTCGTTCGTGGCACCGGGCGAGATATTTGTGGCGAAAGCTGGAATGGTTTGAACGCCGCAATCTTCGTTAACGGTTACGAGCGAAGGCGTGGTGAATGATGGCGAATCATTCACGGGACGCACAACTATGCTCACAGTTGCCGGGGCAGAGTTGGTTGCGCCATCATTAACGCGATAGGTAAAGCTGTCGCTACCGTTATAATTTACGGCTGGGGTATAAGAAAACGAACCATTGGCGTTCAGCGTTATCGATCCGTGTGCTGGTGCCGTTACGAGAGTTGCTGTCAATGCGTTCGTCTCTATATCGCTGTCGTTCGTAAGAACTCCCGGCGCCAACACATTCAACGTAACATCCTCGTCAGTGCTGTACGAATCATCCACCGCGACCGGTCGATCGTTTATCGGACGAATAGTGATCGTGACGGTCGCCGGCGCCGAGTTGGTGATGCCATCGTTCGCCCGATACGTGAACGTGTCGGTACCATTGTAATTCGTTGCAGGGACGTAAGTGAACGAACCGTTCGTGCTTAAGGCAAGCGTGCCGTGCGTCGGGGTTGCAAGGACGAGCGCTATTAGAGAATTCGCAT
>CBHWET010000458.1:0-3946 GCA_966112985.1 uncultured bacterium | reverse complement strand
ACGTTCGAATGTGTCGATGGCTTGCGCATGAAGTTGATTGCTGCCGAGCCGCTGGTGACGGATCCGACGGCAATGGTTTACGACGAGAATGGCGTCGCGTATGTCGCGGAAATGAATGACTACCCGTTCACGGATAAAAAGAACGATATCGCGTGGAAGGAAAGCATTGATCCGCCGGGAGGAAAGGTCCGCGTGCTCGTTGATGAGAATGGCGATGGGACGTTCGACAAAAGTTATATCTTCGCCGAGGACATGAGTTGGCCCACTGGATTGGCGTGTTGGAAGGGCGGCGTGTTTGTCGCGGCAGCGCCGGACATCTGGTATCTGAAGGACACGAATGGCGATCACAAGGCCGACATCCGTGTGAAGGTCTATACCGGATTTCGCAAATACAACGTTCAGGCCGTGATGAACAATCTCGTCTGGGGATTGGACAACAAGATTTACGGTGCAGGCAGCGGCAATGGTGGAACTATTCAAACCGTCGGCAAGCCTGCTGAACAACCGGTTGCCCTCACTCGCAACGATTTCCGGTTTGACGCCGTTACCGAGAAGTTCGAAGCGCTTTCCGGCGGTGCGCGGTTCGGAAATACTTTTGACGATTTTGGGAATCGCTTCATCTGCAACATCCGCAATCCGGTGCAGCAGGTCGTTTTACCTGCGCATTACCTTTCGCGTAATCCTTATCTCCTCGTGCATAGCGCGATCATCGATTGCGCGCGAGCCAGCGACAATCTGCCGGTATATCGAATCAGCAAGCCCGAGCCATGGCGTGTTGTCCGTGCGAAGCAATGGTCCGCGGAGACAAATCATAAATATCCGCGCAGCGAAACCGCGGCCGAAGGGTTCTTCACATCCACGAGTGGTATCACGATTTACCGCGGAGACGTCTACCCGAAGAAGTTTTATGGGAACGCATTCATGGGTGAAGTCGCGGGCAACCTCGTCCATCGCCAGGTCCTTTCGCCGAATGGCGTGGTCTTCAAAGCTGAGCGTGGCGATGCGAATACGGAGTTCGTTCGTTCGACCGACAACTGGTTTCGCCCGGTAAACTTTGTCAATGCGCCCGACGGCACATTGCACATCCTCGACATGTATCGCGAGACGATCGAGCATCCGTGGTCGATCCCAGACGAGATCAAGGCTCAACTCGATCTAACGAGTGGAAAAGATCGTGGCAGAATTTACCGGCTCGAACCGCCGAACTTCAAAGTGCCGAAGCCTCCGCAACTTGGGAAGGCATCTATTGTCGAGCTCGTAAAAACTTTAGAGAATCCCAAAGCATGGTGGCACGAGACGGCGCACCGCCTCATCTTTGAACGACAGGATAAAGCTGCGATCAAGCCGCTACAAAGTTTGTTACGTAAAAGCCAATCGCCGCTGGCTCGTTTGCACGCTCTTCACCTGCTGCACGGTCTGAATGCACTGCACGATGAGGATATCATCGTCGGATTATCGGATGCCTCCGCTGGAGTGCGCGAAAATGCGATTCGCCTGGCTGAACCACGTTTGCAGAAGTCCGCACCGCTACTGAGCCGAATCATTGAACTCGCGAGCGACGGCGATGCCCGTGTTCGTTTTCAAACAGCTTTTACGCTCGGTGAAGTGAACGACCGACGCGCTAGTGATGCTCTCCTGGCCATTTTGAAACGAGATGCGGGGGATGAATGGATTCGAACGGCTGTCATGAGTTCAGCCGTGAATTCATCGGCAGAATTGCTTCGCGGCGTTTTGGCTGATGCGGAGTTTGCGAATGTCGCCGCGGCAAAAGATGTCGTAAAGCAGTTGGCATTTATCGTCGGTGCACGCACGAATGACGCTGAAATCAACGACACACTCACACTCGCTTCATCAACCACAACGCCTGCATCTCTTCAACCGACAATTTTCTTTGGTCTCGCTGATGGTATGAAGAGATCGGGCAGGAGTATCACGAAAGTTGCGTCTGCATCCGGATCGCCCGCTGCCCAGAGCATTGCCACATTATTGCAGCAGGCCCAGCAAAGAGCACTCGATGGAAAAGCCTCGATCGAACAACGGAAGCAAGCGGTCGAGTTGCTCGGCTTCAGTGAGTTCGCGACGGTCGAAAATCCATTGCGCACTTTGTTGGGAGCTCAGCAGCCGCAGGAGATCCAAATGGCGGCGGTGCACACGTTGTCAGGCTTTGCCAACAACAAGGTTGCGACAATTCTCGTCGGCGCCTGGTCAGGATTCACACCGAGCCTTCGCAATGAAGCCATTGAGGCATTGGTGGCGCGCAAAGAACGACTGCCGGTGTTGCTCTCGGCGATTGAACAACAGGTTATTCATGCCTCGCAAATACCAGCAACGCGCCGGGCAATGCTTGTTTCCCACAAAGACCCTGCGATTTCGTCCCGAGCGAATGCGTTGTTGGGCAAAGATGCGCCAAGTGCACGGAAGGATGTCATTCAAAAGTATCAAACGGCTCTGACGTTGCGCGGCAATCCCGATAACGGTGCCAAAGTATTCGATGTGAACTGCGCGCTGTGCCATCGCGTGGGTGAAAAGGGTATGGACGTCGGCCCAAATCTCGCCACGGTGCGGGCGTGGACGCCAGACCAGTTGATGTTGAATATCCTCGATCCGAATCGCGAGGTGTCACCGAACTATGTGAATTACAATGTCGAATTGAAAAACGGCGAAAGCGCCTCGGGCCTGATTGCCGAAGAAACTGCCACGAGCCTCACGCTAAAACGCGCCAACAATATTCAGGAGACGATTCTTCGGCAGAACATCGACAAAGTCGCCAGTTCGGGAATGTCGCTTATGCCGGAGGGACTTGAAGCGGGTATTTCACCTCAGGGCATGGCCGATCTCATCTCGTTTTTGTTGCAACGATAGCGTGCCGGCGGGGCCTTGCCCGAAGTGAATTCTACTTTTAGGTTTGGGCGAACGTGGTAAGCTTCGCGCCGTCCGCTATGAGCTTTTACGACAAACTAAAATTTAATTCCGAAGGTTTAATCCCAGCTATCATCCAGGAAAGTTCCACCGGTCGCGTCCTGATGATGGCCTGGATGAATCGCGCTTCTCTTGAGAGCACGATCGCAACTGGCAAAACCCATTTCTGGAGCCGCTCGCGCCAAAAGTATTGGATGAAGGGCGAAGAAAGCGGGCACACGCAAACGGTAAAGGATATCGCATTCGATTGTGACGGCGATACGTTGTTGATCCAGGTGGAGCAGGTCGGGGCCGCTTGCCACGAAGGCTACAAATCCTGTTTCTTCAGGTCCGAGCAAAACAAAGGCGCTGACTTCCGCACCACGGAAGCGCAATTGCAAAAGCCCGAGGAAATCTACAAAAAGAAGTGATGCGGTGTTGGGCTTCGTGACCGCAGCAACAGCGTCGATTATTCGAAATCGTAAACGACGACTTTCTTGCAGGTCTTCTTGAACACGCCGTTCACGAATTCAACGTGCAGCGGATGCACCTGGTAATCGTCCTGTGCTTTCTTGTTCGGAAACACAAGATTGAGCGCAATTTGGTAGGTCTGATCGACGACTGGACGAGGACTACCGACCATTTTACCGGCATGGAAACTCAGGACACCCGGAATCGGTTTGAGAAACTTTTCGATACCAGCAAGCAATTCATCAGCAGCGCCTGGGTTAGCTGGATCAGTCCAAAAAATAACAACGTGAGAAAACATGGCGGGGAGTTAAGCAATTTCCAGCCCGCCTGTCATTTTGAAATCTCACGGGTGTCATCGATATTGCTGAACTGACGGCAGTAAAAAGAAGCACGCGTGTGAACGCGTGCTTTTGAATTAACCGACTGATTTATGTGAATGATTATTTATCTGTTTGTGCCAGCGTGGGAACATTCAATGCGAATAGAATCCCTTGCAGCCGCATCACGAGTAACTGCTGCTCGGCGAACTTCTTTTCCCAATCCGCATTGCTGCAACCGTTGCCTGTCGATACCGCAC
>CBHWET010000457.1:0-3951 GCA_966112985.1 uncultured bacterium | reverse complement strand
CGACAGATTCTTGAGAAGGAAGAACGGCTGCCCGATCTTTTGATCGCTTGCGTGGGCGGAGGTTCCAATGCCATCGGTCTTTTCTATCCGTTCCTTGAAGATTCATCTGTAAAAATGCTCGGCGTTGAAGCCGGTGGTGAAGGTATCCTGCCGGAAAAACATGCGGCGCGGTTTCAAGGAGGTTCGCTCGGCGTGTTACAGGGAACACGCAGCTATATCCTTCAGGACGAGAACGGCCAGATTCAATTGACCCACAGCGTCTCAGCCGGTTTGGATTATGCAGCCGTTGGTCCAGAGCACGCGTGGTTGCGCGATCAGAATCGCGTCGATTATTCCTACGCGACTGACGACAAGGCTCTCGAGGCATTTAACAAGCTCGCCCGACTCGAAGGTATCATTCCGGCCCTTGAAAGCTCGCACGCAGTCGCCGCCTGCATCGAACGAGCTCCAAAGATGTCCAAGGACCAGATTGTCATCGTGAACCTTTCCGGTCGTGGGGATAAAGACGTCGCCCAGGTCGCGAACAAAATTAAATTATAACCAGGCCCAACTCCGTCAGGTTTTCGCGCCGACATTATTTAAAATGCTCGGGCAAACGAATCTTCGCGAGATAGATGCACGTTTTTCCCTCGTGAGTTGAATAATAGCTGAGCCACAACAGGCCGTCGTACCACACCATTCCCGGATAACTGCAATCGCCGCCGCTTGGCAGGATCAAGTCAGCAGTGACGGATTCAAGATTCATGCGTCCGACAAATGTCCGGGCCTCTTTGTTCGTGTTTCCGTATTTACGGCCGCTTGCCAGCAATCGGTTATTCGGAAAAACGAGGAAGTTCGGCCCCCCAACTTGCATGCCCGCTGAGTGCCACTTCCATTCACTGTAGGGCGCCTTGCTGACTCCAATCCATGCCTCTTTGTCACCAGTTTCCCGCCTTACCAGAGCAATAGCTTCTCCGTCCGGCTTGAATCGAATCGTCGCTTCGTTGGGCGCATCGGGAATCTGCAGTACAGAAATGGTTTTGAAGTGAACGCCATCGTCACTGACCACGAGTTTCACGTGCGCATTGGCGTAGGAAATTCCATAGCAATGTCCTTGGTGCCACGTGACCCGCCACAGCCAGTCCGATTTTTCCAGAACGCGTTGCGGCGAACTCCATTCATGTCCATCCTTCGAAAACGCCACTCGTGACTGGCGTTCCTTTAAAGTCTTGCCTTCGTAAACCGAGCCGCCGAGAACGAGCATCAGTCTTTTATCGGGTGTAATCGACAGCTTGGGGTCACGCAAATCAATCCCCTCTTCACCTAACAACGCCGCTGATTCCCATTGCTTGCCATCTTTCGATGTCAGGACGCGAATCTTTCCGTTGCCGCCGACGTGCGCCTTCGATTCGCGAAAGGTACAAAACCATTTGTCATCGAAACGGATTAAATCTGTAAACGCGTTGTGCTCGCCGCGGTCCCAGATCTTTGTGACCGAAACAAGTTGGAATTGTTCGGCAACATTCGTTTGGGCGACGAGGCTTGTAGAAAACAAGGCGATTACAACAGTCGCGAGATAAATTCCCTTTGTCATGGAAGTCGTTCGACGACCAGGTGCATCGAAAATTCAACGTGCTTCGGATGACACGGCGTTAGCGGTACGAAACGTAATCGACACCCGCCGCCCCCGTCGTCGACGTTCCCCGTTAATCACGTCGTTGAGCCGCGAAGCAATGCCATGTGTCCACGCAGATCGTGCTTCACCTGTCATCACCCAGAAGCTTCGGGCCGGAACAATTACCGGAACTTTCGTCCCGCGTGGAGATGTGAAATCGATGACAATGTCAGACCCAAGACTTATGCAGGCGATCGTTGGCCCAAACGCAGGATAATCTTTGTGCGGACCGATACCGAGCGGAGGAATGTATTCGTTAATCACACAATTTTCAGGAAAACGCGCCAAGCCCGCATCTTTTTGCACGCGCGCGGCAATCGGAATGAGCCATTGCGGAAAATCACGAACCCACGACGGCGTTCCACCATGGTCTCCGGCATAGCCCATACCGTATTGTTGGATTCGTCGACGCCAATCGGTTTCCCAAGGGCCTTCATCGACATTCCTGAGAAGCTCCCGTTCCTCATCACTGGTGACATAATCCTGCACAAGCGAGAAGCCGGGAATAGCAATCGGCGACAACACTTCAGTTGAATCAACTCCAAACAGCTCCTCCTGTCGCATGCAGAAAATTAGCACATGCGGCGAACCGCTTCATAAGGTGCTCCAACTAAACTCGACAAACATTTATTGACCGTTAGTAAAGACGTGTAGCCCGATGAAACGACTTCGTTATTTAAGATACCGCGGCGCACTCGCGCTTCTCGTCGGCGTGGCAATAAGCCTATCTCAAAGCTGCGCTGTGTCGAAGAAAGTGGCTGCACCTGCGCTACGTCGCGGGAAGATGGTTGATTTGAAACAACACTCGACTGCTCCAGTCTCGATTGTCGAAGTGACTGACTACGTCTTTGGCGGATACACCGGAGACTTTCCAAGCCCGCCGCATGCGGACGCAAATCCGAAACGCGCACTCATCATTTCGTGGAAGAACTTTCCATTCCGTTTCGTCTTCGCGCATGAAGGCAGCTACTGCCCGTGGTTTGAATTTCCCTCGGGCGCTGGACATTGCTTCCAATTCTTCGAAGGTAATGACGGGTGGGCCGAACTGTTCAACAACTTCGGCCGCGTCGAAACGAACAGTTTCGTCGAAGTAATCGAACCCGGGCCAGAACGCGTGCACGTTCGATGGACTTATTTCGGAGTGAATCAGAACGACGGCCAGCGAGCTTATCGCGCCACCGAAGATTTCTGGGCATTTCCAAACGGCCACATTTTGCGCCGCCAATCTTTCACTTCGTTAATGCCCGGAGATCATCGTGGTTACGCCCGTGAACCGATCGAAATGATTGGAATGTGTCCGAAAGGAAAACTTTGGCGCGACGTTTTAGCGAAAGACAAAGAAACCGGTGACAGTCACGCGCTGGCCGTTCTCGATGTGTTTTCCACGAATCGTTACGACGTGTTCTGGCAGCACAAGGCAGGCACATTGTGGGAATCAACCCCGCGTCGCACCGGCTGTGATTGGAAGAGCCTCGACGACTCACGCGGAGTCGTTCTGATGACGCCGTTGCGCGAAGGGGAAGCCTTTTGTGTTCTCGGCGACGCAGGCGGCTTTCGTCATGACGTCACGCGAATCAAAGAGCATTCATTCAAAGACACTGGTGGTCTCGGCTGGGTCTCTCGGTCGTGGGATCATTGGCCGATCGGATGGTTGAACAGTCAGGCCAACGAGGTGAACAAAGAATCGCTGAAAAAATTTCCAAACCATTTTTCGCCTGCCGGCATGGATCTTTTTGCACTCCCGAACGATCAGGTCGAACACCGCGATTTCTATTCGTTGATCGGCGTTGGTGAGGGCAATGACGAAGCCGTTCGACGGATTGCGAAAAGCTGGCTAGGCGATGGCGAATCCGGTATCGACCCGGAACACACCTCACGCCTGCCATCGACCGCTCGGCACTAGAAATTCCAGGCCGAGGGCCGATTCCAGAGTCCGTAAGGGCACGGCCCGGCCGCCAGACTCGTTTTCGGGAGTCCGGAAGGGGCTTAGCCAGCGGGCGGCGTGGTTTTCCGGAGTTCTAAGCTCGTCCATCCCGCAGGATGGACGACTTTCGGAGAGTTCCAAAGAGGCGTATCCGCAGGGATGGACATCTTTCGGAGACTTCCGAAGCGGGGTAGACGGCGGACCGACGTCGTTCGGAGACTTCTAAAAGCGTCCATCCGGTTTCTGGACGTCAATTCCGGACTTCCAGAACCGTCCATCCGGCTTCTGGACGTCGTTCGGAGACTTCTAGAACGGTCTATCCGGTTTCTGGACGTGAATTCCGGACTTCTAAATCGGTCCATCTTGCTTCTGG
>CBHWET010000456.1:0-3973 GCA_966112985.1 uncultured bacterium | reverse complement strand
GGCGGCGGAATGGATCGTTTCAAGAACGGCAAGTTTACAAACTTCCGGACACACGACCCACAGGCGAACAGCGTCCGGCTGATTTTCCAGGACAGTAAAACAAACATGTGGATCTGCAGCAACGCGGGGGTTTCGCGATTCATCGATAATAAGTTTGTCGCCCAGACCAATCTCCCACGCACAACGGTCAAAGCCATATTGGAAGACAGCAAAGGGACTCTTTGGTTTGCCAGCCAGAACGGCCTGCTGCACATGACGCCCACGTGGATGAAAAATTACGACGAACGATCCGGTTTATCGTCGAGTTCCATCAACACGCTTTACGAAGACAAAGAGGGTGTGATCTGGATTGGAACCGATTCGGGTCTGACCATGTTGAAAGGCACAAACTTTACCATGTGCAAGATTCAGGGCCTGAAGAACGAACGCATTCTACAGCTTATCGAAGATGACGATCGCCGCCTTTGGTTCGGAACGCGCGATGGCGTGTTCTATTCAATGAAAAAGGACATAACCGATTTCATTAACAACAACATTACGAATTGCAGCCTGACATCGTTCAGCAAGAAGGACGGGATGCGACGTGCGCAATGCAATGGTATTGCCAGCCCCGCAGGATGGAAGAGCCGCGATGGCCGGATCTGGTTTTCCACGATGCACGGGGTTGTCGCTTTCGATCCCAAACGGTTGAAAATGAATCAGCGTCCGCCGCCTGTTGTTATTCAGCGCGTGCTGATCGACGAACAGCCCATTTCAATTGATCACCCGGCAAAACTTGGCCCCAGCGATGGTGAAGCAGAGTTTTATTTCACGGCACTCAATTTCCAGGCACCGGAAAATGTGAATTTTTGTTACATGCTGGAGGGGTTTGATACCCAATGGCGTGATTGCGGAACGCGTCGTATCGCACGTTACACCAACCTGCGGCCGGGCGATTACACTTTTAGAGTGAAAGCGTCCAACGCGGATGGCGTGTGGAATGAAACCGGTGCAACTTTCGCATTTTCATTGGAACCGCACTTTTACCAGACGTACTGGTTCTATTTTATTTGCATTGTTGCCACCGCCCTGGTTGTCCTGGGCATCCATTTCTACCGGGTCCTTAGTTTGCGTGAACGCGAGCGCGAACTCGTCACGCTCGTCGAGCGACGCACCGCGAAATTGCAGGAAATCATCAAGACAATGGAGTCGTTCAACTACAGCATTGCCCATGACCTGCGCGCTCCGTTGCGCGCCATCAAAGGGTTTACGAACGCATTGATCGAAGATTACAACGAGGCATTCGATGCTGTGGGCCATGATTATTCCCGGCGCATCCGCCATGCAGTCGATCGCATGGATAAATTAATCGATGACCTTTTGATCTTCGGCCGAATCACGCACAAAGAAATCACTTTAACCTGGGTGGACCTTGAAACGCTGGTCTTGCGAATCGAAGCCGAACTGGCGAATGACATTGCGCAACGTCGCGCAAAGATCCAGGTCGATCGTCCTCTCCCGCAGGTCTGGGCGAATGAAACCTTGCTGCAACAGATTATTATGAATCTGGTAACGAATAGCTTGAAGTTCGTTCCCGTCGGCACCACTCCGCAGATTCAAATCTGGGCAGAAAAAACGGAGAATAATTCAATTCGGATTTACGTTCGTGACAACGGCATCGGCATCGATCCAAAGCATCACCACAAGATCTTTGGCGTGTTCGAACGCCTGCACAGTACCGAAGCGTATCCCGGAACAGGCATTGGCCTGGCGATTGTGCAAAAGGCGGTCGAACGAATGGATGGAAAAGTTGGATTAAGCTCGAAGCTGGGCTCTGGAAGCTGTTTCTGGATAGAACTTTTCAGCCCAGCCAAAATGCCGAGTCGATCCCTTCTGGAAAGAACCCCAGTGCCCTTGACCAAACCTCCTGTCAAAACGACCTGAGTAACGTCCTACAGCACAACCGTTCCGTGCTGTTCGCCCTCCTCCACATTGGGACGAGTGCCCATCGAGTACGCGGCTGCAGCTTTGAACAGATACTTTATTCCTTTGGCCCCGTGAGTATCCCAATATTCCGCTTTTTCAGCGCGAACACGTATCAGCAACAGATCGGGATCGTTGATTCCGCCTGGAAACCACGCTCTGAACGATTCCTTCCAAAACTCGCGGGCTTTGTCGGGGTTCGCAATTAATTGAGCGCGCCCGACGAGCGCGATATATCGCGCCTGTTCATCCTGACAGGCAATCAGCACCCGTTCGTCGTGTTCGATTTCAGTAACCTTCGGACTGCTGCGCCCGGTAAAGAACCACAGGTCACAATTATCTTCGACGTGTGCTATCGCCATCGGGCGACAATGATACGGTTGCTCGGTGGAATGCGTGATGAGCATCGCAGTGTCGAAGTCATTTAAAAGCTGGCGGACTTTGACAATTTGATCGGAGTGTCTTTGTTCCATAAATCTCCTTTCCGGAGGGCGGTGTAATACACACCCGTACGCCTCGCCGGAACAAAGATCAATGGGCAGCTTCCCTGAGCTGATACGCGGCGCGATTGGTAGGAATGCCCTTCGCGTTGAAGTTCCGCTCAAAGTCAGTGATGACTTTGCTGACAGTTTCGGGCGTTTCGATCGATGCAAACCGCGTAGCCGCGCCGAACACCCGAGTCATTTGTTCGAAGTAATCCAAATCGTCGGTCCGCAAATAGACGACACCGCCGGGCGCGAGGACTTTCGCTGCGAGTTCCGTAAACCGCTCATTAATGAGCCGGTTCTTGCGATGCTTTCGCTTCGGCCAGGGATCGGGAAAATAGACGTGAAGATTTGAGACCGAACGTTCCGGCAACATCCATTCAAGAAAATACGAAGCTTCGATGCGCATCGCCCTCAGATTAGTCAGGCCAAGACGCGTTCCTTTCTTCTCAATCTTACGCAAGCGACCGAGCAATCGCTCCACGCCAATAAAGTTCTGTTCGGGATGCTGGTGGGCATACTGGACGATGAACGACCCATCCCCTGATCCCAATTCAACATCCAGTGGCTGGTCTTTGGAGAACAATGTATCGAACTTAAGGCGATCCAAAATCGAGGGGATTTTATAAATAATATTCCCCGGCTCTGCTTTTGTTGGCTGCACGTGCATTGTCGGTATGTTAGGGCGACCATCGGCAGCGGTCAAAAGCTGAGTTGTATCCCGTCACAACCCTTCGCGAGGGACTCGAAAAGCGTTCGGAAGTCGCGCCAACTGGACATAGGTCCGGGCCGATCCTCCCGGAAGTCGCAGTTTTTCTCGATTCCGCCTCTTTGCGGACGCACTTGGAGCGAACTTTTTTGTGAAAACCGTCACTAAAATAGGCTATCGGAGCGAGGATTTCGGACAAAACCGTGCCTCAAATAGGCTATCGGAGCCAAGATTTCTGCAAAAATCGTCGCCAAAATAGGCTATCGGAGGGACGAGGAAATTTTCTCGTCGCTAAAATAGCCTATCGGCGTGAAGAAATAATTTTCCCGTCGCTCCGATAGCCTATTTTTGTGAAGAAATTATTTTCTCGTGGGTCCGATAGCCTATTTTTCCCACCAGAAAATTTTCTCGTCGTGAAAATAGGCGCCAGACGTCACGAGAAAATTTTCTCGTCACTCCGATAGCCTATCGGAGCAAAGAAATTATTTTCCCGCCACTCCGATAGGCTATTTTTCCGAAGAAATTTCTGGAATACGCCTTCGGAGGACATGCATTAGCCGTCTTTTCGCCGATAAAGCTCCGAAAACGACCGATTTTACCTCTGGAATCCTATTTTCGCCGCCGCAGAAGGGTCGTTTTCGTGGGCTTTTGAGATCTTTCCGGTTTTTCCGGCGTCAAGTGGTCGAGGGGGAAAATAAGCCCTCAACGGCAGTAACTCACTACGGGAAAGAAACAATGTGTGCCATTTTGACACACAGACATAAAGACAACCAACCTCTGGCAAGCCGACTGCTTAAAAATCAGATGTGAAACACTG
>CBHWET010000455.1:0-3979 GCA_966112985.1 uncultured bacterium | reverse complement strand
GAGTATTACAAAAAATTTCCCAAAAGTTTAAAAGTCAGGTCGGAAACGAAGACGATTGGCTCTTACACCGCGGTCTGTGTCGAAATGGAAGGGCTGTCGCCTCTTGCTTTTGGAAAGGAGTTCAGCGTGTTTGCCTTCGTAATCCAGACGAAAGACGGAAACTTCGTCGTTCGGATGTCAGGCCGCAAAAAATTGATCGACACGGTCAAGCCCGAATTCAACGAAATGGTAGAGCGGGCACTGAAAAGCCGCGAAACGGAGTGAGTTAATGCCGGCACCGGCGCCCACGTGGCCTAAAGCGTCAGCCTTTCGCCTCGGTGTGATTCCCTTATTTTCATTTCACCGCAGAATGTTTATTTTAATTGAAATCCCGTAAGTCGAAACAGCGTCTATAGGATTGTCATGAAGTGGTTCCTTTTGAGTCTGATCGGTTTTGTCACGGTCGTTTCCGCGAAAGAACCCTCTAATGACCTTCGCCGACTGCCGCTACCAAGCGAGCGCTTCGCCAATCTTCAAACCGCAGAAGAACCGAGTTTCCGCCGTCACGTTATTCCCATGTTCAGCCGGTTGGGTTGCAGCGGACGTGAATGTCACGGATCCTTCTCGGGGCAGGGTGGTTTTCAACTCTCACTTTTTGGCTACGACTTCGATCATGACTTCGCGGAAATCACGAGTGACCCCGATGAGATACGCGTCGACAAAGAGCATCCGGAAGAAAGTCTTATCATTCAAAAGCCAACACTTCAGGTAAATCACAAAGGCAAGGAACGAATCAAGAAAGGCAGTTGGGAATACAATCTGTTGCTGAAGTGGATCGCCAGCGGAGCCAAGAACGATACCGCCAAAACAGGCGAATTCGACCGGTTGGAAGTGTTCCCCAAGGAAATCGTTTTTAAAAAAGCGGGCGAAGCCGTGCAGGTTCGCGTGCTGGCGCATTGGAAGGACGGCACGGTGGAAGATGTTACGGAATTGACGCGCTTCCGGACAAACGATGAATCGATCGCTGATGTTTCGGATACTGGTCTCGTGAAATCGAAGGACAAAGGCGACACGCACATCGTTGCGTTCTATGACAACGGGGTGTTGCCGGTCCAAGTGATTTTGCCCGTCTCCGACAAGAATGGCCCACGCTATCCCAAGGTCGTCACACGAACCAAAGTCGATAAGCTGGTTATAAACAAACTCCGTAAATTGGGCATCACGCCGTCCCCCGTCTGCACGGATACAGAATTTCTGCGCCGCGTTTGTGTGGACGTGACCGGTACGCTGCCGACGCCCAATGAAATTACAAAATTCCTTGCCGACAAATCACCCAATAAACGGGCCGCCAAAATCAACGAACTGCTCAACACGCCGGGATACGCAGCATGGTGGACGACGCTGCTTTGCGATTTTACGGGCAACAATCCGCAACAGCTGAATGATGCGGGCGGTTTGATTCGCAATCTGAATGGAGAACAGTCGCGTCGCTGGTACGAATGGATTTACAAGCGCGTGGCCGACAATACGCCTTACGATCAGCTCTCCGCCAATATTGTTCTCGCGACGAGCCGGACCTCACCGGACCAAACCTACGAAGAATTCGCAAAAGAAATGGCAGCCTGTTATCGCACGAATAATCCTGCCGATTTCGCGGAGCGGCCGACGATGCCGTATTTCTGGACACGTCGAAACGTGGCCAAGCCGGAGGAAAAGGCCCTCGCCTTCGCCCATACATGGTTGGGCGTCCGGATTGAATGCGCGCAATGCCACAAGCATCCCTTCGATCAATGGACCAAACAAGACTTCGAGCAGTTCCAGATATTTTTCACGCCGATTGTTTATGCGCCGAGCCGCCCAGGAAAAGATGAGACCGTCACTTACGCCTCTCTCACCGAGGACATCAAAGAGAAAACCGCGGACCAAACCGTGGATAAATCGTCGGGCGATCCGAAAAAGGACGCAAACAAGTTACATCAGCAGGAGGCGACTCGCCGTATTCGCGCCGGCGAACTGGTTCCGTGGAACGAAGTTTACGTCGATGCCAAACGCACGGCGCAGCTGATCAACAAAAACAAAAAAGACGTGAAAGGCAGTTCGCGCGTCCTCACGCCGAAAATTCTCGGTGGCGACGAAGTCGTGCTGAATGAATATCCTGATCCACGTCAACCGCTCATGGACTGGATGCGCGATCCCGAGAATCCTTATTTCGCCCGGGCCTTTGTGAATCGCGTTTGGGCCGCTTATTTCGGCCGAGGCATTGTTGAACCGGCCGACGATATGAATCTGGCGAATCCGCCCGTCAACCGGGAGCTCATGGATTACCTCGCAACCGGGTTCATCGAACACAAGTTCGATATGAAATGGTTGCACCGGGAGATTTTGAACAGCGATGCCTACCAGCGTACGTGGCAGCCGAATGAGACGAATGGTCTGGACGAAAAAAACTTCAGCCACATGATGCTCCGTCGTCTCCCGGCAGAGGTCGCACTGGACGCGATCGAACAGGCAACGGCACCGAGCACGGAGTTGCTCCGATTCGCCTCTGATGTCGAGAAACGTGCGATTGGTCCTTCGACTGGCGCTTATGGGAAACGGGCCAGCAGTTACGCGTTGAGCACTTTCGGCAAACCGGCGCGAGTGGCGAACTGCGACTGCGAACGCACCGGCGATCCGACGTTGTTGCAAACGTTGTTTACGCGCAACGATCCTGAACTGCTGGCGCGACTTGACGGCAAGAAAGGGAGTGCGTGGATCGATGAAGTGCGGCGCACTTTTGAGCCCGATCCAAAATATGTAGCTCTCGATGCGAAGCTGAAGAAAACCGAAGCCATGCGCCGCGACCTGGAGACACGACGCGAGAAACGCGAGTCGGCCGGGGCCAACGCGAAGGAGCTGAAACAGCTGGACAACCAAATCGCTGCATTGAAAACCAAAGAGTCTGAGATCACTTCCGCACTCGGCCAACTTCCTAAACCACGCGAATTCAATGCCGATCCGCTGATCAACGAAGTCTTTCTTCGAACCGTCAATCGTCCGCCGACGTCTGATGAAGTAGCGAAAGCTCGTGAAGACATCGCCACTGCGGCCAACCCGGTGAATGGCCTGCGTGATTTGCTCTGGGCCATGCTTAACACTCGCGAATTCATAGTGAACCACTGATAACGAAAAGGAACTTTATGCCAAAACATACCTTCTGCGATGGATTGAGCCGCCGCGATTTTCTTCGTGTCGGCGTCCTCAGTGGCATCGGCCTCAGTTTGCCGCGGTTCTTCGAACTGAAGGCCGCCGGTGCGATTGCTCCCGCCAAAGGCAAATCGGCCATTTACGTCCGGCTTTCTGGTGGCCCCAGTCACCTGGATACTTTCGATATGAAACCGGATGCGCCCGACACGCATCGCGGTGAATTCAAAGAAATCGCGACCAACGTGCCGGGCATTCGTATCAGCGAACATCTGCCGAAGCTCGCCCGATGCGCAGATAAATATGCGATCCTGCGCGGAGTCAGTCATACGCTCGCCGCGCATGAACTGGGGAGCGTCTATCTTCTGACCGGCAACCGTCCATTGCCGTCCTTACGTTTTCCGTCGTATGGCGCCGTGGTGTCGCGTGAGTTCGGTGGCACACCGGAACTGCCGCCGTTCGTCGCCATCCCGAACCAGGGCAACTATCCTACTGGTTTTATGGGGCCTGAATTCGGTCCGTTCGAAACCGGCCAGACACCGCTCCCCGGCCAGAGAATGGAAGTCCGCGGCCTTGCATTGCGTAACGGCGTGACCCTGGCAGATGTCGATCGTCGGCAAAACCTCGTCAAACGTTACGACACCGCCTTCGGCGACTTTGCAAAAAACGAGAAGTTGCTGCTCGGCATGGATCAATTTGGGCAGAAGGCGTACGAAATGATGCGCTCCGAAAAGGCGCGCGCCGCTTTTGACCTGACCAAAGAACCTGAATCGGTCACAAAACTTTTCGGGACCGACCAGTTTTCACAAAGCTGCCT
>CBHWET010000454.1:0-4012 GCA_966112985.1 uncultured bacterium | reverse complement strand
ACAGCAGTTAACATCGGCACGGACGCCGACGCGCTAACGACAGCGTGCAACAATCACGACGAAGGCAAGGTCGTTCTTGCTAATTACCGCGCCACATTGGCTACGGTGGTCGTCACCGTCCGCGCGTTCTTAACACTCGGTCGTGACATCCTCAAACCAGTGTTTGGCGGCGATTACTCGCAAGTCTACGATGTGTTGGGTCTGATTGGTTCAATCATGATTCCACGCACCGTTGAGGAGTTATTGATGGTGCTGCAGAAGTTTAAGGCGTACTTCACCGCTCATCCGGAGCATGAAGATGAGTCGCGCAACATCACGGCGGCGCAATGTCAGTTGCTCTACGATCAATTGGTCGCAGCGCAATCGACGGTGAACATCCAGGAAACGCTTGTGGTGAGTCAGCGGGACATTCGCGATCAGGCAGCGGAAACGATGCGGAATCGTATCCGGGGTTTGATGGGCGAGTTGACGCAATGTCTCAGCCCGCTGGATCCACGGTGGTTGTCGTTCGGGTTTAACATGCCCGGTGCGACCGAAACGCCAGATGTGGTCGAGGATGTGGTTGCCACATTGATGGGACCGGGAACGGCTTCCATCAAATGGAAACTGTCCGCGCGTGCTGAATACTACCATGTATTCAAACGCGTCCAGGGTGTCGACGAGGATTACGTTCTCATCGGTTCACCGGCAGACATCGATTTCATGATCGAGAATCTGCCCGCGAATGCGCACATCGAGATCGTGGTCTCTGCGGTGAACAATGGCGGCGAAAGCAGCCGCTCCGAATCGGTAACCATTGTGACCCAGTAACCCAGTGCGCGTGAGGCGAAGCGCGGCCTCGAATAAATCGGATAAAGCACAGCGGAGTCGTCGAAAGGCGGCTCCGCTTTTTTTTTAAGGTAGCCGCCGAAGTCAGGAGGCGGATTTGGGTGAGAGTGTGTCTTAGGTCCGCCTCCTTACGTCGGCGGCTACAGAATGCCAGGATGAATGGTACTTCTCGGATATTTTAATTCATTTCATCGATCGTCCGATTGACCCATTTGAAATCATTTGCTACAAACGTGAAACCTTAACCCAGAAAGTTTCACACCATGCCCAAGTTACGTACTGTTCTGGCAGGAATGGGGTTCGTCGGCTGCCTGCTCAGCTCCACCACATACGCTCAGTCCACTGCTTCACTACAAATCGCCATGGGTAATCCCAGTGGCGCCATTGCGAGTTCGAATTATCCGGCCAATTACCTGATGTCGAAACCACAGTATGCGATTTCCTATCATCGCGATCATGGCATTCCGAATTGGGTTAGCTGGCATCTCGGCTATCAGGACCTCGGAAGTGCCGCCCGTTGCGACTGCTTCAGCTCAGATACGAGTTTGCCCAGCGGCTGGTATCGCGTGACGACATCGAGTTACACCAGCAGCGGTTATGATCGTGGCCATATGTGTCCATCCGCAGATCGCACCGCCACGAGCACTGACAATGCTGTTACTTTCAAGATGACGAACATTCTCCCGCAAGCGCCTGACAATAATCAGGGGCCATGGGCTGCATTCGAAGACTACCTGCGCTCGTTAATTTCATCGGGCAAGGAACTTTACATCATCAGCGGTGGCGACGATTCCAAAGGCACGATCGATTCCGGTCGCGTGCAGATTCCCGCTTACACGTGGAAAGTGGTGATGGTCTTGCCCGAAGGCAGCAGCGATCTTTCTCGTGTTACGACATCGACGCGTGTGATCGCGGTCGATATGCCAAACGCGCAAGGCATTCGTGCGAATGACTGGAGATCCTATCGCACCACGGTCGATCAGATCGAAGCGTGGACAGGTTATGATTTCTTCAGCAACGTTTCATCGAGCATCCAAAGCGTTATTGAATCTCGCGTTGATACTCTCTAGGTCCGTTGTTGCACCCCGTCGCAGCCCGTTCAGTTTACCTGAGCGGGCTTTTTTATTTCCCAGGAGCGAAGCTTATTGATTGCGGAGCCACCAGCGATTGTTGCGTCGATATTCTTCAAACACACGCTGGCCAAGAATTTCTTTGAGACGCTGTTCGGTTCGCCATTGAATTTCGGCGAACGCCTTCCAGCGATCTTCTTCGGAAAGCTGACTGTTGTTGTTCAATTGCTCGGCCTGTAACGCGTCCTGTTTCTTCAACGCATACACCTCGTTGGCGGCACTTTCGGGCAGCCCGAAGTATGAGGTCATGCGAAGTGTGTTCTGGTAATCGATGTCGCGGGAACGCTGGAGGTCTTCATAACGTTGAGCGCCGAGATCGTTCTGCAATGTGCGTTGCACCTGTTGTTCAGTATCGATGCGGGCCTGCAACACTGCGGGATCGCGGACATCGGTGCTGGCGTTCATCCGGTCTTCGGAAATTTTTTGCAACTCGTAGAGTTTTCGAAACTCGGCTTCGCTTGGATGAAAGCCGGAGAGTTCCGCTCGCAAACGGTCGGCGGTCTCAGATGTGCGCAGATCGAAATCGAGCAGTTCTTCCGGAGTAAGCAACGCTTCAATCTCCGTCCGACGTTGTTTTTGTAATTCGGCCAATTTCTTCATGGTCTCTTCGGTCATAACGCCTGCGGAATCCCATTCGGTCGCGGACTGTTCCAGATCAAAATATTTTTCCTGAAGTTTTTTCAATTTGTCGCGCTTGTCAGCGTTGAGGAACCCGAGTTTGCGATCGGCGAGGTCTTCACCGCCCCAGAGCTCGTACTTCTTCAATTTTTCCGAAGCATCCGGACCGAGTATCTCGGCGAGCAACGTGCGCTTTTCCTTTTCCAGTTCACGACGGAGCTTTTGATTGCGAATTGCGTCGCGTGATGGAATTTCATCCTCGGCTTCCCAGTACTTCCATTCCTTCGCCGGTGTGAGTGACCGCGCCTTCATCGCGAACAATGTGTTCACGTCGGCAACGATGATGTCGAAAATCGTTTCTTCCGGACACCCGATGGCGCGCAGGTTCTGCACGTATTTTTTGTAATCGGCAGATTCAACGGATCGCCAGTCGAGGCGAACGACTTTATTTGTGACGTCTGTCTTCGCGGAGTTTGTCGTTTCGACGACGGGAGAATTTGGGGCGGATTTCGGAGGCGAATTCCTCAGAACGAGCATGCCGATGAGAAGGATATTGGCGGCAGCCGAAACGGCGAGGAGAAGACGCGGGCTCATGGCCATAAATGAAATCGGTTTTCACATCGCAGTTCAAATGTTTTTGGGAAATCCGGTGAAAAACCCGGGCAGCGTAAGGAGGTTTACGCCTGCGCTTCGACGGCTGCGAGTTCGATCCAGAAACGGCTTCCCTTGCCCGGTTCCGAATCGAAACCGATCTGTCCGGACATCCTTTCTACAGCGGCGCGAACAATCGCGAGCCCGATACCGGTACCTTCAGTGCCATGCTTTGCATGAAGGCGCTCAAACATTTCGAAAATGCGCGTTCGATGTTCGGGATGGATGCCGATGCCATTATCCTCAACCCAAATACGCACAAATTTATCTTTTGTTTCGGCCCAGATTTTCACCTGCGGCTTGCGATCGGGTGCGACGAACTTGAGTCCGTTGGCAATGAGGTTCGAAAAACATTGCGTAAGATAAGATGGCTGTCCCATCACAAACGGCAGTTTCTCAACTTTCACGTCAGCGGTGGAAAAATTTGGATACATGCACAAAACCTCTTTGACGACTGCGTTCAAGTCGACCGGTTCGAGAGGCAATTGCACTGTCGCCACGCGGCTGTAGTTGAGAATGTCCGAGGTCAGACAGTCCAGGCGAGTAGCAGCGCGATCAATGCGATTTAGATAATCGAGCGCCTCGGGTGGTAGCTGCGAAGAAAAATCCTCTTTGAGAATTGATGCGAAGCTTTGCATGGCGCGCAGAGGACTTCGCAGATCGTGAGAAACGCTGTAAGAGAACCGTTCCAATTCCCGATTTGCGGCAGCGAGCTCCGCTGTGCGTTCATCGACATGCTTTTCAAGGTAGGCGTTGAATTCGCGGATTTGGGCGTGGGAATTTTC
>CBHWET010000453.1:0-4030 GCA_966112985.1 uncultured bacterium | reverse complement strand
GGCTCGGGCATCACCAGCACGGCGGCGAACAATGCGTTCCTGCAGGATGCATTGGTGAATATTCATTACTGGCCGGAGTTCCAGGTGCAGTTGGGGAAGTTTAAGGAACCGGTGAGCCTGGAGACGTTGCAATCGGATGCGAATCTTTTGTTCGTCGAGCGCGGACTTCCGACTCAGCTCGCGCCGAATCGCGATGTGGGAATCCAATTTCAGGGGGACCTTTTTGCGAATCGATTGAGCTACGCCGCGGGTTTATTTAACGGCGTGGCGGATGGCGGGAGTGGAGACATCGAAACGATAGACAATGAGAAGGATTTCGCCGCGCGTATTTTCGTGAAGCCTTTCAAAACAATGGATGTCGCGGCATTACAGGGACTGGCGCTTGGAATTGGCGGAAGTTACGGGCGGCAGGATGGAGCGTTGGCAAGTTATGTGACGCCGGGGCGGCAGAAGTTTTTCTCGTATGCATCAGGCACGGCATCGGCGGCGTCTCCGAATGTCCTCGCGGCGGGTGAACATCTGCGTCTGGCGCCGCAGGGATATTGGTATTGGAAACAATTCGGATTTTTCGGCGAATACGTTTTATCGCGTCAACAAGTGCAACGAAATGCCGGAGCGACCTTTACGAAAGCGCGACTGGACAATCACGGGTGGAACGTGGCGGCGTCTTACGTTTTAACCGGAGAGGACAATGTGTTTACCACGCCGGTGCCGAGGCACCCGGTCAATTTCGCCGAAGGTGGTTGGGGCGCATGGGAATTGGCCGCGCGCTATGGCGAACTGACGATTGATGATGCAGCTTTCCCTTTATTCGCGGCGGCCGGTTCGGCGCGAAACATTCGGTCGTGGGGCGTGGGACTGAACTGGTATCTGAATCGTAATCTGAAGTTTAATTTTGATTTCGAGCAAAGCTTCTTCGATGCAGGGACGGCGACTCCAAACAAGGTCACGGCGCAGGACGAAAATGTATTCCTGGGCCGCGCTCAATTCTCATTTTGAAAACGGGAGAAGAAAGCATGAAAACGATTATAAATACTTTGTTGGTGCTGACGCTGGCGATCGGCACCGTGTCGGCGAAAGAGACTACCTTACTCAACGTGTCGTATGATCCGACGCGTGAGCTCTATCAGGAAGTGAACACAGCATTCACGGCGGAGTGGAAAGCGAAGTCCGGCGAAGACATTGTGATCAAGCAATCACACGGCGGTTCAGGCAAGCAAGCGCGCTCTGTGATCGACGGATTGGATGCGGACGTCGTTACGCTGGCGCTGGCGTATGACATTGATGCTATCGCGGACAAGGGCGCCATTCATAAGGACTGGCAGAAGCGGCTGCCGGATAACAGTACGCCTTATACCTCCACGATTGTGTTTGTCGTCCGGAAAGGAAATCCCAAGCAAATCAAAGACTGGGATGATCTCATCAAACCAAACGTGAAGATTGTGCCGGCGAATCCGAAGACGTCCGGAGGTGCGCGCTGGACTTACCTTGCGGCGTACGGCGCAGCGTTGAAACGCAACAACGGCGATGAAGCCAAGGCGAAATCGTATGTTGCGCAATTTTATCAGCACGCACCGGTGTTGGACAGCGGGGCACGTGGAGCGACAACGACGTTCATTCAACGATCAATTGGCGACGTGCTGGTCGGCTGGGAGAACGAAGCGCTGATCACGTTGAACGAACTTGGCAAAGGGCAGTACGAAATCGTGTATCCGTCGGTCAGCATTGTCGCGGAGCCTCCCGTGGCGGTGGTGGACAAAGTTGTCGACAAAAAAGGTACTCGCAAAGTAGCGGAAGCTTATCTCAACTTTCTTTTCAGCCCGGCGGGCCAGGAAATCGCGGCGAAACATTTCTACCGGCCACGCAACGCTGAGGTGGGAAAGAAATTCGAACACACGTTCAAGAGTATTCCGACGTTTACGATCGATGAGGTTTTTGGGGGCTGGCAAAAAGCGCAGAAGACGCATTTTGCTGAAGGCGGGTTGTTCGACCAAATCTTTAAAGACAATCGATAAGCTTGGCACATTCTAAAAAGCACAATCCGCTGCCCGGATTTAGCCTGACGCTGGGGTTCACTCTGTTTTACCTCAGCGTCATCGTCTTGATTCCGATTGCCGCCCTTTGCATAAAAGTTTTCGGACTTTCGTGGCATGACTTCTGGGAACTGGCGACGAACCGGCGCGCGCTTGCGGCTTATAAGTTAAGCCTTGGCGCGTCGTTCATTGCCGCGCTCGCGAATGCACTTTTTGGCAGCCTCCTGGCGTGGGTGCTCGTGCGATACCGATTTCCAGGACGGCGGTTCATCGATGGATTGATTGATTTTCCATTTGCGCTACCAACGGCGGTTGCCGGGCTGACACTGGCGAATTTATTTTCTGCTAATGGTTGGCTTGGTCAGTTTTTAGTGCCGCGGGGCATTGAAGGCGCCTTTTCACAACTTGGCGTCGTCATTGCGCTCACCTTCGTGGGGATGCCTTTCGCCGTGCGCACTCTGCAACCGGTGCTGGAAAATTTTGACCGCGGTGTTGAAGAAGCGGCGGCGAGCCTGGGTGCGAGTCGATTGAGGACCTTCGCGCAGGTGATTGTGCCGACATTGTTGCCCGCGACGATCACGGGATTCGCGTTGGCTTTTGCGAGAGCGCTAGGCGAATACGGGTCCATCGTTTTCATTTCTGGAAACCTGCCGTTCAAGACGGAGATCGCCCCATCGCTGATTGTGATGCGGCTGGAGAATTATGATTACACGGGCGCCATGGCGCTGGCGGTTGTGCTGATGCTTTTTTCGTTCGTGCTGCTGGCGGTCATTAACATGCTGGAAAACTGGGCGTCGCGCTTTGCCAAACCATGAACCTTCCTACGCATCAACGCGAACGCCTCGGCAAATCGGAGCGAAGCACGCAAGACCCACCGTGGGTTAAGTGGACACTCATCAGCATCGCTATTTTGTTTGCGATCGTTTTTCTGTTTCTGCCGTTGATCAACGTTTTCGTGCAGGCCTTTTCAAAGGGGTGGACGCCTTATGTTAAAGCGTTGACCGATCCGGATACGAAGTCGGCCATCCGTCTGACGTTGATCGTCGCTCTGATTAGCGTGCCACTGAATATTTTGTTCGGACTCGCCGCGTCGTGGCTCATTGCGAAGTTTGAATTCCGTGGAAAGGCGCTTCTGCTGACATTCATTGACCTCCCCTTCTCCATTTCACCCGTGGTTTCTGGATTGATGTTTGTACTGTTATTTGGCGCGAATGGTTTGCTCGGCCCATGGCTGCAGGCGCATGACATCAAAATTATTTTTGCCGTGCCCGGTATCGTGCTGGCGACAATCTTCGTCACGTTTCCGTTCGTAGCACGGGAGATTATTCCGATCATGCAATCGATCGGATCAGAGCAGGAACAAGCAGCGCTGACACTCGGCGCGAGCGGGTGGAAGACGTTTTTTCATGTCACGCTGCCCTCCGTGAAGTGGGGATTGGTCTATGGCGTAATTCTCTGCAATGCGCGTGCAATGGGAGAGTTTGGCGCGGTATCAGTGGTGTCAGGGCACATCACAGGTGAGACGGATACGGTGCCGCTACGTATCGAAAAGCTATATCACGAATTTGATCCCGCGGCGCCATTCGCAGTCGCGACATTGCTGGCGTCCCTGGCTCTTGTGACGTTGGTCGTGAAAACCTTTTTGGAATGGAAAGCAGAACGTGAAGAACAGCAAGGGATGCAAGCAGCGGAGACGCAGGCAACGACGGTTGATACATTTTCAAATTTCCAGCAATGAGCATCGAGCTAAGAAACGTCAGCAAACAATTTGGTGAAAATACGGTCGTCAACAACGTGAGTTTCTCCGTTGGTGAAGGCGAACTCGTTGCGTTGCTCGGCCCGAGTGGCGGCGGAAAAACCACCGTGCTGCGAATGATCGCCGGCCTGGAAATGCCGACATCGGGCGATGTTTTGATTCGTGGGCAGTCGATGACGCACGTGCCAGTGCAAAAACGAAACATCGGATTTGTTTTCCAAAGCTACGCGTTGTTCAAAGG
>CBHWET010000452.1:0-4035 GCA_966112985.1 uncultured bacterium | reverse complement strand
ACGCCGGATGCACTCCAGGCCATCCGGCGTTTTCGCTGCCCAGATGTTTAGCTGAGGCAGATTCCGCCTTCACCTTCCAATACCGCCAGCTCGTGTTGCAGAAACCGTTGGTCAAACAGTTTCGCGCGGTATCGGCTCACGGTCCTGATCAGTAGACCAACGCCACTCATAGCCATCGTCCCAATGGTTCCCCATAACATTGTTTTCGATAGTTTCATCTGAGCCTCCTTTCAGAGTTGCTTTACCATCCGCCACACAAAAAGTTTTACATCCTGATTGAAGTGTCAGGAAAAAATCCAAAACTTCCCTCCGAACGCCGCGACTGAATGATCTTCGTCAAGGCGGTGAATAAAAATTTTCTAAATTCGGTGGCGCAGTCGGCTGCCACCTTGCAAAGTTAATCTATGGAATCAGCTGCAACCGAAAATGAGAGTCACACGAACAGCGAATCGTCATCGAATGCGCCAACGCCGATTGCGGAATTCGCCGCCCGCCCGGATTTTCCGCACTGCGCACTCAATCAGTTGGTTGATATCGGCGGTTATACCGGCGTTGTCATCGACATTGTCCACAATTCGCTAAAGGTACGTTCGCCTGAGCAGACAACTAGAAGCTTCAACTTCCATACGCTGAAAAAACTTTATGGTCCGCGGGTTGAACCGCCCGCTCCTCAACCGCCACCACCAGCCGCATCCCGCCCGCGATCGACGGAAGAACGGCAACCCGAACCAGAACAGAAACGGAATATTATTACCGAACCAAATTTCGATGCGCCCGTCCAAAGGATTCAACAATTAACCGGGCGTTCAGATTTTCCACAGTGCGCATTTGGCCAACATATCGATATTGGCGGTTACACCGGGGTCGTGGTTGAAATCGTTGGGCGGTCTCTCAAGGTCCGTTCGGTTGAACAAACAACGCGCAGTTATAACGCCGATATCCTGAAAAAACTTTATCCTCCAGATAAACTGTAAGGCTAAAGAACGACCGCGGCCTCATTCATCCGAAAAGGATTGAATTCCATTCCGCGTCGCGCCTTTATCAGCCTGCATGAGATTACTTTCGACAGCCAAACATCTGCTCGCCATCGTCATTTGCGTCTTGGCGGCTGAAACCCATGCCGAAGACGGACTTCACCAGCAGGATATTTTTGTGCGGGGAAGTGATGGATATTATACGTACCGTATTCCTTCCCTCGTCGTCGCGACCAACGGAACCTTATTGGCCTTCTGCGAAGGCCGTACAACCAGCCCTTCAGATACCGGCAACATCGATATCGTTTTAAAACGATCAATCGACGGCGGCAAAAGCTGGAGCGCACAACAAATCATTTGGGATGATAACGGAAACACGTGCGGCAATCCCTGCGCCGTTGTCGACCAAGAGACCGGTGTTATCTCACTGTTGCTCACACGAAATCGCGGCGATGACCATGAGAAAGAAATCAAGGTCAAGAAATCAAAAGAAGGCCGCACGGTTTGGTTAAGCCAAAGCAAAGACAACGGCACAACGTGGTCACCGCCACGCGAGATTACGTCATCGACCAAAAAATCCGACTGGGACTGGTACGCGACCGGCCCGGGCATCGGTATTCAAATTCTTAACGGACCGCACAAAGGCCGTCTGGTGGTGCCCTGCGATTACTCCCATTTGGCGGGAACCAACGTCATCGGTGGATCCCATGTGATTTACAGCGATGACCATGGTAAAACCTGGCGCATCGGCGGCACGGCTGAACCCGGCATGAACGAATGTCAGGTGGTCGAATTGGCAGACGGCAACGGCTCCCTTCTTCTGAGCATGCGCAATCATCCGAGCGGCGCCCATCGTGCTCAATCAATCAGCCGCGATGGCGGATTAGCGTGGACAAAACCAGCGCACAATTCTGATCTGATCGATCCCACCTGCGAAGCGAGCATCCTCCGTTATAACTGGCCAGAAAGAAAAACGCCGGGGCGTATCCTCTTTTCAAATCCCTCCAGCACACGACGCCGCAACATGTCGGTCAAGCTGAGTTACGACGAAGGAAAGTCCTGGCCCATCTCAAAAACCCTTCATGAAAAAGATGCCGCTTATTCCTGCCTCGCCAAATTGCCAAATGGAAACATCGGCTGTCTTTACGAAAGAGGTGAAACGAACGCTTACGAGAAGATCACGTTCGCACAGTTTCCATTATCGTGGCTTGAGACAGGTGTGAAGTAGCGGCGCGACAAAGCACCGCCAGCTGGATCATTCAACCTTCACACCTTGCAGCCGCTCCATCGACGCCTGCACCGCGTGTAACGATTGGATCATCTGCACGCGAATCTGTTCGTCTCGTGCAGCGTTCGGATCATTGACGAGCTTCACCACCTGCTCGAGCAAAACTGGAGTGCGCTTCTGTAAGCTGGCAATTTGCTTCTCCCAGGTGAGCTTCTTATTCGCACACTTCAACAGATCCTCGAGATAAGCGATATCTTCCCGTGTCGACTTACGATCTTTGTGACGAACGTTGACAGCTTCCAGTTCTGTCTTCAGATCGCTGATCGTTTTTTCACAACGCTCAATGTCCTTTACCAATGTGTTGAGATCCTGAATCACCGTCTGCAATTGCGCAGCGTTCTTCTCCGAGGCCTTAAATTGTTTCAGCGACGACATGTCTTTTAGTGTTTGGCTTAAAGGTGGTGCAGTTGAATCCTTTTTTCGAGCGAATAAAAAACCGGCGGAAGCATCTTCCGCCGGTCGTAAATGTACCGCCGTCCTTTATTTTTGCAGGCGCAGGAATTTCGAAGATCCTGAAAAGTTAATGGTCGCAGTATTGTTCGTCCCGTTCACGGTCGAGGCGACTGTTCCCCAACTCGGCGACGACAATGTTGGCGTCGATTGCAGGACGTAACTGGTATACGTGGCCGGCCAGGTGACGGTGATGCTGCTCGGCCCCGATGAATAGCTGAGCGTCGGCGGGGTCGCAGGCTCACTGGATCCGCTTGGGGTTACGGACGCCCATGTCGTGCCGATGCGCAGTTCGTCATAACTCACAATGGCCGGCGTGTTGCCGGTAGTATTTTGACGGAACGTGAATTGGTCGATGATTGCAGTATCGCTGCCAGACGCCGTATCTGAAACGGTGGCTGCGGGAGCGGTCCCGGCTCCGAAACTGCTCGACGCAGGATTAATCCAAAGTTTGACGACGTCATCACTGGCCGAAGGATTGAAAGTGTAACTGCCGACAATAAACAACAGCTGTCCGGTCGCGTAAATAGTCGGGTCATAAATGTACCCCGTACTGGTGCGAGCAATGCCCAACTGAAAGCCACCATTCGTCGCTTTGCAGGCAAGACGTGCCGCGTAGGTGCTGTTCGAATTATTGACGAGAGCCGCAGTGAACCCGCTGGACAACGAGCCGAGGCTATCGATTCGCATTGCGAAGGAATAATAAACGGTACCGCTACTGAAGTTCGTATTCAAAGCGAGGCGCGGTGCGGCGCCGGAACCGCCGTTCGTCATATAGTTTCCTGTCGGCGCCACCAAACCGGAGATGGTCAAATTACCCCCGACGACAAGACTATCGTCGCTACCACTGCCATTAAGGCTCCACGTCTGCGAGACGCCAACGGATTTGCCCGTAAGCGTTTGGCCCGCAGAATAGTTAAAGGGTTCATAAAGATACAAACCACCGGAATTCGTCTGACCACCGATCACGGTCAGAATCGCGTTGGAACTCGTTGTTGTTCCGACGCTGTTTGTCACGACGACACGATAATATCCCGCATCGGAAGGCTGAAGATTAGAGAGGATCAACGTCGAGTTCGTTGCGTTCAACACGAGCGTATTCGTGTTCTTATACCATTGATAGCCGACCGCAGTCGACGCACTGACGGCGACGCTGAATTTAGCGGTGGTGTTGGTGTCGCTCGTCACATCCACCGGCTGACCAATGATTGATGGTGCAAAGTTCGTTTCGGTATTAATCGTGTAGGCGCTGATCCCGTTATTGGCATCGAGCACATAGAGCTTGTTCGTGACGATGTATACATTGCCCGCCCACTGGCCGTT
>CBHWET010000451.1:0-4045 GCA_966112985.1 uncultured bacterium | reverse complement strand
CTGATGCGCAATGGCGAACCGATTCAGGTCGGCGGAAAGTTTCCACGCCTGACAAAAAAAGCCGTCGATGCCCGATTGCGGGAAATCCGGAAACTTCTGATGATGATTTGACGGTCTACTGCCACTCGGGACTCTGAGGGAATACCGTAGTAACATCGTTGACCTAGACGGAACCAAAACAGTAAACTGGCCGTTACGCATTATGGTGTCTCGCTTTCGTCTTATCCTGGCCTTCGTCGCAGGGTTCATTGCTTTTTCCACACAAACCTCGTCCGCAGTAATTCGCGACGGCGGCGTCGATCCCGAAAACCTTGGCCAGGGTGGTTGGCTATATGTAATCAGCAGCGCCACGAATAAACTGGGCAACACGGTTAGCAGCGTGACCAACGAAGCCTCGATGTTCGCGTACCTCAAGAGCCAGAGCATGAATTACGTGATCATCAAAGCCGGCACGAGCAACCGGCTCTGGGGCAGTTCAGGCAACGTGCCGATCGGTTCGACGAACGCGCAGTTCACCTCCAACCTTGTAAACATCGCTCATGCCAACGGCTTGTTTGTCTTCGCTTCAACCCGTTCATGGGGCAATGACATCCCGGGAGAAATTGCCGTGGCGAATTACTGTTACCAACAAGGTGCTGACGGATTCATCATTGACGCTGAGTCCGAATGGGAAAGCTCACAACCATGGATCGGCACGAACGGTCCTGCGTTGGCGTGGCAATATTGTTCTGGCATCCGCTCCAACTGGCCGACCAAGTTCCTCGCACATAATCCCTACGACACGCTTTATCTGCACTCATCGTTCCCTTTTAAAGAATTCGGCTACTGGTGCGACTCGGTGATGCCGCAGGTTTACCATCATAGTGCGAGCAAAGCGAACGCGATCGCGGCGATTCATTGGACGGACGTTAATTACAAAAAATTCCAGGACTTCCTGATGACGAATGCGCCTTCGGTCATTAATGGTGAGACGATTTATTGGACCAACGCAATCAAACCCCTGACGCTGATGCGGGACGTCTACAATGGAAACGCCGGCACCCCTGTCCATCCGCCAAGCGATGTCGGCAACTTCCTTGATTACCTAGTCGCCGATCCGAACTGCGTCACAGCCGGCGGTTATCAAGGATCGGACTACTTCCGGTCAGAACTCCATAGTTCGGGGCAGTGGGCAAACATTAAGGCGGCGACCATCGGGCGATTTTCGAATGTTGTGAACAACATCATTCTTGACGATGCAGCAGCGACGCGCAACGGAACCTGGACGTTGGTAAAGACAATCGACGCGACTACCGGCACGGTCACATTTTCCGGCGCAACCGGCACTGATACGAATTCGTTCGGGACAAATTACTGGACCAAAACACAGAGCGACGGCAATGCGTATGTCCAATTCAATCCGCTCATCCTGACGGCCGGTGATTACAAACTTTATGAATGGCATCCGTATCGCCCCGAGGCCTCGTCCTTTGTTCCTGTAACTATTGCGTGCGACGGCGGCACTAATTCTGTTGGCGCAAACCAAAAAACGAATGCTGGAGCATGGTGCTATCTCGGCACTTTTCCTTTTGCAGCCGGGACGAACGGGTTCATACGGTTCAATGATGCAGTCGTGGGGAGTTCCACAAACATTGCGATGGTTGATGGAATAAAAATGATCTTTGAAAAGCCTAAATCAATCCCGGCTGCGCCAAGCAACCTCGGAGCAAGCAAAGTAACAAGCACCCAAACCCTTTTGAATTGGACTGACACCTCAACAAACGAGACAGGATTCGTGATATTTCGCAGCACGATCAGCGACGGACCATATGCGCCGGTGGGCCGAGCAAATCGAAATGCCACGACATTTACCGATACCAATGTTGTTTCGGGCACACTTTATTTCTATGTTGTTTGTAGCACCAACTTCCTCGGGCTGTCTGCGTTCTCGAACGAAGCAACGCCAGCCACATTCCCCATCATAACGAGGCAGCCGACGAACCTCACGATCGCGCAATTCAGCACGGCTTACTTCGACGTTCGCGCCGCCGGCACTTTTCCATTGTCATATCAATGGCAACGAGGAGGTACAAATCTTTTCAATGGAGGTAACATTTCGGGAGCGACCAGCGCAAATTTAACTATGGCGAACGCCACAACGGCTGACTCTGGAACGTATTCAGTGCTCATCAGCAACTCCTATGGATCCACGTCAAGCATTTCTGCAACCCTGACAGTGTTTACGATTCCTCCAGCGATCACTGCCCATCCTCTTAGCGCTCTTGTGAACGCTGGTTTGACGACAAACTTCTCCGTTGTAGCAACGGGAACACCGCCGCTGAGCTTTCAATGGCGACGGAATGGAACGAATTTGGTGAACACCGCAAACATTACAGGAGTGACGAATGCAATATTAACATTGTCAAATATTGTTAAAGCAAATGAAGGCATCTACTCGGTCGCGGTAGCGAGCCCTTATGGGAATGCCGTCAGCTCTAATGCAACATTGACGGTTATTGATCCCGTGATCAACAGCCAGCCCGTCGGACAAACGGTCGACGCGGGAACTACGGTTACTTTTGACGTGGTTGCCAGCGGTACCTCCCCTCTGAATTACCAATGGAGGAAAAACGGAACCAACGTAGTTAACAACGCTAGAATTGCAGGCGCAACAACTTCGTCCCTGACCATAACCGATGCCAAAAAAATTGACGTCGGAAGCTACACCGTTCTCGTTTCAAATTCCGCGAGCAATACGATCAGCGTCGCCGCTCAACTTTTCGTCTTCGATCCGATTGTCACATTGCAACCAAGCGATCAAACAGTTCTTCCTGGGACAACTACAGTTCTCGCAGCGGGCGCTTACGGCACCGCGCCCCTCAATTTCCAATGGACGAAGGACGGAACAAACGTGCTGAATGGTGGCACCATCTCCGGAGCAACCACCAACACGCTGACTATCACCAGCGTAAGTCCGGATGATCAGGGCGTATATCAACTTTTGATTAATAACTCCGCGGGATCAACTTCAACAGTTCCGGTAACACTGATCGTAGCCGACTCGCCGCCGATAATTTACGCGCAGCCTACCAGCAAGACTATCAACGCAAGAGACACAGCGACTTTCACGGTCGTGGCGAGCGGAACAAGGCCTCTCACTTATCAATGGAAGTTCAATGGGGCCAAAGTACTTGTCGATGGTCCTTCGGTTTCGGGTGCAACAACGCCGTCGCTAACATTGTCTGATGTGCTGCGGTCGAAAGAGGGATATTACACGGTCACCATTTCAAATATTTACGGCACCCTTACAAGCTCGAATGCCGGGTTAACCGTAATCGACCCAGTGATCACCTCTAATCCGACGAATCAAACAGTAAATGCCGGGGGCGTCGCGATTTTCTCCGGCTCGGCTGAAGGGACACCATTTCTCAGTTATCAGTGGAAGAAAAACGGAGCCAACATCGTGGATGGACCAACTATTTCTGGTGCCACCACGTCAACCCTTACAATTAGCAACGTCACCCAAGCCGACATTGCTGCTTACACACTTTACGTCAGTAATCCGGTTACCAACGCGATCAGCACTCCCGCACAACTGTCGATGCCGTTGGAAATTTATAACGTCACTCCGGTCGTAAGTGGAAACAACGCAGTGATCAATTGGGCCACCACTTCTAACGCAACGACTCAGGTGGAATATGGAGCGACAACAAATATGGGCTACTTCACGCCGCTCATTGCCGCCCCGACGATCAATCACTCGGTTCTGTTGTCAGGTCTAAAACCTGACACGAATTATTATTTCCGAGTGATATCGCGCTTTGGAACTCTCACGCTGAGTTCCAACTCGACGTTCACCACATCAACTTCGCTGATCGTAGACAACACCTCCGCTGTGTTCTCAGGCACATGGACAATTACAAATGCTGCGACCGACAAATACGGCGCAGACTACCGAACTGCACAGTCTGCATTTAGCCTGGGAACGAACTTGGCAACATTTAATCCCGTCCTGCCAGTCAGTGGCAAATATGACGTTTACGGCTGGTTCCCGACAGTCGCGAAT
>CBHWET010000450.1:0-4066 GCA_966112985.1 uncultured bacterium | reverse complement strand
AGTCGGAAAGCATCAGCAAATTTCCGCAGGTTATCGGTTGATTCGGAATAGATGGATTCGACGACTTTAATCCGTCGTTGTTGGTAGGCGCGATCGAGTGCGGCGACCTGATCATTCAAGTCTGCAGATTTTGGCTCGAACTGGAACCGGCCATCCGGATCACGTTTCAGCAATCCATCTGCAGCAAGTTCTTTTAATTTTTTGTCCACAGAGGCCAAACTGCTCTGAATCTGCTGGTATACTTCCTGGCTGGTCCACG
Source organism: uncultured bacterium (assembly GCA_966112985.1). Taxonomy (GTDB): domain Bacteria; phylum Verrucomicrobiota; class Verrucomicrobiia; order Limisphaerales; family JACDHS01; genus CBHWET01. Next base: position 3,807 of record CBHWET010000450.1, on the reverse strand, counting down.
CTTTGTCAGAAGTTTTCCGCAATAACAGCAGAATTTCGAGCTTTTCGACCGATTCAATATATCGAGCGATAAACCTTTGCAATTCAGGTGTTAACAAACCTTCGGACATTCACTTTCCTTTTTAACGTGGAATAGGTCCTGGACAAAGTTTTTCTGAAGAAAATTTGCCCTTACAAGGGGGGCGGGGATATCCCTGATCGACAAAGTCCTGCTGTGCTTCAAAAACCCTCCCAAAAATATGCCTGCGATCCTTGATTGCAGCCAAAAACTAGTTTTAGGGGTATCGTTACTGTAAGACGCTGGTTTGAAGTAATTGTAAATGCTCGCGAGCGTTCGCAAGGGAGTTTTGACGCTCAAAAAACTTTCGCGAAGGATCCCCGGCAAGCTTTGGTTCTCAATTGTCGATTCATGGCAAAATCATGACTCCAGCGACTGCAAGTTGTGAATAATTTTCACCCATTCGTAACGAACGAGCGCTTGCGTTTTCCCCGTGTAACCCGTTAGACTTTTCCCTGACTGTTGGAGCCCCATCGCTTCGATAGCTAACCAAACAATGACTTCTCATCCGATGCTGTCTGTCAAAAAACTGAAGGGATTCACGCTGATCGAGCTCCTGGTCGTTATTGCAATTATTGCAATCCTCGCCGCCATGCTTCTGCCGGCCCTCAGTAAAGCTAAAGATCGTGCCGTCGCTATCGACTGTCTCTCCAACGTGAAGCAATGGGCGCTCGGTATGAAAATGTATACCGACGATAATAATGGAACCTTTGCGTACGAAGGAAACGGAGCATCCGGTTCGTCATCGTTGAATACCTCGGCTAATTTGAACGCCTGGTATAATGTTGTGACGCCGCTGATGTCGCAACCGCGTTTGCTGGACCTCTATCTCGCAAATAAAATTCCTGTGGGTGGTCAAAAGAGCATTTTTATTTGTCCCGCAATCAGAAAACCACCAACCACTACTCCAAATATCGTCAACCCATATTTTACATATGGTTTTAACAACCGTATGGATCCAAATGGCGCGAACGAAATATTCAAGATCGAACAGGTCGTTCAGCCCTCTGACACGATCATTTTCACCGAAGGCAATGAAGATACGTTTCCTTCAAGCTCGGGTAAATATACCCCCGCGCGCCACGGCGGCTTGGCTGCGGCAAATCTTGGATTCATTGACGGCCATGCGGGTTTAACTCGAACGAATGATTTTCGCCGCACATCACCAGAGGACGGAGTAGGGACCCCAGGCGATACGACCGCCTCCACTTTGGAATGGTCCAAAAACTACAAAGTTCATTGGTATCCATATTCCGGCGCTCCTGAATAATTTTATTTAGTCAAAAAACCGAACCGCCATCTCATCAGCCATATGAAAGCACTCCGAGCCGTTATTGCCGCATCCTTCTCGCTACTCTGTTTGGATCATGCCTCCGCGCAGATTCTGATCAGCAGCGGCACCTACACGCAGAATTTCGATACACTTTCTACAAACACCACGAGCAGCACTTGGACAGACAATACAACGTTGCCCGGATGGTACGCTTCGAGGACTTTGCCTGTCGGGACTACGAATGTGACGACTTATATTGGTGGGGCTGGTGCCAGCACCACTGGTTCATTATATAGCTTCGGTCCAACGAATGTTCAGGAACGTGCGCTCGGCTCGCTCGCGTCAGGAACCCCCGGCAATTTTGCTTATGGTGTCCGCATCTCCAATGACACAGCCACGCCGCAGGCTCTGATGGTTTCCTATACTGGCGAACAGTGGCGTAACGGCGGTAACACCGCAGCGCAAAAGCTTGAAGTTTCTTACCTTGTTGGAACGGGGCTCACGTCAGCGGATGCTACCAATAGTCAGATTTGGACGGCCGTGACCGCTCTCGATTTTGTCAGTCCGTTCATCGGCTCTACCGCTGCTCCAGCTGACGGTAACGCCTCTACTAATCGCGTGGTTTTCTCGAACGTTCTCGTTTCTGGCGTTTCGGTGTTGCCGGGCGAAGAAATCTTTCTCCGTTGGTACGACTATAATGACCCAGGCAACGACCACGGTTTGGCCATCGATAACTTGAGCATCTCGTTCATCGCAACGAATGCAATCTCCACGCCCCCATCGATTACTAAACAACCGACGAACACGACCGTCGTTCAAGGCAACACGGCCACCTTCACGGTGACAGCTGGTGGCACCGCTCCTTTGTCTTATCAATGGTACTTCACCGACATCAATAATCCGATCGGAGCTGGCACCGCGACATTGACGCTGCCTTATGTGAATACGAGCATGGCTGGTAACTATTTTGTGATCGTGAGCAATGCCGTTGGTTTTGCAACGAGCCAGGTTGCGACATTAAGCGTGACCTTGCCTCCACCGGCTATTGTCACAAACATCGCCTACCTCCGCACGTTGATGGATTCGACGAACTTCGCTCCGAGCGACACAACGAATCTTTATACGGTTGAAGGTATCGTTACGACTTACACAAACCTGACGACACCAACAAACACCCAGTTTTTCATCCAGCAGAGCAACCATGGTATTGTGATCTTTGAATCGGGTGGCACGATTCGTCCATCCGCAGGCGATCTCGTTCGTGTCACTGGTCCACTCGGTGCATTCAACGGTGTGTTCGAAATGAACCTGCACATCTCGAATGCAAATCATGCAATTACGATCTTGAGCAGCGGCAACACTTTGCCTGATGCGGTTCCGTTTGATTTCGCGACGGCAAACAATGTCGCTCTCATGGAATCGTCTATCGAGGGCAAGCGTGTATATGTTTCAAACGTTTTCCTTCAGGCTGCTGGTGACCCGAGTGGCTTTGTTGTTCCAAGCACTGTCAATATCACCAACATCAACGGAGAAATCTTCACCCTCCGCGTTGATGGTCGTGTCATCGACATGGCTGCGCAGTCGATCCCGGAAAATGCGACGCTCATTGGTGTCATGGGCCAATTCAAAAGCAGTGCGCCTTTCACGAATGGTTACCAGCTGTTTGTGACTCGTTACGCTGACGTTGTTCCAACGGTTCCAAGTGTCCCAGTCGAAATCACGAAAACGTCGACGAACACGACCGTTTCCTGGAGTTCGATTCCGACAGGTTTCACGCTTCAGAGCACAGCGAGCTTGTCTCCGACCAACTGGCAGGACGTAGTGACCACACCCGTCACGACGACGAACAAGAATATTATCACGATTACGCCGACGGGTACGGGTTTCTACCGCACACACGGAATGCGATAAGATTCTAAAGCTTTCACAAACGCGAGGCGCTCGTCGCCTCGCGTTTTTTCTTTGTTTGATGGGCAAACCAACCCTTTAATCAATGCACATGAATCGTGCCGTTTTTCTTGATCGTGATGGGACGCTCATTGCAGACAAAGATTATCTGCATCGTCCGGATCAGGTCGTTATCTTTCCAGGTGTCGCTCAAGCGCTGAAGTCGCTTCAGGATGCGGGGTTCAAGTTGATCATGGTGACGAATCAATCCGGGGTGGGGCGGGGGTATTTCACTTTGGCCGACGTTGAGAATGTTCATCGATATCTGGCCGAAGTCTTCGCGCGCGACGGAGTTCGGTTCGAGAAGATTTACATCGCACCAGAGCATCCGGATTACCCGAGTCGTGGACGCAAACCGTCGCCGCAATTTCTTTTCGATGCCCGCGATGAATTTGGAATCGACCTCAGCCACAGCTATATCGTCGGCGATAAATTAATCGACCTCGAGTGCGGCTGGAATGCTGGCGTGAGGAAAAGCATTCTTGTTCGAACGGGTTACGGAGCGGAATTCGAGCGCAAAGCAGCCGATA
>CBHWET010000449.1:0-4067 GCA_966112985.1 uncultured bacterium | reverse complement strand
GCAAGCGTGCCGTGCGTCGGGGTTGCAAGGACGAGCGCTATTAGAGAATTCGCATCAGTGTCGGTGTCGTTGGACAATACACCCGCCGCAGGAACGTTTAGCGTGACATCTTCATCCGTAGTATACGCGTCGTTATTCGCGATAGGCGGATCGTTTGCGGAACCAATCGAAATGTTCACCGTCGCAACCGCGGACGTTGCCAATCCATCGCTTGCACGATAACTGAAACTGTCTGATCCGTTGTAATTTGTTGCCGGTGTGTAGACAAACGAGCCGTTGGTGTTGAGGGTCAACGTGCCGTGAGTTGGGCTCGAAACCAATACCGCTGTAAGAACATCATTTTCGGGATCGGTGTCATTGGCAAGAACACCTGCAACAGCCACATTCAACGTCGTATCTTCAGGAATGCTATAGCTGTCGTTTACAGCTACCGGTGGATCATTCACCGGCTGCACGGTTATTCTGACGATTGCTACCGCCGAAGTCGCGATACCATCCGATGCGCGGTAAGTGAAACTATCACTGCCGCTATAATTTGTTGCGGGCGTATAGGAGAACGAACCATTTGTATTCAGCGTGAGGGCGCCATGCGTCGGCAATGAGACTAACACTGCGTTGAGAGCATCCCCATCAACGTCCGTATCATTCGTAAGCACACCTGCCGCGACTAAAGTCAGCGTCGTATCTTCAGGCGTACTGTAACTGTCATTCACAGCAGCGGGAGCGTCATTCCTGGATTGCACCGCGATCGCAACCGTTGCTACCGCGGAGTTCGTCAGGCCATCGCTCGCACGATAAGTAAAACTGTCTGGCCCGTTGTAGTTTGTAGCCGGCGTGTAGAGAAACGAACCGTTGGTGTTGAGGGTCAAGGTGCCGTGAGTCGGACTGGACACCAATACCGTCGTAAGGAGATTGTTTTCGGGATCGGTGTCATTCACGAGAACACCTGCAGCAGCCACATTCAGCGTTGTGTCTTCAGCAGTGCTGTAACTGTCGTTTACCGCTACCGGTGGATCATTCACCGGCTGTACGGTTATCGTAACGGTTGCTACCGCGGAAATCGCGATACCATCCGATGCTCGATACGTGAAACTATCACTGCCGTTGTAGTTCGTCGCCGGCGTATAAGAGAATGAACCATTTGTGTCCAGCGTCAAACTGCCATGCGCTGGAGCTGAGACCAAAGCTGCCGTGAGAGTATCTCCATCAACATCTGTGTCATTCGTAAGAACGCCTGCAGCGACCACGTTCAGCGTCGTATCTTCGAGCGTACCGTAGCTGTCATTCACAGCAACGGGGGCGTCGTTTGCGGATTGCACCGTGATCGTAACCGCTGCTACCGCGGAGTTCGTCAAGCCATCGCTCGCACGATAAGTGAAACTGTCTGGTCCATTGTAGTTCGTTGCCGGCGCATAGGTAAATGAACCATTTGTATTTAACGTGAGACTTCCGTGGCTCGGTAAGGAAACCAAAATTGCAACGAGCGTATCGCCATCGACATCCGAATCATTCGTAAGAACACCCGCTGCCGTCACATTCAATGCGACATCCTCCAATGTACTGTAGCTGTCATTCATAGCGACAGGAGGATCGTTCACGGGTTGCACAGTTATCGTGACCGTCGCTGGGGCTGAATTCGTTGTATCATCCGACGCTCTATAACTGAAACTATCGGTGCCGTGGTAGTTTGTCGCCGGAGTATACGTAAATTCTCCATTCGTATTTAGCGTGAGATTGCCATGGGTTGGAGGGATCACGATGGCCGCCGTCAATATATCCCCGTCCAGATCTGAATCATTGGCCAATACACCGGGTGCCGAAATGATCAGAACTGTATCTTCTAACGTGCTAAAGCTGTCGCTATTGGCGATTGGAGGATCATTACTGGGGGCCACGGTGATGTTGACGGTCACAACGGCGGAAGTCGCTGCGCCATCGGAAGCAATGTAGGTAAAACTATCCGGCCCGTTGTAATCAGCTACCGGTGCATAAGTGAATGATCCACTTCCATCAAGCGTGACCACGCCGTGAAGTGGGGGTGATTGTATTATCGCTACAAGAACGTCACCATCGATATCGGAATCGTTTGCCAACACACCGGGAGCGGACACATTCAAAACAGTATCCTCTACCGTACCGTACGAATCATTGACTGCTAACGGCGCATCATTTGCAGGCAACACGGTAATCGCAACGGTAGCACCTGGTGAATTCGTCAAACCATCGCTGACCCGATAGGTAAAGCTGTCACTCCCGAAGAAGTTCGTATTCGGAATATAAATAAAGGACCCGTTTGTGCTTAATGTCACAGTTCCATGAATCGGCGGCGTGATTACGGCGGCAACCAAAGCATCCCCGTCAATATCAGAATCGTTGGTTAACACTCCCGGCGCCGCAACAACGAGCATGACATCTTCAGTCGTGCTGTAGCTATCACCTACGGCAAAAGGACCGTCGTTTACGGGCTGAACCGTGATATTGACGGTGGCGGGAGAAGAATTAGTCGTCCCATCGTTGATGCGATAGGTAAAACTGTCGGGGCCATTGTAATTCGTCGCCGGTACATAGGTGAACGCCCCATTCGTCCCCAGATTCAGAGTACCATGTGTCGGAGACGTTACCACCAGAGCAATCAAAGGATCGTTCTCCGGATCGGTGTCATTCGTCAAAACACCGGGAGCAGTCACAAGGAGAGATTGATCTTCTGGAGTGGAGTAACTGTCATTCGCCGCAAAGGGCGAGGAATTCCCCACGGCAGACGCATCGACCAATGTTGTCACAGTCGATTCGTTATTTGCGTAATCGGTGTCGTTTTCCGCACTGAAGATTCGCGCCCAGTTCGTAAACGTATGACCAGTCAAGGCGTTAGTGTTCACTTTAACCTGATAAGTAAGGGTACCGCTGTTTCCAACAAAGACCGTGTTGAGATCCCAGGTCAAAGTATTGCCAGCCAAAACACCGCCGCCAGTTGCGCTGCCGGGAACGTATGTCACCCACGGCGGAAACAAATCGCTGATCTGGACACCAGTAGCGGTCATGCCAAATGGTGACGTGATGTTAGTGTAAAAAATCGTATATGTGATTGTTTGGCCTATGGCCGCGTGACTTGGACCGGTCTTTTGGATGAGCAAATCGGGAGTGCCGGGCGCGGCGGCCGGCTTGTGAATTTGCAGCGTGGGCGATGAGAGTCCAAGCGAACTACCGACAAAAAGATGAGCACCAGCGGACAGTCGGCCAAGGAATTCAACCGATGCATCGTTGCCATTGAGAACGTTAACCGTGAACGTATAGGTCCAGATGTCGCCGCTGAGAGGCGCGGTGAGTGTCGGCATTGATGTGATAACGACATTGGTAGAAGGAACAAAGGCGATCAGGTTCTGTATGCCCGGAACTGAATTCTTCGTGTGATCAAAATTGACAGTGATCAGTTGGTTGTTGACTGGCCCACCTGACATTGCGACCCGTAGCGGGATATAATCGAGTTCCTTCCAGTTCTGTAGATTGACATTGATCCAATTTGTATCGCCCTTGGATTGCCCCTGCAGTTCCGTCTTGAAAACCGCCTTTGTATTGATCGCGAACTGCGTACAAATACAACAAACCAGAAAGAGCCACTTAGTTTTCATACGTTTTTCCCGCCCGTGCACCCGCTCTTGATCCGCCGCTTGAGGCCCCAAACACCGCAACGTTGCCTCAGGTTCCTTTACGTTGTTCGATGGCAAAACCCGTCAGTTCCGCCCCAGAAGAACATCCAAAGCCGATTCAGATATTCTGGTTTATTGAATACAGAAGGAAACGGGTGTGCGGTAGTGGGCAAAGCTGGAAAACCAATCAGGAGAATCCGATTTTCAACAGGTACGGAATTCGCGTTGCATCTTATCAGAGGCCAAAAATCCTTAATGGATACACGGCAAAAACAAAGCGCGGCTCGCCTTCTGTGACGAGCCGCGCCAAAACGAATTTTTTTTAGAACTGATTAATCAGCGATCGTGATCTTACGTGGTTTAACTTTTTCTGCCTTCGGCAGCGTCAGAACGAGAACACCTTGATCCATTTTTGCGCTGATC
>CBHWET010000448.1:0-4071 GCA_966112985.1 uncultured bacterium | reverse complement strand
GAGTAAATCGCTGCCAGGTAATTGTTTCTTTCGGCAACGAGCAGTCGCTCATCGAAGTGCGTACCGGGAGAAAGAATTTGTGTGACCTCGCGCTTTACCAACTGGCCCGGTTTAGCCTCTTCCAGTTGCTCACAGATGGCGACTTTCTTTCCTGCTTTCAGCAATTTGGCGATGTAACCATTCGCGGCGTGAAACGGAATACCGCACATGGGAACAATGCCGCGCTTCGTCAATGCCACGTTAAGAATCTGGGCACTGCTTTGGGCATCTTCGAAGAACATTTCATAGAAGTCGCCCAGCCGAAACATGAGCAGCGCATCTTTAGGCAGTTCGCTTTTGATTCGGCGATACTGTGCCATCATCGGAGTTAATTGCGCTTCGGCCATTTGCGGGCGCAAGGTTACCGAGGAACGGTCCAGACGTCGAAAAAATTTCCGAAGAAAGTTAAAACCGCTCTAATCTTTCCAGACGGCGTCGAGAAACGTCATCACGTCCGGTCCCCAGACGGCGCTACCGTGAACGCCGAACATGTTTGCCTGGGTCTGGTTTGCGCCGAACGGCGGATAAACTTTGACTCCATTCGGTGCAGATCGTTTATTCAGCACTCTTCCAAGATCATCCGACGGCGCGAGACTGAAGTCGTTCTGGGCTTGAATCACCAAGACAGGCTGTTTCGCTTTCTCCACTGCTGCGGTCAGCAAAGGCGGGATCATCAAATTCGTAGACCACATTCTGACTGCGGGCGCAAATGCTACATAGCCACGTGCTCCACAATCTTTTGCCGCGAGTAATAACGTTTGGGTAGCCCCGGTTGAGTGTCCGACCATTGCAATCCTATTTGGATCGACATAATCCTGCTTCTTTAACCAACCGAGTCCGGCAGTGACATCTTTCCCGATTAGGTCGAATCCGGCGAGCAGGAGCCGGTTGGTTTCCGATAACACGCTTTTGTCTTCAATCAGTTCGAGAAGTTCACTTGGAGCCGAAGGAGAGGTCTCGTGGCCCGGCCGATCGGGAATGAAAACAACACAGCCGCGACTCGTAAGGAACCTGGCAATGGCGGCAAATGGGTAGACGCCGCCGGGTTCGTAATAAGGTTCCTTGGAAGCTTGATTATAAATGACAGCCGGAAATGGACTTTTGCCATGGGGCTTATACACGAATGCGTGCACCATATTTGATCCACTACGGAAGAACACATTCTCCATCTGCAGATCGACCCGTATAGGTTCGTCTGCGAACATGGCGAGCGGAACTCCGACCAAGACCAGAATCAGAGCACGAAACAGAGCCCTCATAGCGCGGCGCATCCTAGGTTTTTCGACTGTCCGCACAAGGCATTTGATCGAAAATATCGACGATTTATTTGATATTCCTAACATCCACCGAAGATTGCGTTCCGATTACTCATTTGTTTAAAATGCCTATCCATGAAACCGGCCTGCTTGTTGTTTTGTGCCACTCTTATTTTTCTGGGGAACACTCACGTGTGGGCTGAGAACACAAAATCGCCCGCTTCAGACGCGGCCACCTCATCAACAGAATCGAGCCAACCTGAATCCACGCAAAAGTATGAGGATCTTCCCTCCCTCATCGAGTTGCTGAAGAAGGACTCCGCTAAAGGTGATGCCAAGGCGCAAGCCGATCTCGGAGTGAAATACCTGTTTGGTGAAGGTGTCCCGGCGAACACAAAGGAAGCTTTGAAACTTTTCGAGAAATCCGCTGATCAAAAAAATTCAGCTGGCGAATATTGGCTGGGCTATGTCGCCTACATGGGTAAAGGCGTAGAAAAGAACCTTACAGACGCCAGGAAATGGTTAACCAAAGCCGCTGAAGGCGGGAGCATCGGCGCTGACTATCTCCTGGGTATGATGTATTTGAAGGGCGATGGCGTGGAAAAGAATTATGCCGAAGCGGCAAAACATTTCAAAAAAGCGGCGGATCAAGGGAATGTTCCCAGTTTCTATCAACTGGGATTCCTCAGCTATACGGGCCGCGCCGGCGAAAAGGATCTCAAGCAAGCTTTGGATTACTTCGTAAAGGCCGCCGAAAGTGGAGATGCAAAATCTATTTATTGGGTGTGGTACATCTACGCGAATGGTGAAGGTATCGAGAAAAACCCGGAGGAAGCCGCACGCTGGCTGCAGCGTGCTGAATCAAATGACCTCACCTGTTATCAAATTGGACAAATGATTTATAGCGGCGACGAAGTTGCACGTGATCTGGCCAATGCATTCAAGTGGTTCAAGAAAGCTGCTGATGCCGGCTTTTTCGTGGCTCAATACAAGGTTGGCTATATGCTCTGTCGAGGCGAAGGCGTAGCGCAGAATTTCGAGGAAGCAGTCAAATATCTTCGCAAATCGGCCGAACAAGGCGATCCAAACGCGCAATATTATCTCGGCAAATGTTACTTCAAAGGCCAGGGCGTAAAACAGAACTTCGTTGAAGCTTACAAGTGGGGAATCCTGTCAGCGAACCAGAACGATAAACTCGGCATCCAATTACGAGATGCGGTTGTTAAAGTAATGAACGATCAACAATTAGCCGAAGGAAAGAAACTCGTCGCAGAAATCACCACCGCGGCCAACTCATCCAAAGAAGCGGCAGAAAAGACTCAATAGAGACCTGTACGTCTCACGCACTACCCAACGTTAACTGCTACGGGGTAATATCACGCCACTCTGGAGTGATAGCCCACATATTAACGGGAGAGACCGATTTCCCAAAACCAAGATAGCGCGAACTGCCATCCGCGAAGGTGTAATTCGACCCTCCCTTACCCTCGCCCACATCGTCGTTCGAGTGTTTGGTGTGTGTTGTGGAATGGCGATTCTGATCCAACACATACAAATCTTCATAAGTCTCGTAATCAAAATACCAATGGCCATTGGTATGATACTTTTCTCCAAATGAAATCGTTTCCGACGGTTGCAAAACCAGAATCTCTTTCATGGCCATTTCATTCGTTGCCACGATTTGCCTCCAATTAGGCGCATCTGATAATGCAGACCGGTAGAAATCATTCCAACCATTGTAGATATAACTCCGTGGCGCTGCGTCGTATTGCCAGCCATTGGTTTGATAATTTCCCGTTGCGGGGTCCGTTCCATCCGTGGGGCAAAGCAAAATCTTTTCGCTGTTGTAATAACGTTGTAACCGATTTGGCCATCGATTCGGGTGGGCACGAGGCATGAAGAAACCGTCGTTGTCGTCGATGTAAAGCGAGGTGGCCAAACCGATCTGGTGCATGTTGTTCAAACATGCAATTCGGCGGCCGGATTCCTTGGCGCGGCTAACAGCCGGCAACAACATCCCTGCGAGAATGGCGATTATTCCAATAACAACGAGCAATTCGACGAGGGTGAACGCTGTGACCGAGGGACCGTTCTGCCTGCGAGTCTTCATGCAATGAAAGACTCGTTACTGGCGAATGAGGTTACAGGCAGTCGTGGTGCTTTACATTGCGATGATCTTATCCATCGCCTCCGAAATCTTCTTTAAACCTTCAGGAGATCCGCCGCCGCGTTGTTCGGCGATCAACCAACCATCATAACCGATCTGATCAATCGTTTTCATAACTGCCGGCCAGTCATTGTCGCCTTCGAGCAGATCGACCTCAAAGCCCTTCCATAATCCTGCGCTCTGCATTTTCTTCCGGCTGAATTCCTTCACGTGAAACTTCTGAATTCTCTTCCCAAGCACGGAAATCCATTGCTCAGGCCAGCCGTAACGCAAGACGTTCCCGATGTCGAAATGAGAGCCGATCCACGGACTTTTGAAATCATCGATGTAACGAACAAGTTCCAATGGACTCAAAAGAAAATTGTTCCACACATTTTCAATGGCGATCTTCACGCCGGCTTCTTCGGCAATCGGCAGCGCTTTACGGAGCTCCTCTTGAGAACGTTCGAAAGCATCGCTGTAGGAAACCTTTTCGTTCACAATTGCTGGAATGAACAGGACAGAACTGGCGCCGTATTTCTTCGCGTCCTGCAACGTTTGGACAAGCCCATCAAAAGCCCGCTTGCGCTCTTCCTTATCAGCCGAAGCTAAATTGTTACCCCAATGCGT
>CBHWET010000447.1:0-4072 GCA_966112985.1 uncultured bacterium | reverse complement strand
TAGCCCAGATCGGCCAATCGATTGATCAACTGGCTTCCCGGCAGCAGATTCTCGTAAAAAACGAGAGCTAGGGGCTTCGTCATGCCGCGAGATTATTGAAAGAGACGAAACGAAATTGCAAAAAATTTTCGAAAGTTTCGGTTTTTAGGTCGCGATCTACCCGGAGGGCCTACCGTTAGATCGGCGACTTTAGCCCGAGGAAACGTGGGCGGATGCGCGGAACCCGCTGCGATTGGCTTTTTGCACAATCACGCTGTTTTCCGCTACTTCAGCTTCGCCGAGCGTTTCGGATCAACTTCTTCAAGTTCATAGATTTTGTGATCGTAGCCGAGAAGATACAATTCACCATCGGCGTCTTCGCCGAAGCTTGAAATCTGGCGTGGCGGAAACACTTTCGGCGCCATTTCGAGAAGTTCATCCTTTGTGACCTTCCCATGTTCATAGCGCAATCCCCACAGGTGCGACGTCCCCCAGTCGGCGTAAAGATACACCCCATTCAGACCGGGAATCTTTTTGCCACGATAAACGTATCCGCCAGTAATGCTGATGCCCGGAAGATGATTTGTGCTGAGTTGCGCGTTGTGCGGATATTCCAGGATTGGATCGATAAATTTCGCCCTGGCAGGAGGAGCTTCATCCTTAAACGCATGCAAACCTTCGCGATAGCTCCAGCCGTAGTTTCCGCCTTTCTGGATGATGTCGATTTCCTCCCATTTATCCTGTCCGACGTCACCGCAGTAAAGCAAACCGGTCTTGCGATCGAAACTAAACCGCCACGGATTCCGGAGTCCCCAGGCGTAAATCTCCGGGCGAAATGCTTTATCTTTCACGAAGGGATTGTCTTTCGGAATCCCATAGGGCAGGGAGCCGGTCCTGGAATTCACATCGATCCGGAGTATCTTCGCCATGAGGGTGTCTGGCTTCTGAGCATTGCCGTATTGGTCATTCTTTCCGCCGCCATCTCCGACCCCAATATACAAGTAACCATCTGGACCAAAGTCCACCTGTCCGCCGTCGTGATTCCATGCCGGGCGCTCCCACTGCATAAGAATTCGCTCCGACGATTTGTCGGCGACATCCGGATCCTTCGACACGGTAAATTCGCTCACGAATGAGCGCAGCGGATTTTGTTGCGAGTAAAAGATATAGAATTTGCCGTTGCTCTTGTATTTCGGGTGAAACGCCAGGCCGAGCAATCCTTCTTCATTCTTTTCAAACGGTTTGCGATCGCTGATCTCCAGGAAAGTCTTCGTTGCCGAATCATTTTTATCCTTCGGCAGGATAAGAATGCGGCCACGTTGCTCGACGACGAACAGTCTCTTCGTCCCGTCCGGCGATTCGCAAAGCCACATCGGCCGCTGCATTTGGACCTTCGGATAGGTCTGTTTCACTGTGATGTGCGGAAAGTCGCTCGCTGCCGACAACACCAGCGTCTGGGCACACGCCACCGCAACAAGGAGAGGTTTCAAATGCAATCGCATCTGTTTAATGACGTCACGCAGCGATCGGAAATTTAGGGAATTGTGGCGCAACGTCGAAATCAGCAGTCTTTTTTGGAATGAGATTGAACAAATGGATGTCTTCACGATAATTCAGGCGAAGATTTCATGAACGATTGGAACATTCAATCGCGCTCTCACGTTTGCCAGGGCTGCGAAAAACCTTTTTCCGACAAGGAGCACTATCACACTCTCTTGTTCGAAGATAAAAGCGAACTCCGTCGCGTCGACGTCTGCAAGGAATGCTGGACCACACAGTATCAGAACGGCGACAGAAAAGGCGTCATCTCTTACTGGCAAGGCGTCTACGAAGCCCCTCCAGCTGCACCGCCGGAAGCCATCCAAAAGGAGACGGCTGAAACGCTGCTGCGTAAGTTGATCGAGTTGAATGATCCGAAACATGGCGCCGCCTGCTACATCCTCGCGGTCATGTTGGAACGCAAGCGTCTCTTGAAGGTGAAAGAACAGCTGAAGAACGAGGGCAAACGGGTATTTATCTACGAACAACCGAAGACCGGCGACATATTCACTATCACAGATCCGGATCTGCAGTTGAACCAGCTCGACCAGGTCCAGCATGACGTTGCGTATCTTCTCGAACATGGCCTGGACACTCCAACGGCAGCGCCTGCACCAGCCGCCACAACCGAAATCCCAGTCGAGGGAGCGGCCACAGACGCTCCACCCGCTGAACCGACAGCGCCCGAAACACCGCCTTCCGAGCAAAGTTTGGGAGTTGCGTAAAGTAAAACTGTCGGGTTACATTGTCCCCGGCCTCAATAACGCGCAAAACGCAAATAGTTTGCGCCTTCTTGCGGCTCATTGTGGCTGACCTGGAAAGTCTTCAATCTCGCCTCGGCTACACGTTTCGAGACGTGTCACTACTCCGTGTTGCTTTAACGCATCCGTCCGTCGCCCACGAACAGGGCAGCGCCGCCGTTCAACACAATCAGCGACTCGAATTTCTCGGCGACTCCGTTCTCGGTCTCGTACTCACGCGGGAACTGTATGAGAAGTTTACCAGCGTCGGCGAAGGCGCCTTGACCAAAGCTCGCGCCCAAATGGTCAATCGCAAAACTCTGGCGGAGCAGGGGAGACGACTCGGTCTTGGGGAATACCTCGTTTTAAGTCGCGGCGAAGAAGCGAATGGTGGTCGAACCCGTGAATCCGCTTTGGCCGACGCTTTTGAAGCTATCCTTGGTGCTATTTTTCTCGACGGCGGGTTTGAGCGCGCTCAGGAAATGATCCTCGCTTGTTTCCGTGACGGTTTCGGTGAACTGACCGAGATACCAAATCTCGAGAATCCGAAAGGCGAATTACAGGAGATTCTACAGGCAACCTCGGCCGAAGCTCCGGCCTATGAAATGATTTCAGCCAGTGGTCCCGATCACGATCGTGTCTTTGAATGCGTTGTCCGCCATTGCGGTAATGAATTGGGTCGAGGCTCTGGCAAAAGCAAGAAAGCAGCGGAAAGCGAAGCAGCGGTGGCCGCCTTGCGAATGATTCGCGAGAAAACGCCAGCTACCGAAGCAGTTCCTGCTGAGGAAGGTTCTCAACAGAAAAGTTGAGATGTCACTTGCCTTTGAGAAAATCCGGTTTATAAGTTTCTGCTCTTGCGTGCCGGCGTGGCGAAATGGCAGACGCGTTGGACTCAAAATCCAGTGGTAGCGATACCGTGGGGGTTCAAGTCCCTCCGCCGGCACCAAATTCTTCTCTGCCAGTTCTCTGTATCTCCAACTTCAAACCTCAAATTGAATAAAGCGAAGGTCTTATTTGCGCTTTCGGCTCGGCTTTTTCGCCACGCTGGCTTTCGATTTTTTCTCCGGCTTCGCTGTGTCCGCTGATTTTGGCCGCGTCTTCCACAAGGCTACACTGGGCGGTTCACCCAATTTACGAATCACATCGTCCTCATAGATGAACACCTTCTTCTTTGCGTCGTATTGAATATGAGGCGGTTTGCCGCCACCGCCGACCCCACGCCAGCTAAACGGATCATTGATCCGACCGCTTAACCCAATCACATAAAAATCTTTATCTTTATTCACGTGCAACCAATCGTCGGCCGCCTCGAACAACACCGCCAGGATCATGCACGTGAACATGGCCGGGTTTTTGAAGACCACCTGAAGAATGATGTGCTCGCTGATCCCCTTCGGACCGAAATGTTCCACCGTGTGGACGCGATAATGCGACTGCAACGTCTCGCGCAGCACGTTTGCCTTCCCCGAGAGTTGATGATCTGTGAACGCTCCGCGTTTTTTTTGAATGTAAGTGATGGCCCGCGAATGATCCGTTAACGGCATTCCCGGTTGGTCTTCGTCAGCCTTTTCCCAAAAGCCTTGGGCGATGATATCGCGTTTGGTTTTATCTTTGTGCTTTTCCAACTCCTCGCGCAGAACCGATTCGATTTCCTGGCTTGTTAATTCGAGCGTTTCGAAAATGACATCCAAAAGTGCGCAGTGAGTGCCGTTGTCAGAGAAATTGACCTTATATGGTGACATGACGGGGGCCGAGAGTAATGGGCGTCTGATAGAGAATCAACCATCAGGTGATCTGGATGCGACAGTCGGACT
>CBHWET010000446.1:0-4078 GCA_966112985.1 uncultured bacterium | reverse complement strand
CCTGAGACATTTTCAGTGGCTTTTCCAATGAGCCAGATCGCGTTTTATGCCGGATGGTATGATGAAAATGTGTCGGGGCCTTTTTCGGCCCTGAACGTTGAGTTCATGCCGGGCGCAATCGCTTACCATTTGCATTCGTTTAGCGCTGCGACCCTACGCACTACAAATAAACATTGGGCGGGACCTTTGCTCGCAAAAGGTGCGACCGCCACCATGGGCTGCGTTGACGAACCCTTCGTCGAAGGCATGCCCGACCCGGGAGTTTTCCTCGACCGCCTGCTGCACGGCTTTACTTTCGGCGAAAGTGCATGGGCGTCCGCTCCCGTTCTCTCGTGGCAAACGACCGTGGTCGGTGACCCGCTTTACACTCCATTTGCGAAACATCCTCGGGACCAACATCAACAATTGCTGGAAAAAAAGAGCCCTTTAGTTGAGTGGTCACACCTGCGCGTTGCGAATTTAAATCTTAGTCAAGGCTTTCCGATGTCCGAAGTGATCGATTATCTGGAGAAAGAAGGTCAGGAAAGTGCCGTCCTCATGGAGAAACTTGGAGATCTGTATATGGCTTCTCATAAAACGGAGCTGGCATTGCAAAGCTACAAACGAGCTTTGGTCCTTAACCCGAGCGTGCAGCAGAGGATTCGCTTACGAGGTCTTCTTGCCGAAGCAATGCGGAGCGCGGCGAATGATCGCTCAAAGTAGCTCGGTCAAGTTGCTGGAATAAACTTTTGGAACAATCGGGACGCAATGAATAGGCCGACAAATACTAACCCGAATGGCTCTGCCTGATCAGCCACGGCCAGCAAATCGACAATCACGATTCCAGCCAGTAATCCGGATACGGTACGGCCAATTTGTCGATGCGTTGACCAAAATGTATGACGCAAGCACCACACCACCCAAAACATCAATATGCCAGACAAGCCGAATGCCATTCGGTGGTGTTGCAGGTCGTTCGTGAAGAACGCTAGAACGACAGGTGCTGCAAGAAAGAAAGCCGGCCAATAATTCAGCGCTCCGCGCATGCTCTCCTTCCGCGCAAGGTAGCTAAGTCCGACGATATATGCCGCCAACGCAATCGCACTCCATACGACAATTCCTTGTACGGGGACTGCGGCAGCGCTTCCTGCCACGGCATACAAACAGAGTCGGCATAAAGCCATAATTAACGGTGCCAGAACGACTAGTTTATGAATCGCATCGTAAATAAGAATAAACGCGACAAGCAAAACAGTTAGAATTGCGGTCGGAATATTTATCCACATTAGCAATAGCGTTCCGAGAGCTAGCAAGTTCCCCCCCCAACGCCACACTTCTTTTTCGGTGATAGCACCGGAAGGGATTGGCCGTTCGGGACGAAAATTTCGATCGAAGTTTGCGTCAAACGCATCGTTGAGGAACATACCGCCTGTATATAAAAGCGTTGCGGCAAGGCAAACGATAGAGAATTTCAGCCAATCGCCCCCGCCGTTTAGCAGCCAGCCCGCCAAACAGTTCGACCAGACGGTTGGAAGATTTGATGCGCGGGCAAGAACAAGCAAAGTCCGCAACGATGGCTTCGGCGAAGTCATTGCTCTTTAGGAAAGCAGGATAACTGGAAATCGGAAGTCAGAACTGTGGCTTGATTCCGCGCTGCGTCAATTGGTTAAGACACCAGTCATATTCGCCGACTAGTTGATCAACAACGTTTCTGTTTTTCAATTCGGCTGGCATTACTTCCCACGTGTAAGTTTCCATTTCCAGGTGGGAACACAGCCTCGGGTTCTTCTGCAAAATATCGAATACTTTCAGGAGATGATCGGTAGTGTTGGCAAAGAGCGTCGTCGTCGGACAATGAAGCGGGATATGGAAATGGACCCGCCATTCCTTGTCGGCCGGCCGATGTGCTTTCAGGGCCACATCCAAGTCTCTAAACCGGTACAGCCGATCATCAGGTCCCCTGGCAATGACTTGATGTAAATAAATATCGTCACAAAAGTTTTTCAACACGTCGCGTACCGCTTCCGTGGGTATAACTTTCAATGCGGAGCTGAGATGTAGTTTGCTGATTTTGATACCGTGCTTTTGAAACTTTGCGAGGGCCTCCCCAGGTTGTTCAAATTCTACAGCGAGATGACAGGCGTCATAGTTGACTCCCAGGCAATCGTGAACGCGATCATCTGCGGCGTGCTCCTGACGAACATTCTCGATAAATTCAATTGTTTCATCTGTCGTTTCGAACAAACACAGCGGTTCTGGTTCAAGCCCAAGATGTAACCTTCGTCCCGTGCGTTCACGAAGAGAGGCAATATGTTCGACGCACCTGAAAATATTGTCGCGGATTTGCCTCAATTCAGCAGGCGTACGGTTGAATTCCTTGAACGATCCCGGAAGCGTACTCACGCTGCCTTCAACTCCTTCAGGGGCCAGAAGCGCCAGCAAGTCAAATAAGCGATTTGTGAACGCGAGTCGTTCTGGCGTCGACCAATCAGGCACGTAGACCTGTTCTTTTACTCGGGACCCATGGAATTTGCCGAATGGGAATCCATTGATTGTGAAAACGTAACAGTCGTTTTCGGTCAACCACTTCTGGAACGAACTCAACGTCGCTGGGTCGCTCAGTTCGCGAGACGCCTGATCGCTGAGTCGAAGGCCGATAGCGTATGGTTTATCCCGACAAACCCGGTCACGGACCGCAAGTGTGTAGGTGTTTAGAGATTCAAAGGTTTGCGCCCAATTCTCACCGCGATGGATGTTCGTGCAGTAGGCGAGGTGCAGACCGTGACTTAATCTCATTCGTCGAATTTAGCGTCTCGCAACGTCCAACACACCGGAAATCTTCAGAAGCGCGCTAAAACGAAAGGGCCACGAGAGCATTATTCTCGTGGCTCCAAGGCGAGGAAGATAGCTGCATTAACGACGGCCGCGTTCCTTTGGCTCATAACGCCCGGGTTCGCGAGTCGGTTTGCCGGTGTCGGTCTCGAACCGTGCCTGTCCTTCTTTTTCGATTTCGACGTCTTCCTTACGAACCTGCTCGGATACTGTCTGTTGTTCGGTCGCCGCTTCCTTGCGTACGCGTACTTCTTCGCGGACGCGCGCTTGTTTTTCAATTACAGCTTCTTCGCGGCGCAACGGAATAAACAAATCCTCCCCTTCAAAAGCCGGCTGTCCTGCTTGTGCGCTACTGGCAGGCACACGTTCAATTACGACTTCTTCGCGTTTCAATTCTACCGGCTGATTCACCGTCTCAGTGCGTACAATTTTCCGCAATCGTACGCCCCCGACCACGACTTCGCGTTTGCCCACCTTCAGTTGCTCTTCAGCGAGCTTGATGTTGGCCTCTTCTTGTTGGCGTGCCTGAGAAGTTGTTCGCTGGGCCGTCTGCGTTTGTTGAGCTTGTTCCTGCGCGGCGGCCGCGACTGGCTGGCCTATACGAGGACGTTGGAGTGAATAATAGTTATAAATGCGGTCCTCGTCCGTGTCGCTTAAATCATAATCCGCATCAAAGGACGGGGCGTCTTTGATCTTATTTTCCGAGAACGGCAGCCGGATGAGCCGTTGGCGATCGTTAACGGTAGCAGTATGGACGGGAACCACATGGTTTTTTCCAAACAACCAGCCCGTCTTGACTCCTAGAAAGGTGGGCTGACCATTGTCATCAGTCCATAGGTTATGAACCGTTCCGATCTTGTTGTTGTTTTGGTCCTGAACATCATAGTCAATCAATCGCTCCCAGCGACCATGGACTTTGTGCCAAGCTGCACGCGCCGCCGCGCGAGCATCGTCCCAACCGAGTTTCGACTGGCCGCGGTTCTTTTCGTAATCCCGCTTCAAATCCACTTCGCATTCGTCGAACGTTTTTGTTGATCCATAGCGACCGTACCCTTCGTATCCGGTTCGATAGGCTCCCTGATAATCTTCGTACGGTCGACTGCGGCCAAACCATTGCGTGCCGTGTTGTTGGCGCCAATAGCGTTCTTCCTCCGTCGGATTGACGGCTTCGGCCAAGCCTTTGCCGGCGAGCCCCCCGACAACCGCGCCGCCGACGATTCCCGCTGCTGTTCCTATAGGTCCGGCAACGCTGCCCACCGCAGCGCCT
>CBHWET010000445.1:0-4093 GCA_966112985.1 uncultured bacterium | reverse complement strand
TTGAAAAACACCGCGTCGAATGTGAAAGCATTTCTCGTTGGGAACCCTTCATCATTAAAGTCGACGACATTGAGCGTGGACGCGTTAAACCTGCTCGGTTTGGATCTGTCCGCGAGGCACATTCATTCGAAGTCGGGATTCACGAACGACTTCATTTGACTATCGAAAGCGTTCGCGGGCTGTTCTCAGGCGAAACACACCGCGTGATCGTCAATGGTCGATTGGTTAAATGTTTCACAGGATCAAGCACGGAACAGCCGCAGGCGAAAGAAACGGAAGCAGCCCCGGTTGCGGCTTAATATTCCAATCGCCTTATCCCTCGATCACTTTCCTCGCAACGGCTGCGCTGACCTTTGTCGGCGCAACTTTCGCCAACCCGACTCCAATTTTGTTCATCATGCCCGGGATCACGATGCGCTTCCCTTTCATCAGCCCATCGTATCCGGCCTCGGCCACTTCTACGGCACTCATCATCCATTTCGTCATCACTTGTTCTGAACGTTTCGTTCCCGCTCGCTGATGAAATTCGGACCGCGTTGGTCCGGGGCAAAGGGTCGTGACCGTCACACCTGTTCCCTTGAGTTCATTGGCGATCGCATTTGAAAACGAAAACACAAACGACTTGCTGGCATAATAAACCGCCATCTTCGGACCCGGCTGGAACGCCGCCGTCGATGCGACGTTCAGAATTCTTCCCGCCTTCCGTGCAAGCATTGGCTGGAGAAAAAGATGCGTCAGTTCCGTCAATGCCGTGATGTTCGTCTGGATCATATCGGAACAAACCTCGCGTTTCTCCGCGGCAAAGAAATCGTCAGCGCCAAAACCGGCATTGTTCACGAGGACGGAGATTGAGATTTGTTGGTGATCCAGTTCCGAAAAAATTTCTGCAGGGGCTCCCGGTTTCGCGAGATCTTTAACAACGACCGCCGTCTTTACCGAATGTTTTCGAGAAAGCTCTATCGCAAGTTCATTCAATTTCGATGCGTTTCGCGCTGATAAAACCAGATTGAATTGATGTGATGCGAATATCTTCGCGAATTCGAGGCCGATACCCGAAGAAGCACCGGTGATGAGCACCCATTCGTTTTGCACTGTGCAAACCTGCTCCGGCGCTTCTCCCAACTCAAGCGATACTTTGGCCGCGCTATCTTCGACCTTTTTGATGAGATGCGTGGCTGATTGGTTTGAAACCATCCGGCTTGGTCCGGATCCATTCGACGAAACGCGCTACATCAGGATGTGCCGAGAGCGTCTCCAAAGTATTGAAATTCCGCTCCAGCTGCTTCTCCGTAAATAATGCATGAACGTGGTCATGGCAGGGCTGGCATATCCAGGCGATCCGGGTCTTGACGTCTTCCCGCTGGAACTCCCGTTTGTTTCGCTTGTTGGAATGACGGGTTCGCGGAACGAGATGGTGTCGTGTAAGAAAGCTGACCGTCCGGCCGCACAACTCGCAAACGCCGCTCTGACTCATATCCCGGTGAGATTCACGCCTCAACGTTTGGCCACGTTCGGCGCGACAAGCAGATCGTCAACTCTCTGCGCCAGATCGACCAGGTAATCGTCGCCTTTCGGATGGTTGGTCATGGCGACAAGAATATAATGTCTGCCGCCACCGGTAACGATTGCAGCATCATGCGCCCAATTTTCCCACGTTCCCCACTTTCGAATAATGTTAACGTTCCGGTCTGACAGACCCTTTACGAACTTAATGTTATCGTGCTCAAGCTCGGGCGATTCAAAAATTTCACGCATCGTTTGAGATGCAGCGGGGGAAACAAGTTTGCCCTGTTCCAGCCAAAGGAAATAACGAAGCAGTTGTCTGACAGTAGCAGCGTGGGAATTGTCTCCGAGAGGGTCACCAATCCGCTCGTCGCTTTTCCCGTAATGGCGTCCGACCCACAAGCCGCCACCGTGGTTTGTGTTATAAAGGTCGTAAGAATTAATGACCTGTTGAATCTGTTTCAGGCCAAGCTGGCGCGAATATTTCGCTGCCATTTCGTTACTGGAAATTTTTGCCATTTCGCCCAGCTCATGACGAACTTTCACATCGAGGTTGGTAGCAGCGCTTGGGTTAAGTTGAAAATATGCGAGTAAAATACCGATTTTCGCGACACTTGCGGCATAATCACCTTTGTCAGGTTGAATCATCGCCAGACGCAACGTTTTCAAATCAAGGACACCCACCGCGGGTTCATTGGTTGTCATCTCATAGCGGTTGCGCAGATCCGAATCGATTTGTTCAAGACGCATCTGAAGGTCGTGATCCACAGGCGTGGTGTAATCGAGCGTGTATGACTTGAAATCTTTTGCGGAATGCTTCGTGCACGATGAACATCCCAACAACGCCAGGAGAATTATGATTGCGAAACCCGGATTGATTCCACGCATGGCGGCAAGTTCTGCCTGATCAGACGGCATTTGGCAACAACTACAGTTACCGCGCAGCCTCCCATGTGACGATGAAACAGATAAAAGCGTTGCTTTGGGAAATAGTGCCTGCTTACGCTTTTTAGATGGCAAACATCGTCGGCGAAATTCAGCGAGACTATTCATGGGCAGAGTACCTGCACTGCATGGAAGGAGGGTCTGATGTTCTTACGTTGCCGCAAACAAAGCCAGCCACGAAACAACACACAGCCATCACGGGTTTCGCAGTCGCACTCCTGATTACGGTGGCCGCGATTTTTCTGAGCGAACTCCCAATGGCCCCTTTTACCGTGGCCGGCGGGCGCCATCCGATCGAGCCGGTAATGCTCGCCATCATTCTTGGAATGATTTTAAGCAACGTCGTGTCCTTGCCCAGGACGCTCAACCCGGGCATCAAGTTCTCTGTTAAAAAGATTCTGCCGATCGGCATTGTTCTCCTGGGTGCGCGTCTGAATTTTCAGGAAATCGGCAAGGTTGGTCTCGCAGGCATTTCGCTAAGCATTTTGGAAACAATCGTAGCACTCGCTTTGCTGATGTTCCTTGCGAAAAAATTTAATCTGCCAAGGAAGCTTGGAATGCTCCTTGGTATTGGAACCGCTATTTGTGGCGGAACAGCGATCGTGGCGACAGCGCCTGTGATTGAAGCCGATGAAAAGGACGTCGTATTTAGCGTTGCGACAGTCACGTTGCTCGGATTGATCGCGATGTTCCTTCTTCCGGTGATTGGCAACGCACTTCATCTCAGTCAGAAAGCGTTTGGAATCTGGGCCGGACTTTCCATTCATCAGACGCCCCAGGTCATTGCAGCCGGATTTGCTTACGGCGATGAAGCGGGTGCAACAGCAACCATTGCGAAACTATCACGCGTCTGCCTGCTCGCGCCTATCGTGTTCATCGTTGGCTTTCTGCACGCGCGGAACGTCGCGCAATCGAATGGAACGAAGAAGGCGATTAATTATTGGTCTCTGTTTCCGATGTTTGTCTTCGGTTTCCTTGCGATGGCTTTGCTGCGCAGCCTCGGCTGGTTGCCCGAAATGACTTTCAACAAGCCGGCGTTTTTCCATGGAGCAGGCGCCCCCGTGAGCCTGGCTTCCGTTTGCGACAGTCTGTCGAAGTACTGCATCATCATCAGCATGGCCGGCGTTGGTCTGGAAACAAAATTTTCGGCTATGAAACAAACGGGGTGGAAACCCTTGTTCGCCAGCTTTATTGCAGCCCTTGTCATAGCCGCAGGAATCCTCGCGCTAATCCGGTTCATCGGGTTCTAAATTCAGAGAACTCATCGCAACGCCAGAACGTCGAAAAACGACAACGGAGTCCCCGCGTCGGAAATTTTCGTTTAAGGGCATCCTCCAATAAAGAGACCGCATCCGTTAAGACGCTGTCGCCATCTAAAAACGATGACGCACGGCGTCTCGCGAATGCTTCGCAAGCGGAAAATTGGAAGGAACGGTGCTGAACTGACGTTTGTCGACGGAAAGTCGGGAAACCTGCGGGCGGACGAAACACTGCCGAGGGGAAACTGCCGGGCCCGCCTGCGGAGGAAAAAAGTCCGCCGGAAAACTACCGGGCGCGGGCGCCGGATGAAAAATTCTCAGGGAAAAAGTCTCCGGCACCGTGCCGGAATGATTTTTCCTCAGCCGAAGAGGCATGGCGCGCGCGC
>CBHWET010000444.1:0-4101 GCA_966112985.1 uncultured bacterium | reverse complement strand
CTCGTTGCGCGAGGACTTCGAGAATATGGATTGAGCGGGCAGATAAAAAGCTACTTACGTTTTAAAATCAGAAGTCTTCACGTTGCTTCGAAATAATTGCTGAAGTGGTGATAACGATGGCGGGGTTTCGCCTTCGTTCGGTTTGCAGCTCATCGGGAAAAGCCTGACTGCAATTAACGATGATGTGAGCAAAAACCGGTTGACCGGTTTCGCTCATTTTTCTAGCGTTTCCCTCTCAACTCGGAACACATCTTATACTATGAGCAAAATTGTACCTCTTATCAGTTCTGGCACTGCCGGTCCGCTCGGCGTTCTGCATCTGCCGCGCCTTTGGCAAAAAGCTTCCCTGGAAGCTCGTGGCAAATTGCATCCGGATTACCCGGGTTGCGGCAAAGGTTATGACCAGATGGTCATCGACGGCATCGGCCTGAATCGCGACGCTGTCTTGAACTTCATCAAGACCAGCAAGCCGACTTACCCTCAATTTGAAGCCTGGATCAAAAAGCAGCCCGGCGTGAAACTCGACAAAGGTTCCGTCGATAAGCTCAACGGCGCCATCCGTGGTTACATCCACGCTGACGACACCCGCAAATCGATCCTCGGCGCCAGCGGTTTGCCAGACGACGCCACGGCTCCTCGCGATGCCGTCAACCTGAACAATCTCGACGATTGGTTCACGTTCTGGAACGAAGAGCTGAAGTAATCGGTTGTTTCTTTTTTTCAAAGCCGGCGCGGATTAACGTCTGCGCCGGTTTTTTGTTTTTGATGCAGCAGGACTCTTCTTGTCGCGATTCGCCCTGTTCTCGACAATCTGCAACCTCCGGTCTACAAACAACGTCTCAATCCCAGTCGACTCTTTTATGCATAACGAAAAGATTTTTCCTCGCCGTTGGTCCCGTCGTGAGTTTTTGAAAATGAGTGGAATCGCGGCCGCCGCCCTCACGCTGCCGAATGCCGGCCGCTCAGAAAAAGCGAAAAAGGCTCCGGTTCGCATGGGAAGTGGTTATCACACCTACGAACTGGTTGAAGACTGGGGCAAGCTCCCAAACAATGCTCCGTATGGACTTGGCTGCGGCATTGTCGTGGACAGTAAAGATCGGGTTTACGTTCTGACGCGCACGAACCCCGGACTCGCGATTTTTGATCGCAGCGGCAAGTTACTCGAAGTCTGGCAGGAGGAAGAGGCAGTGAAAAAAGGCGTCGCGAATGACACTTTCACCGCGACGGCACACGGTCTTTACTGGAGCAAAGAAGGCGGCAAGGAATATCTCTACTTCACCGAAAACGTTTCTAAATCAGATAAGGAGCGCGGACGCCTCGTTACAAAAACCGATTTAAAAGGCAATGTGCTCCTTCGTATCGGCAATGTCGCTGAAGAGACGCCGACCTCAATCAAATTCCAATTTGATAATCCAACGGATGTCGCGATTGCGGCCAACGGAGATATTTATGTCGTCGATGGATACGGCAGCCAATTAGTTCATCGGTTCGATAAGAACGGGAAGTTAATCAAGACAATCGGCGGCCGCACACCGAAGGAAAAAGTTGGACCGAATGCCCCACAAGGAACGTTCAAGACCTGCCACGGTGTTTGGATCAGCACCTTGAACAAGACTCCGGAAGTTTACATTGCCGACCGCAATAACAACCGTGTGGAAGTTTACTCGATGGAGTTGGAGCATGTTCGCACGTTAAAAGGTGACGTGCGAAATCCGTGCTGTTTCTATCAACACAAAGATTGTCTCTACATTCCTGACCTCGATCATCGCGTCACGATCATCGACTCGAAGGACAAAGTGGTCGCGCATTTGGGTGACGGTAAGAACGTGAAGGATGCGGAGAACGAGCCAAGTGTGTTCAGTCATCCGCATGCTTTAACGGTGGATTCGCACGGTGATTTCTATGTCGTGGAATGGCTCCCCACCGCGCGCGTCCGCAAATTCAAACACACGCCGCAAAAGGCGTAATGTTAGAGTTCGTGTCGTGCGATTTTATTCGCGACTCCTATTGATGCGGATTAAATGACACGTCATCGATTCAGATTCGTCTTTTAGTCTCAGATTATAGTAGCTTGAACAGGACGGCGGTCTCCGCCGTCCTTATTTATTGTTATAACATGAAATTTTTGTCGCCGTTCCTGCTCCTCTGTCTTGCTGCGCTTTCCACAACCAATGCCCAGATCGGCGACAGCTCCGATCGCAAAGGCGAAGTGCAAAAAGTTTTGGTTCCAAAGGAATTGATTCCGGCGTCGCCTGTGTTGTCTCCGGAAGAGGCGCTCAAATCATTCAAACTCGCGCCAGGAATGAAGATTGAATGCGTCGCGAGCGAACCTCTTGTTGAGGACCCAGTTTCAGCGCGGTTTGATCAGGACGGCCGGCTTTGGGTGGTGGAGATGCGCAACTACATGCCGAATTGCGATGGCAAAGGCGAAGACGAAGCGATCGGCCGCGTCGTCATTCTTCGCGATACGAATGGAGATGGGAAATTCGACAAGAGCACCATTTTTGCCGACCACCTTCTCATGCCGCGCGCCGTCATGCCGGTGGCTGGCGGTGCGCTGATTGGTGCGCCTCCGCATCTCTGGTTTTGCCGCGATACGAATGGCGACGACAAAATGGATGAGCAGGTCGAAGTGGCGAGTGATTACGGCGTGGCTGTCGACCCAAAGCGTCCCGAACTCGCCAATCCAGAACGCGCGCCGAACGCACCCACGTGGAACCTCGATAACTGGATCTACAGCGCCGCTTACATGACGAAGTTCCGGTATGTAAATGGCGAATGGAAAAAAGGACTGACGATTTTTCGTGGGCAATACGGTTTGAGCCAGGACGACGACGGCCATCTGTTTTACAATTCGAACAGCGACCAACTTCGCTGCGATGTCATCCCGGCCAACTACACAGGACGCAATCCAAACTATCAGCATGGAGGCGGCAACAACGTCAACGCCGCCGACAATCAATTCGTCTGGCCCGCGCGCGTAAATCCCGGCATCAACCGCGGTTATCGTCCGGAAATGTTGCGGGATTATAAATTGAAAGAATTCACGGCAGCGAATTCACCCTTCATTTTCTCGAGCGATTTGTTTCCAAAGGATTTTTATGGAAACGCTTTCGTCGCTGAGCCGGCCGGAAATTTCGTGCGCCGAAACATACTCGTTGAGACGAACGGGACCTTGCGCGCATGGAATGCCTACAACCAAACAGAATTTCTGGCCTCGACCGATGAACGCTTTCGCCCCGTTAACTTTTGCACCGGCCCCGATGGAGCGCTCTATGTCGTCGATCTTTATCGCGGCAACATCGAACATCGCATCTCGCTGACGACTTATCTTCGCAAGCAGATCGAAGAACGCGGACTCGAGAAGCCGATTCACCTGGGCCGCATTTATCGTATTGTGCCGGAAGGAAAGACCGCGAGCGGCACGGCGCAATTTTCCAAGGAACCACCGGCGCAATGGGTCAATCGTTTGTCGCATCCGAACAGTTGGTGGCGGTTCACCGCGCAGCGGTGTCTCGTGGAAAAACGGGATCTATCCGTCGTGCCTGCCTTGAAGAACCTTGCCACCAACGGGCCCGAACCACGTGGCCGCATTCATGCCCTCTGGACGTTGGAAGGTCTTGCTGCGCTGGATTTGCAGACCACATTGGCAGCACTCAAAGATAAAGACGCGAAAGTGCGCGCCAACGCCATCCGCCTTTGCGAAAAGTTTTTTGATGGAGAAGACAAAAGCGACGCCGTCGCAAAGCTGCTGAAAATGACGGATGATCTCGCGCCACAGGTGCAACTGCAACTTGCTCTGACCCTGGGTGAAGTTAGAGAGCCGGCAGCGGATAAAGCGATGGTCAGACTTGCCCGATCTTCGGTCGCCAATTTGTTTTTACCTGACGCAATCCTGAGCGGCCTCAATGGTCGCGAAACAGATCAATTGGAAAATATTCTCCACGACAGCACTTGGAACGATGTCGGAACGAATGGTCAGAAGGTGATTCGTGGCCTCGCCGCGTGCGTGATGACATCGCGAAATGCTGAGAACATCGGCAGAATTTTCGATCTGGTTGCCGCGAATACCTCCAGCGCACAACAACTGCGCGTGCTCGA
>CBHWET010000443.1:0-4102 GCA_966112985.1 uncultured bacterium | reverse complement strand
TAGCATTGAAGCGTTATTCCATGAAATACGGCACGTATCCGGAGACACTGGCAACACTCGTTCCCGAATTCCTGTCCAGTATCCCAACCGATTTTACTGATGGGAAACCGCTTCGGTACAAACTGCAGGACAACGGCAATTATCTGTTGTACTCCGTAGGTGAGGACGGAAAAGACGACGGCGGCGATCCGTCGATGCCGGAGAAAAATGCCAGGCTGAGCTTTCTCAAGGCCCGTGACATGGTTTGGCCGCGCCCCGCCACCCCGCAGGAACTTTCACAGTTTGAAGAGAAGGAACGCAAGCGACTCTCCGCCCCCGCCAGCATCCTAATACCAGATACTCCCAGCCGAAGCGAAAGACTTTTGAAAGCTGTCGGCATTTCCACCAATCGATAAGGCTTACGCGTCTTCAGAAGGGCCAGAAAATCACTTTTCTCCTACGCAATGGATCTCAGATTCGAGAGATGGTCAAAAATAGCCATTTTTAGAGACATTTCCGTAAGTGATTGGCCCATAGCTATTTGGCCGAACCAATATTTTTATAGAACGTTTTTTAGAAGCTAAAAAACTTTCTGTACTTTTATGGAACCCTTTTTAGATCCTAAAATTCGTTCTGTACTAGTACAGAATCCTTTTTAGCTTCAAAAATGGAGCCAATATTTTTATTGAAGCCATTTTAGTCCCTAAAACTCCTTCTGTACTTTTATAGGACCCATTTTAGCTTCTAAAACCGACGCTGTACTTTTCTGGGAAGCTCTTTAGCTTCTAAAACGGGTCCTATATTTTTATTACACGCGTTTTCGTTCCTAAAACGGGGTCTGTACTTTTATAGGGTCCGTTTTAGCTTCTAAAATGCGTTCTGTACTTTTATGGCGTCCGTTTTAGGGCAGGAATCTTCCTGAACAGCCGTTTGTTCCATTCGCCTCACTCACTTTGCACTTTGAACTTACTGCGGCGATTGCTACAAACCGCACATGCCTGAAACTTTGAAGATTGGCTTTCTTGGCGCGGGAAAAATGGCGACGGCTCTGGCGAAGGGATTCGTCACGGCCGGTTTGTCCAAACCGGGCGACATAATCGCCAGTGATCCCTTCGACGGCGCGCGCAAAGCTTTTGCCAAAGAAACAGGCGCGAAGACTACGGCATCCAATATCGATGTCGCAAAGTTTGCGAACATTTTGATCCTCGCCGTTAAGCCAGGCAACGTTCCAGAACTCCTTGCCGAAATTCAATCGACGTTTACTCCGAAACATTTGCTGATCTCCATCGCCGCTGGCGTGCCGATTTCCAAAATGGAAGCCGGACTCGGCAACAATGCACGCGTGGTTCGCGTTATGCCGAACACCCCTGCCCTCGTCGGCGCATCAGCAACCGGGTTCGCGCTCGGTAAAAGCGCAACCAAAGCGGATGGCGATCTGACCGAAAAACTTTTCTCGTCCGTCGGTATTGCATTCCAACTCAAAGAATCGTTGCTGGATGCTGTCACTGGTTTAAGTGGAAGTGGCCCGGCTTACGTGTTCATGACGATCGAAGCCCTGAGCGATGGCGGTGTCGCTGCCGGATTGCCGCGCGACGTCGCAACGCGTCTCGCCGCACAAACGGTTCTTGGCAGCGCGAAATTGCTTTTGGAAACCGGGGAGCATCCGGGCGTCTTGAAAGATATGGTCACTAGCCCGGGAGGCACTACGGTTGAAGGTCTGCACGAATTGGAAAAAGGGAAGATTCGGGGTGCGTTTATCAGTGCTGTTCGTGCGGCGACTGACAAATCGAAGAAGCTGGGCCAAGGTTAAGCTGGCGCCGCACCGGCTCCGCGTTTGGTATGCAGACGTCACACTCCACGCCCCCGCTGATTTGCGAGGTTGAAACATCGCACACTCCAGAGTCTCTCCTCGCGGCCCTGAGGACGTCGGAGACTCCTGTCCGTGGAATCGTTCTGTTGCGCAGCAATTATTCTGATCCCCGCCAGGCCCGTTATTCGTTTGTCGTGGCGGAGCCGTTCACTACTTTTCGATCCTTCGGTTCCCGCTGCGAACTTCAATCAGAGCAGCACAGTCACATTCAGTTCGGCAATCCATGGCACGTGCTGAATGGTTTAATGGCTCGCTACGAATTGCTCGACGAAATTGATCTTCCCTTCCCTCTCGGCGGCTGTTTCGGATATTGGGGCTACGAGCTCAAGAATTTTGTCGAACCGAAATTGCCGCGGCGCGCGGTGAACGATATCGAATTGCCCGACTGCGACGTCGGATTCTATGACAGTGTTGTCGTATTCGATCATCATCTCGCAAAAACATGGGTCGTTTCGACTGGCGTACAGGCCGACGGCTCCCGAACGGAAGCGAAAGCGCAGGAACGTCTGGCCTGTTGGAAAACAAAGCTTTCCGCGGCGGTGAAAGGCGATTCACAGACTAGTCGCCCTGCTATCAACGACGCGATCAAATCCAATCTCTCGCGCGCTGAATTCGTGGCGAAAGTCATTCGTGCGCAGCAATACATCCGCGCCGGCGACATTTATCAGGTTAATCTTTCCCATCGGTTGTCGGTCGAATCGCCTTTAAGGGGCAGGGAATTTTATCAACGGCTTTCGGATATTTCGCCCGCACCTTTCTCCGCCTTCATCGACTGCGGTGATTTCCAGATTGCATCATCGTCCCCGGAATCGTTCCTGAAGATGAGCGGTTCGCATATTCAGACGCGGCCGATCAAGGGAACGCGTCCGCGTTCATCCGATCCCGATCGCGATGCGCAACTCACTTATGAACTGCAAACGAGCGCGAAGGAAATGGCGGAACTGGTGATGATCACCGATCTGCTGCGAAATGATCTGGGACGTGTCTGTGAATTCGGCTCGGTGCAAGTACCGGAATTGGTTCGACTCGAACGCTACGCACATGTCCAACACCTGGTTTCCACCGTCGAAGGGCGGCTTCGGGAAGAGGTCACACATTTCGAAGCGTTTGCTTCCTGTTTCCCCGGCGGCAGTATTACCGGCGCGCCAAAAATCAGGGCGATGGAAATTATCGACGAACTCGAGCCGATCTCTCGAGGCCCTTACACCGGAGCGATCGGTTATCTTGGCTTTAATCGCGAAAGTCAGTTGAGCATCGCGATCCGTACTGCCGTCTGCAAAGAACACCACATCTATTTCAACGTCGGCGCCGGAATCGTGGCCGACTCAAATCCGGAAGCTGAATACGACGAAACGATGGCCAAAGCTCGCGGCTTCATCAACTCGCTGCGTCACTGATTGCTGAGGAAGTCGGCGGGCGCAAACGTTTGGTTGATGACGATGTTACTGTGCGTCTGCGTGAAAGTAATTTTACCCGGCTTCATCGACTCAAGTATTTTTGTTACTCCTTCCATTTGTTTTCTCAAGGCGGCGACAGCTTCTGGCGTGGCGGTTTTGTTCTGTCGTTCCAACGTTTTGCGAAGAGCTTCGTCAGTCTTTGACGGGATCGTGATGTTTTGGTCGGCTGCGGTTTGCGTCTGATGGATCAAATAGTCCTTTTTGCCGACCCATGTCTTCATAGTTGTCGTTGCGAGTTTCATATCGGCCGGAATTTTTGCACGATCCGGCAGTTTGGATGGGTCAATTACGCTGGTGATTACAAAGCATTCCACGTCGCCAATCTTTTCATCGGCGCCCCGGCTCACGTCCGCTGAAGACGATGCAGCAATCCGCAGGACGTCGCCCCAATTCGGGTTGAAGAACGCAGCAGGAACAGTCGATGCTGCCTGGGAGGAGACTCCAGTGGCGGAAGCAAATGTGGTCTGCATATCTTTCATCTTCTGCACCTTTGCCTGCTGATCGCCTACGTTCATCTGCATAAAATTACCGGTCCCGTCCGACCAGACCGTGCCCGAAGCAAACGCGCTCCCTGCAGTCTGCGACCAATTAATGCGATACTGGTTTGGTCTTTGCAATTTAATCGTAAAACTGGTCGTGTTCGTTATGCCGTAACCTTCCGTAATTACCTTTCCGCTATCCGCATAACTTGACAACGCGGCATAAGCTGCCTGTGACTTTTTGGCGATTTGTTGGGGCAATAACTTCGAGTCATCGGTTGCATTGGTAACTGCTACCGTCGCAACAGCCCCAACTA
>CBHWET010000442.1:0-4102 GCA_966112985.1 uncultured bacterium | reverse complement strand
GCCATGTCGATAACAAATCGGTATTTCACATCACTACGCAACATACGGTCGTATGCCGTGTTGATATCCTGAATGGCGATCAATTCTATATCGCACGTGATATTTCGTTCACCGCAGAAATCGAGCATCTCTTGGGTTTCCTGAATGCCACCAATAAGCGATCCAGCGAGCTGTCTTCGCTTCATAATCAACTGGAACACTGAAACCGGCAGAGGAATAGGTGATGCTCCAACCAACACCATAGCTCCATCGCGCTTCAACAAATTCAGGTACGCATTCAAATCATGCTCCGCCGAAACAGTATCGAGAATAAAATCGAAACTGTTCAGATGTTTGTGCATCTCAGCAGTGTTCCGAGAAACGATGACTTCGTGAGCACCGAAGCGCTTGGCGTCGACGGCTTTGTTCGGTGAGGTGGTAAACAATGCGACATGAGCCCCGAACGCGTTGGCAAATTTGACAGCCATGTGTCCCAATCCACCCAGCCCAACGATACCAACCTTCTTACCCTTGCCGACATTCCAGCGCCTAAGCGGCGAGTACGTCGTAATCCCCGCGCAGAGAAGTGGAGCAGCAGAAGCCATGTCCAGACGTTTAGGAACCCGCAACGCAAACGCCTCGTCGACAACAATGGTTTCGGAATATCCGCCATATGTGACGCCCCCTAGAATTTTATCCTCACCGTTGTAAGTGAACGTCGCGGTTTTCTCGCAGAATTGTTCGTCGCCAATACGGCAGCTTTCACACGTCCGACACGAATCAACCATGCATCCTACAGCAGCTATGTCCCCCTCTTTGAACTTGTTTACAGCTCGACCAGCTTTGACAACACGCCCGATAATTTCATGTCCCGGAACGCAGGGATACGTCGTATTCTCCCATTCATTTCGCGCCTGATGCAAATCGGAGTGGCAGACACCACAATACAAAATATCGATTTGGATATCGGTGGGACGAAGGTCGCGACGTTTGATCGTAAATGGAGTCAGGGGAGCATTTTCATCGTGCGCTGCGAATGCCCTGACACTTGAGAGAGGAACGCCGGGTGTGGAGACGCCGGATTTTTCCTGTATTGCTGTCGATTTCCGTGTGGCGTGTTTTACTGTCTGTTGTCGCTTAATCATAGGTTCCTCCGAGGGATTACAGAACCACAGATTAATGGCGTCGCAATGTCAGGAAAGCGACGAGCGTAGCGTCACGGAAAAACGACTGATTTCAGAACACTTACGGCTACAGCAGCTTGATCTGATTCTGTTCTTTGGTAAGCGTTTCGCCCAATCCTTCGATGCGTGCGCGGCGCCGTTCCATAATCTGCTTGTCGATACTTGGATCATAGGCAACCGGATAGTCGCCGTCGTAACACGCCATGCAAAATGAGCTCTTCGGAAGACCAGTGGCACGCACCATCCCTTCCTGCGACAGATAATACAGAGAGTCGGCATTCAGGTACTTGCGAATTTCATCGATCGAGTAATTCGCAGCCATCAACTTTGTTCGGTCAGGAAAATCGATGCCGTAGACACACGGATTCATGTGTGGCGGGCAACTGACAAGCACATGCACTTCTTTCGCGCCGGCTTCTTTCAAATTATTGACGCGTGCTTTGCAAGTGGTCCCGCGAACGATCGAGTCATCGACGATGATGACGCGCTTATCCTTCACCAGATCTCCAATGAGGTTGAGTTTCACGCGGACGTTGAAGTCGCGAATGAGTTGCGTCGGTTGGAGAAAGCTTCGACCGACATAATGGTTACGGACGAAAGCCATTTCGTATGGAATACCTGACTGCAGCGAATAACCAAGGGCTGCACAATTGCCGCTGTCCGGAACCGGAATAACAAGATCTGCATCCAACGGATGTTCGCGCGCAAGCTCACGTCCCATGTCTACACGAACTTTATAAACGTTACGGTTCGCAATGTTGCTGTCCGGACGTGCGAAGTAAACGTATTCAAACACGCAGAATGCGCGACGTTGATGCTCTGGAAATGCCTGGATACTGCGAAGACCATTCTTATCGATGATGACAATCTCACCCGGTTCCACGTCGCGAATGAATTTCGCATGAATCAAATCAAGCGCGCAAGTTTCACTCGATAGAACATAACCATCACCAAGTTTACCAATGGAGAGTGGGCGGAAACCGTGTGGATCGCGAACACCGATCAGTTCGCGTTCCGTCATGATGACCAATGAAAATGCCCCTTCGAGCTTGCGCATCGATTGCACAAGGTTGTTATCCGACCCACCGAGTGTGGGTTGCGCGAGGAGAAGCAAAATGACTTCGCTGTCGACAGTCGTCTGGAACATCACCCCATTACCTTCGAGTTCTTCACGCAATTGAGCTGCATTGGTCAGGTTACCATTATGCGCAACGGCGATCTGGCCGCGCTGGCATACGCCAGTTAACGGTTGCGCGTTACGAATGTGAGAAGAACCAGTTGTCGAGTACCGCGTGTGGCCAACAGCAACGGATCCGACGAGATCGTGAAGGGCGTTGCCGGTGAAAATCTGCGGCACAAGTCCCATACCTTTGCATTCACGGAATTGGCAACCATCGGAGGAGACGATACCGGCACTTTCCTGGCCACGATGTTGCAAAGCGTAAAGGCCGTAATAGGTCAGTTCAGCTGCGTTCGGGTGGCCGAAAACGCCGAAAACTCCACAATAATGCTTAGGGTATTCTTGCTGCATGCGCGCGGGCAGAACGTATTCCATCAAACATACGTTAAGTCAATTGATTGGACGAAAATTTTTGAGGAAAAACCCGCGTCCAGTGAGGAGAAATAACTGAATCCGACCCCACAATTGCAATTGGCACGCGGCTGGCTAGGCTTTGACTTGCATTCAGCAACACGAGTTAGTTAAATAACTCAGGTACAAGCGAGACTATGCCATCATTTTCCTACGTAGCCCGTGACGCCCAAAGCGGCAAAGAGATATCCAGCACTTTGGATGCTTCGACCGAACAGGCGGCAATTGCCGCGTTGCTGAACCGTAACCTGCTCGTCGTCTCAATTCAGGAGAAAGTCAGCAAAAAAGGCAAAACAGCCGGTGGGGGTGTGCCATTGCAGGACACCGTCGTCTTTACCCGTCAGCTGGCGACCATGATCGATGCAGGTCTGGCGATGGTACAATCGCTCCAGGCTTTGGCCGAACAGACGCAGAACAAGGTGATGCGCGACGTCATCAAGGACGTTTGCTCCCGTGTTGAATCGGGTGACAATTTTTCTGAAGCGTTGCAGAAACACCCTAAGGTTTTCAACAAATTGTATTACTGCATGGTTGGCGCCGGTGAACGAGGCGGTTTGCTCGCCGAGATTCTCGCACGTCTGGCAACTTATCTTGAAAACACCGCGCGCCTTCGTAAAAAGGTTAAGTCGGCGATGATGTATCCGACTGCCGTTACAACGGTCGCGATTTTAATTACCATCTTCCTCATCGTGAAGGTTGTCCCGGTGTTTGCAGAAATTTACTCAAGCTTCGGCGCCAAATTGCCGGGCCCGACACAGTTCCTGATTGATCTCAGCAAACTATTGCGTGGTCCTGGCGGGATTGGGATGTTGATCGCACTAGTGGCCGGGATTTGGGGCTGGTTATATTTCATCAAAACGCCACCGGGCCGCTGGTTTTGGGATTCGCGCCGCATCAAGCTGCCAATCTTCGGCCAAATTGCTCATAAGATTTGTCTGGCGCGGTTCTCCCGGACACTGGCGTCATTGATCCGTAGCGGTGTTCCGATTCTCGAAGTCTTGAGCATCGTATCGAATACCGTTGGCAACGTGGTTATGGAAAAAGCGATTCGCGTCGCTTCCAGCGACATCGAACGTGGCGAAAGTCTTTCCGTCGCTTTGGCCAAGCACCCTGTCTTCCCGTCGATGATTATTCGAATGGTTTCCGCCGGTGAACAAACCGGTAAGATCGACTCGATGCTCGAACGTATTGCTGACTTCCTGGACGAAGAAATCGAAACAACGCTGTCCGGCTTGACGTCCCTGATTGAACCGCTCTTGATTGTATTCCTTGGAATCACGGTTGGTGGCATTGCCATCTGTATGTTCCTTCCGATTTTCAAGATGAGCGAAATCATCAATCAGAAGAA
>CBHWET010000441.1:0-4115 GCA_966112985.1 uncultured bacterium | reverse complement strand
GCGATCTCAGAAAAGTATTTTTCCGTGAGTTGGACGTCGCTCATCTCGCGCAAAATAGCACACCAGAGAATTCGCGCGATTTATCGAGTGGCATCCTTGGTAAGAATCGATTTGAGGACATGACCGTCAACGTCGCGCATTTTCAAGCCGAGCAATGCAGCCGCCGTGGGGGCCACATCGACGTTTTCGATTTCTTTCAACGTCGCGCCCTGTTTAATCCCGGCTCCCCACGCAACGAACATCGCATACAGATCCGGGATTTCAGGACTGTGGCCGTGTGCCCCGGTTATATTCTCCGAAACCGCGCTGACGCGCTTTTCACCTTCAAGCGTGTCAGAGAACGTAAATCCATTTTTAGCGGTCAGCACCATGTCCGGCATACGCTGATCATCTTCGGGTGAAGCGAGGCCGTGCTTCTTGAAATCCTTCGACTCGATGACTTGATCAATGCCTTCGGCGCCTTTAAACAAAGCGGCCACCTGTTTGATCGTTTTAGATCGGTTGTCCTTTTCGTCTTCGATGTAAATAAAAGAACTCCCGCCCTGGTCCATCGCGTAAACGTGGCGATTGGTTACTTTGCCGTTTTCGACTTTCAACAATCCGCTTTGACGTAAGACGACGTTGGGAAAAATGCGTTGGCGAATGGTCGCAAACCCATGGTCCGAGGTGAGGAACAGCGTCGCATTATCCTTA
Source organism: uncultured bacterium (assembly GCA_966112985.1). Taxonomy (GTDB): domain Bacteria; phylum Verrucomicrobiota; class Verrucomicrobiia; order Limisphaerales; family JACDHS01; genus CBHWET01. The sequence goes on along the minus strand of CBHWET010000441.1, from coordinate 3,422 downwards.
AATTCTGAACGCAACGTTTCGACGATTTCCTTGACGCGTTCGTCTTCGAATTCAATCGCAGAATAGGTCTCAGCACTACGCGGTCCGTGCGCATGTTCTGCGTGATCGACTTCGACCAGATGAATGATGGCGAGATGCGGACGATGTTCCTTGAGAACATGGATCAACATCTGCGTGTACATTTTGTCCCGTTCCCGGCCTTTGTCCGTCCTGCTCCATTCCTCCTGATGTTCGAAAGGAACGCCAATCGCTGAAAACTCCTTCAGCAACGAGGGCGTGGTGTATTTCTCGTAAAGCGTCTGGAATTGAACGTCCGGAGTTGCCCAGTGCAATGTCTTTGCGCCGCGGCTTGCGGGCCAATTAATCCCCGCGGTCTTCAACCCCGCAGCGTACGCCACGTCGTAAATTGTGGGAGCTTTGACGATCTCCTCTTTATCAAAGATTGGATCAGGAAGGAGTTTGATGACTTTTTCCTTCTGCCGATCCCAATACGCATTTCCCATGACACCGTGTTGGCGAGGAGTAACGCCTGTGACAAGCGTCGTATGATTGGGCCACGTTAATGTGGGCAGTGACGCTTTCATTCGATCCGCAACAGCACCTTCCTTCATCAGCCCACGAATCGTCGGAATTTTTACTTCCGGATCTTTGAGATGAAATGCAGCCAGTCCGTCGATGCTCACAATCACGACAACGCGGTCGTCAACGACAGCCGCTGAATAGGTTGTGCCGACGGATGCAATGAAAGCGATGGCGGTGAAGAACGAAAGCAATCCCCTCTTTGAAAAGGCAATCTTGAACACTCGACTTTAATAAAGATTGCCGTGGCGTTTGTCTACGAACTACTTCGCAACTCCTCGTTGTCGCAACCAATAGAGGACGTCGCGAGTCCATGGATGAAAGGGCGTGGTTTTGTCAGTTTTTGAAACGTGCAGCCCAAGTCCATGGGGCCCTTTCTCGTAAATATGCAGATCGCATGGAACGCCGGCGCTGCGTAATGCGGCAGCAAAGTTAAGACTGTTTTCAACCTGAACAACATTGTCTTCCCACGTATGCCATATAAAACACGGCGGAGTTTCTTTGGTCACATGCAATTCGGGCGAAAGCTCACGTGTCAGGTTCAACGGTGGGTTCTTGTCGAGAATGTTGTCCCGGCTTCCCGTGTGAACCTCAGGACCGGAAAAGCTGATCACAGCAAAGCACAGAATTGCAAAGTCAGGACGACTGCTCTGCCGATCGATCATTGGCTCGGCCTTAGCGTTGCCTTCGTCATTTTTGACAGCAACCATCGATGCCAGGTGACCTCCCGCAGACGAACCAATGATACCAACAGCATTCGTTCTGATGTGAAACTCCTCAGCGCGTAATCGAATCAAACGCATCGCGCGTATCGCATCGTTAAAAGGAACCGGCCATCGATACCCGTTTGGTCCGCCCAGTCGATAGTTCAGCACAAAAGACGCGACTCCATGCTGACTGAACCACGCCGCGTAGTCCGTTCCCGAACGCTGACTCAAAGCGAAGTAACCTCCGCCGGGACAAATCAGAAGCGCAGCCCCGGTGGAATTCGTCGGGTTTGCAGGATAATAGAGCAAGTGAGGAATATCTTTTGGCGCAGCGCCGATGCTTCCGGGTGCGCTGCCCTCCCAAAGACGAATATACGTGCCCTCGTTAGAAAACGCGGTCATTGACGCCAACACACCGGCCAGAAAAAGGAGAAATCGCACCGCGCAATTAGGCACAAGCATACGGTGACATGCGAGCGTGTATTAGGTGGCGCTCCAAAATTTTGTCGACGCCTGCTCAATGTCATTCGTGTTTCGACAAACCTCGGGATTCCACCATTCCGGAAAGAGGTCCCTATAACGCACCTCAGCAAAACGGGAATCAATTAACAAAACAGCACCGCGATCTGACTCCGATCGAATGACACGTCCGACTGCTTGCATGACACGATTCATTCCGGGGTAAAGATATGCATACGCGAACCCATCCAATCCCTGTTCATCGAAATGATTACGAATCAAATCACGTTCGAGACACAATTGGGGCAAACCAACTCCAACGATGACCGCTCCGATAAGCCGCTCGCCAACAAGATCGATTCCTTCCCCGAAGACGCCGCCCATTACGGCAAGACCGATCAACGTTTGAGAACGATCCGTTTGAAACGCGTGGAGAAAATTGCCTCGTTCCGCATCCAACATGTCCTTCCGCTGTGCGAGCACTTCGCAATCACTGAGCATCGGCTTCAATTGGCCGGCCACTTCTTCGAGATATTTATACGAAGGAAAATAGATCAGATAATTTCCCTTCTTTGCTCGGACAAACGCAGTCATCGCGGCGCAAACATAATCGACACTTGAATTCCTGTGCCGAAATGAGGTCTGGATGTAAGGCGCAACGAGCATTTTAAGGTTTTCCGGCGGAAAGGGTGAATTCAGTTTTAGCCGCCGATCTTCTTTATCTCCGCCGAGAGCTGCTTGAAAAAACGGAAGCGGTGTTACCGTAGCGGAGAAAAGAATAGCGCCGCTTACCCGACTGAAGCGTTCAGCCAACAGCGCGGATGGATCAAGGCAAAGCAATTGAACGCGTGTTGCACCAAATGCGTTTTCGACAACAAGTCGATATCGGACATCAAACCATTCACTGATTTGTAGAAATGCACTGATCGTAAAATATGTTTCCAGAAGCGTTTGGTCGACCGAGCCTTCGAGTTCGCCCATATATTCTTCAGCAGCGATCTCAAAGGCTTCCAATGGTTTCAGGAGTTTATCGGGAATTTCATTCCTCGCGATCGGCAGCGTGGAATCAGCTACAGTGTCACGAATGGTCTTCTCAAACCGTTTGAGTGCATTGCCACATTTCGGAAACGACTCTGCCATTTGCTTTCGCGCTTCAGACAATCGCTGCAAATCGAGCAATGCAGAAAACATTTCCCGTGCACGATCGAGCAGATTGTGGGCCTCATCGATCAGCAGAACCTGCCCGTCCGAATCTTCAGCGAAATGCCGTTTGAGCGACGCACGGGGATCGAACGCGTGATTGTAATCACAAATCACGGCGTCAACCCACTCGGATATATCCAAAGAAAGCTCGTGTGGACAAAGACGATGCTTCGCTGCGATTGATTCAACATCTGGACGCGTCAGAATGCCTGTCTGCAACGCTTCGGTCAGAGCGGGCTTTAACCTGTCATAGTATCCAACGGCAAAAGGACAATCCGCGAGGTTGCACGGCTTACCATCACCAACGCAGACTTTGTCTTTTGCGGTGATGGTTACCGTCCGCAGACCGGCTCCCGCAGCTTTAAGATCAGCAAACGCTTTCTCCGCTAAAGATTGGGTGACCGTCTTTGCCGTGAGGTAGAAAATCCTTTGTGTCTTTGCCGCCACCATCGCCTTCGCCGCGGAAAAGATAAC
>CBHWET010000440.1:0-4124 GCA_966112985.1 uncultured bacterium | reverse complement strand
CACAGCAAATGTATCGTGAAACCAGCACGACTGTTACTGGTCGCCAACTCCTCGAGAAAGCCCGCGACGCACGCGCAAGCGCACGGGCGGCAGGAATCGAAACCAATCTCGTAGAAAAATTCCCTGCGTATGAACCGGGATATAATTTGGCCAATCACGTTGATTTCGAATATCTACCCGGTAAGAAGTGGGAGACCTATTGGGACCCCGAAGGAATTGTCAGCACATTGCCAGCGATCGTTAGTTGTTTGTTCGGTATTTTTGCCGGCCTGCTGCTGCGAAGTGTCAATTTCTGCGCCAGATGGAAGTTGATCTATCTATTTTCGTTCGGTGCTGCGGGTGTGATTCTTGGATTCCTTTGGGCATCGCCTTCAGTTGGCCCTTTGGAGTTTCCCGTGATTAAAAAGGTTTGGAGTTCGAGCTTTGTTCTCGTAGCCGGTGGATTCAGCGCGATGCTTTTGGGGCTTTTCTATTTCATTGTCGACGTGAAACAGTTTCGTAGCTGGTGCCAGCCGTTTGTTTGGATGGGGACGAATTCGATCACTATTTACCTGACGAGCAATATCATTGGAGGTTTTCGTCCGCTGGCCACCCGATTTGTCGGTGGCGACGTGAAGACTTTCTTCGACGAGCATGTCATCCGCGGTTTCGGAGATATGATGGTTGCGGTGGTTGGATTGGCACTGGCGTTCTGGTTTGTTCGCTTTCTTTACCAGAAGAAGATTTTTTTGCGCTTGTGAGCAAAACGCGTTCCGTGAACTACTGAAAACGCGCAGGTGATTGCCTGAAACAGAAATTGACACTGCCTATATTGGTACGATTTAATCAAATCATTTGAACCAAGCCCTGAACACACCAAAATCCATTATGAAATCGTTCGGCATCAATAAACTATTAGGGTGCGCCGCAGCTTTGCTGCTCGCGTCAGTCGGAATAACCCAAGCCTCCATCACGTTTGATGATTTTAACGTTGGGGTTGGCCACTTCAACCAGGCTCCAACTTTCTCCGGCTCGACGGTCGGGTTACAAGCATCGTCGACCGCCACGCGTATTACTACAAATAGTCCAATTGAAGGCGCAGGTCAGATGCGGTTGCAGTTCAATACGAACTCGGTTGGTGCGCCAAACGCGATCCGTGTTCGTTTGCTTTCAGGCGGTGGAACACCTGCCAATAACACATCGTTCACCACGTCCTCCGCAGAAGACGGCTGGATCGGTGTTTATCTTAAAACAACAAATACAGGTTGGAACGTTCAAATTTGGCTTGAAGGCGCGAGTAACAACGGCGGTATTCCGAAGAATATTGTGGCTGACGGGGAATGGCATCTTTACGAATGGAATATCGACGATACGTCAGGTGGCGCAGACGGCTGGGGCTCAATTGCAGGCATCATTGGTGGCGTCGCGACAGTTGCTGACGGTAGTCACACGATTGATTCAATTCTTTTTCGAAATAACCTTGCCGACACCGCAACAAATATAATTTACATGGATTTTGTTGCCAAATCTGACAGCGGCTCCGTGTCGAATCTGTTGAGCACGCCATGCCTGGCAACAAGCGGCGTCCTGGTTTCAGGTCCGCTTTCTGCCAACACGAATCAAGTGCTTGTTACGGGTGTTGCGAGTAACGCGACCCAGGTGACGGTTTATCAAAACACGGGCGCTGGCGGTTCAATGGTGGCAATCGGTTCAAAGACCAATGGACTTGTCACCGGCAACAATTTCGTGACGGTAAGCGGCCTCGTTAAAGGAGCTCAAGCGGCGGCAACCCAGACCGTTGCAGGACAAGAAAGCTGCGTCCCGCAAACCGGTCTATTTGTTGGCGGCGGCGCAAACCCGTCGGTTCGTGTTGCTCTTAGTGTCCGGGAAACGTCCAGCACAGGCCCGGTGGGTGCGTCTGGAAATACTTCTAGTGCCAATCTGCACTTCCTCGGTGCCGCGACCCTTTCCGGCGGCGCCCCAATCGATGCGCAAATCATTTCTCCAAGCACTAGCTGGCAGACGGTCACTTTTGACCGCGGCACTGTCACTAATGCGGGTCCGACAACGGTTACCGGTGATATTTCTGACGGGGGCGGCTACAATGCAAACGACACGGTTTCCGTCCGCGTTTACGCGTACAAAACAATTCCTGAAACTGGCGTAAGACTCTTCTCACGTGGATTCGCGCAATCTGCTTCGAAGACAAGCAACGATGTGTTCACCGTGACGTGGAACTGGAACACTGTTGCGGACGCTGAAGGCTACATGCTTATCCGGGCGTGGAATAGTACTGGTTATACGAACGGCGCCATTGATGTGGCTGGTGGTGTTACGACGTTTTCGGACGCAAATAATTCCTGGGGTCCAGAATTTACGTCCGCCACGACTCCTATCACTCCAACGGACGTTCAGACAAATGCATCTGTAAAGTGGAATGGCACAGCTCCCGCGGTTGGCACGACGAACGAACTCCACGGTCAGTGGGGTATCTTGGAATCAATCGCGTTTGTTATCGACAATGTTGATAACACAGGTCCATTCGACTTCTATATCGACAACATCACAAATGGAACAAACGTGTTCCAAACTTTTGAGAATGCAATTTCCGGCGCAACGGCCTACGGGTTCCAACCGCCTACTTTCTCCGGCACGACGTCCGGCAGTATCTTGACATCGCCGGATGTTGGAGCCGTTTCAAACCGTGCGGCTGATAGCGGCACGAAGTCATTCCATGTGCAGTATCAGTGGAACGGGACGAATGCCTCGAAATGGTTGCGTTTGACAACATCTGGTGCAAACGGAGGAAACCCGCTGATCAATCTCGATCAGCCGCTCACGTTCCGGTTGTTAATGCAGCCAGTCGACACGGCACCACCAACGCCGCCTGCCGCGCCAACGCTTAGCGCAAACAAAGTCGGGACGAACGTTGTCTTGACCTGGACCGGTGCACACAATTTACAAGGAGCGAGCGCCGTAACTGGATCTTACACAAACGTTCCAAACACGTCGACGAACGCGGCAAATCCGACACCGTCGCCTTACACAAATGCGTTTCCGGAATCGATGAAATTCTTCCGGTTGAACAACTAATAGGTTGATTAAATCACAGGGACCGGAACGCAAGTTCCGGTCTTTTTTTTGTAACAAATGTGTACCGAAACGGTTGCACCGCACTTATCTGTTCTGTTAAAAATCGCAACGGTCGTACGACGTTGAACAACGGGTTCAATGTGCAACCAGACGCACACTTGCTTATCTTTTGAAAACACAGTAGAAAATCTTTAAGACTTTTATGCGCATACATTTCCGAAATTGTCGTCAGGGCTTTACGCTGATTGAATTGTTAGTCGTCATCGCCATCATTGCCATTCTTGCAGGCATGCTTTTGCCGGTCTTAGGGAAAGCAAAGGTCAAAGGCCAGCAAGTGCAGTGCTTGAATAACAACAAGCAAATGATTATCGGATGGCATATGTACGCGGCAGATTACAATGGCAAACTCGTAACCAGCTATCCTGTTTTAGACCCCAACACGTGGGTACTCGGGCTTATTCGCAACGCTGTCGGCGGCCCGATCCAGCCAGAAGGAACGAATCAAACTAAGATCACTGGCGGCCTGCTCTATAAGTATCAACCTGACCTCAAAATTTATCGCTGCCCTGCCGATCCAAATATGCTTAACGGCGTCCCGACGGTTCGAAGCATTTCGCTGAATTGTTTTATGGGAGACCGTGGACAGTACAACAGCACGATAATTCCTGCGGCAACACCGCCAGGCTATCCAGCTTGCTACGTTCGCGATGCAGATATACGGCAGCCTGCCCAAGTGTTCGTCTTTATTGATGAAGACGAGAACACGATTAATGATGCATTCTTTGTAGCGGACCCAGGCGGCGCACAATTCTACGATATTCCCACGAGGACGGCCAAACGTCATAATTTCGGCTATGCTGCCAGCTTTGCTGATGGACATGCCACAGTCATTACGTTGAAAGACAAACGCAGCCGGACGCTCGCCAGCCGAACGCCACAACCAGGTAACGAAGATTTAACGAGACTTGGAGAAATTGTTGCGACGAAGTAGGAAAAGTGGTCGGAGCGACAGGATTTGAACCTGCGACGTCTTGCTCCCAAAGCAAGTGCTC
>CBHWET010000439.1:0-4140 GCA_966112985.1 uncultured bacterium | reverse complement strand
GTTTTATTGGCGGTTAAGGAGAATCGCTCGTCCCAAGTTCTTCTTCCGCGGCTGCGAGGAACGAATTGAGGACGGAGAGGCGTGGTCGTGCCGCGGCCCGCGCCGACTCAAGCCGCAACTGCTGCGGCAGTTCGATGACGTTCTTTTTCAGAACGCGCAATGCGTCGTTGAATCGAACAAACCGCGTATCACGTCCAACTTTGCTGACGGTTCGCAGAATACCGACCGCTCCGAGCTGTTCGAGGATATCGGCATCGCGTAACAATGTGGCTTCGAAGGACTGAGGATTCTTGGAGGGCAGATGAGTGCGAATGACTTCAATCACGGCGGGGATTTTCGCAGATGGAAAGCCAAACTCGCGAAGCAGGCCCGGGACTTTTTCAACAGCATATTCAAGGTTGTCCCATTTAACCAACGCGATCGGATCTTCGGGACGATGACCGATGAACACACCGATGTCATGCAACCATGCGGCGGCAAAGAGAACATCATCGTCGTAGGGTTGGTTGCCTGCCAATTGTTTCGCGAGATTGTAAAGGCGCGGTTGATGGCTGAATTTATCGACCGGTTTGGCATTCGATTGTATGTAATCGGCAATTGCCTGGCGGAAATTGGCTCTCATTCTGTGATTGGTTAAAGCGTTTCCCAATTGTTCGCGTTTGCCAAACGCGAAATTCACTGCCCCTTTTTGCCTGAAAATTAAATGTCTGGAGACTGGAACAGTGTTCGCCGAAGAACGCGTTCTCCCTCACCTTAATCCTCTCCCGCTGGGAGAGGAGATATTAGTCGCCGTCTGTTCGGTATGCGGAATCTGCATGTACGGAACCGCGAAGCTCTTTTGATTCCAAAGCAACGGACACCAATGCTTCCTCGCCCAGCGGGAGAGGATTGAGGTGAGGGAGAAAGGCCGCCTTGTGCGTTATGCTCTGGACTTCACGATTACACCGACGGACAAGGACGCGAAATAACGTGTCACCCGCGTGCCGAGCAGCTACAAATAGAATATGACGTTGCCTGCAGATTATCACATGCACACGCCGCTCTGTCGTCACGCGGTCGGAGAGCCTACGGAACTGGCGGCACGCGCCGTCGAGATCGGGCTGAAGGAAATTGGGTTTTCTGATCACTCGCCGATGCAGCGCGACGATTTTGATAATTGGCGCATGTTCGATTCGCAGCTGGACGAATACGTGGACAAGGTGCGTTGCGCGCAAAAGGCGTATCCACAACTGACGATCAAACTCGCACTGGAAGTCGATTATATTCCCGGTCATGAGGAATGGATTCGTCACCTCGCTACGCGTCATCCATGGGATTACTTCATTGGCTCAGTTCACTACATTTCCAACGCGTTGTGTGTTGATGATCCGACCCAGATTTCAAAACTCAAAGAACGGGACGCATTTGAAGTTTGGTCTGTTTACTTCGATCGTTTGACCATGGCGGCGGAGTCGAAATTGTTTGAAATCATCGGCCACGCGGATCTTCCGAAAAAATTCCGAATTTATCCGAAGCAGGATTGCACGAAATTGTTTGAACGATTTCTCGATGCCTGTGCGAAGAACAATACCGCGATTGAGTTGAACACGGCGGGGCTACGGAAAGATTGTAAAGAAATCTATCCGAGCAAACAGTTGCTCCAGATCGCCTACGCCAAACGGGTCCCGATTACATTCGGGTCCGATGCGCACGCTCCACAAGAAGTCGGAGCTGATTTTGATCAAGCCATAAAGCTCGCTCGCGAAGTCGGATACTCCTACTGCCGCGGATTTACTGGACGACGGTTCGAAGAGCGGAAGTTTTAGCTTTTCGGCACAAGCTTGGCTGCGTGGCAGCTCAGTCTAAATAATAGCTAACCTCTACCGGAATATTTCAAAATCGCCTGACCCAATGAAAATATTCCGCGGAATATTCTGAAAAGCGCTGCCGGTTTTCCGGGATTTCGCGCGAAACTCTGCGCAGGACAACGAAATCGACGGCAATCTGCGGAATACTCTGTTTCGACCTGCATTTTTGTGCTTATTCCCCGGTTTGGTCTCCAAAGCACGGGTAAAATAAAAGTATTCCGCGAAACATTCTCAAAGGTGCGGCAAAAAAAGCCGGAACCCGCGGAAATGTCATTTCAACTCTGGCGAGGAGGTGGGAATCCGCGGAATGGAAGCAGAATGACTAGGTCGAACGCCATATTCCGCGGAATATCGGAAAAAGTACAGTGCTTTTGACAATATTCCGGAATATTTCGAAAATCGGTGGTGTTGAAGCGGCATTCCCGCGGAATATTCTTAAAGTTGCGGCTCCGCGGACGGTATTCCGCAGAATATCGTCTTCCGACCAGGTCGGGAGATCAATTCCCGCGGTTTCCCGGAAAAAAGACGGCGCTTTTTACAGCTGCTTTTGGGAGAGAGAGTTTCTTTTCAAGGAGTTACAACAAATCAGCCTCTGAAGGGAGTCGATTAGTAGCAAAGGCCAGGCCAGCGACTCTTCGACATCGCTGTGGTTTGTGCAGTGACGGGAACAGGCGGCCTCGCAGGTTCAGGGATGCACTTATTGACTCAAAAGGGTTTTTCGACGAAATAAGACGGCACCCATTCCCATGAAAAACCTGTTCTCGGCGTCCGCACACGCCTTCGTTGTGCGGTTTATTACCTTAGCCACTGCTTTCCTATCCCTGGCGGCTTTTGCGCAGCGAGCTTCGACGCCAAACATCTACGGGATCCATGGTTGGGCAGGGGATGCGAACACGCTCCTGAACGGCAAGGGCGCTTACTCCGTGGACCTGATCTATTCCGATCAATGGGCGGCCGATGCGAATTATCGAACGAGCTTCATCAACTCAATGTCCACCGCATACAATCAGGGCTTCACGATTATTGTCCGTATTGATAATGCGCCGTGCCAGGTTGTGCCGGGCGAAGGCGATTGGGTTGGCCGGTTTAATTTTGCTGAACGTTGCAAAGATATTGCGACGCAGTTGAAACCATATTGCCGCATCTGGGTGATCGGGAACGAAATGCAGGCGCAATACTGTCCCTATCAACCGACGAAAGAATGGTATACGACCGTGTTTGGTGGAGACAGCAATGGCGTCTACGACAAGATCCACAGCGCACAGGCGGATGCGATTGTTTGCTTCGGTGGATTAGGTGGATGGCCGGGATATTTGTCGGAACCGAACAGCGGGGTGACGTATCTGGATTACTTCTGCAAAAACATTGGCGGCAAAGTCGATGGGTTTGCGGTGCATTCTTACAACGGGCCGGCGAACAACGCGACGGGCGGTGCACTCGACGATCCTCGGACGTCCGACATCGGCAGCTTCGGTGCCTACAAAGCATTTTGTGATGTGATCTATACAACGTTCAAACACACGAAGAAGGTTTTCATTACCGAATGGAATTCTTATTGGTGGATCGCCCACGACGCTCCTTATAGCGAAGCGTCGTATCAGGCGGGAAACATTCAGAAAGCTTACCAGGCGATCGATCAATGGAATCGGGCGAGTGATCTGAAGATCAGTGGGATGTGTTGGTACGCATTTTCGCATTACGGATTGTGTCCGCCGAATGTGGGCGATTGGTACTATAATGCGATTGAGGCGAATCGTTGCACGTCCGCGCCGAATCTTAATCAGGCGCGCAGTGATTTTTCGGCTACAACACTCAATACCAATTACCGTTCCGACGTAAACAGCAATGGCCGCATGCAGATCGAAGCCGAGAATTATGATAACGCCGTCATTTGGGGCGACACCGCGGCGACGGGATTTGAAGGGACCGATTTCCACGACACCGACACGCCAAACAACGGTGGACAATATCGTCCAGATCCTGTGGATATTGGCAGCGGAGGCTCAGGTTATTTTGTTGGCTGGACCGCGCCGGGTGAGTGGTTGAAGTACACTGTCCGTGGCGGACGCATCGGGTATTACAAACTCGAAATAAATTTCGCTTCTGCTGTGGCGGGACCGAGTTACGTGCGAGTCCTCGTCGATGGTGTGCAAGTTGGCGGGACATTCGCGCTCGGAAATACTGGTGGCTGGAACACCTTCCAAACCGCCACGAGTGCCGTGTTTGCGATGGGGCAGGGAGTCCATGAAGTGAAATTGATGTTCGATACCGGTTCCGTGAACATCGATTGGTT
>CBHWET010000438.1:0-4154 GCA_966112985.1 uncultured bacterium | reverse complement strand
AGGGCGTCGTCAAATGGATCGACGACCGTCGTTGTCCCTCTTCCCAGCGGGAGAGGGTACGGGTGAGGGAGAACGCGTCCAATTGCTTTTATTGCGTCCTCTTCCGGCACACTCGTCTTTACACCCGAAACACGAGAATCCGTTTTCGTTTTTATGTTGCGGCAATACAGAATCCTAAATCCGCGACTCTACAAACTGCTTGGCAGCCCATCGCGCATCTAAGAAGCTCCCGTCATGCTCGCTCGATCCAATGCCCGACTGCTCGCGTTGATTCTGCCGTTATCCGTTTTTCTTCTAAGTCAAAAATCTATGGGCGAAACCAATTATTCCACTCAGTGGCTCGAAAACGCTGATGTTGCCGCTCCTCTGGTCGCGCCGAAAACCTCCGCAGCCTGGGAGAAGCAGCGGGGAGAGATTCGCTCCACGCTTTGGCAATTACTCGGCAAGTTGCCCCCGCGGCCAGCCGTGCCGAAAGTTCAGATCACAAAACGAGAAGATCGCGGGGATTACGTGGTCGAAAAATTTGAGTTCGACAACGGAGCAGGGGCCACGGTTCCCGGTTATCTCCTTTTACCAAAAACATCCAACGGCAAGAAATTACCAGCGATTCTTTACTGCCATTGGCACGGCGGCCAATACGACATCGGCAAAGAAGAACTGTTCCAGGCGAATCACACACCGGAAGCACCCGGGCCAACATTGGCGAAACGCGGTTATGTCGTGATCGCGATTGATGCGTATTGCTTCGGCGAACGGAACGATAAAGGCCCAGCTGGTTTATTTCCGACGACCAATGCGGTGACTGGAATTGGACCGGCGCGAGAGTTGAGCGCGAGCAAATTCAATCTGTGGGTGGGACGAACGTTGTGGGGAATGATGCTGCGCGATGATTTGATGGCGCTGGACTATCTCGTATCGCGACCGGAGGTGGATACGAACAATGTCGCTGTCACCGGCATGAGCCTCGGTGCGACACGAAGCTGGTGGTTGATGGCGTTGGACGATCGTTTCAAAACGGGTGTTCCTGTCGCCTGCATGACGCGTTACCAGAATCTGCTTCAACACGACGCACTGCCGGCGCATGGAATTTATTACTTTGTGCCCGGCATGCTGAATCATTTTGATACCGAGGCGGTGATCGCGTGCATTGCCCCGCGTCCGGTTCTATTTATGACCGGCGACGCCGATCGAGGTTCACCAATTGATGGCATTCGAGAAATCGAAAAACGGGTGAAACCGGTGTATGCGCTCTACGGAAAAGAAAAAAGTTTCGTGAACGATGTTTACCCGGAATTGGGTCATAAGTATCTGCCGGAGATGTGGCAAAAGATGTTGAACTGGATGGATTCGAATTTGAAACAGCAGCGCTGAGAACTGCCGCTTCGATATGGCGGAAGGGGTGAGATTCGAACTCACGATAGCCTTGCGACTACGCCTGATTTCGAGTCAGGTGCCTTAAACCACTCAGCCACCCTTCCTCCAATCCAACGCGATGCGAGCCGCAACACGTCCTGAATGGTGGAGCCTAGGGGGTTCGAACCCCTGACCTTCTCATTGCGAACGAGACGCTCTACCAACTGAGCTAAGACCCCGCACCAGGTTCAGGCGAATAACTATGTAGGAAAAATTGGTTGAGGCAAGCGGAAGTTTTCAGGCGCGAGGCCTCGTGGCAGCAATGAACATTCGCGTCAGGAAAACGGGGAGTGCGCGCCTGAATCAACCGGCTGAGACGCTGAAATAATCTACTGTTGCCGGAAGGGTTTGCGGTCTCGATAGAGGTTAATTCGGTATTCGGCGGCGCTCGCTAACTCAGGTTGGCCAGCTTTAACCGCGAGTTCCCGGGATTTGTCGGCGACGGTTATTGCATCATCGAAACGACCCGCTTCAGCAAGGGCAGCATCGAAAATCGTCAGGGATTTCGCGTCACTGTAGTTCTGCATCGCACAGCTGTCTTCCGCTAGCCTCACCGCCTTAGCTCCATTGCGGACGGACGCATCCGGGTGGGTGGCCAAGAGCCACGCGAGCTCATTCATTGGTAGCGTCCAGGCAGGGCGAATGTGAATGGCAGCGTCGAAGTGGTTAATGGCCTCCTGTGGCCGATCTTTTGCAAGCAATCTGCCAGCGCGATAATGCGCGATGGCGCTCTTCGGCGCTACACGAACGGCTTCCAAGTAATGTGATAACGCCTCAGCTGTCTTGCCTTCTTCCAGAAGCACGTTGGCGAAATTGATATGAACTTCTTCATCGTCTGGTGCCAACTCGAGTGCTTTGGTGAGGAGTCGACGGCCTTCTTCCTTTTGTCCAACGGTCAGGAGAACAGCGCCGAGGTTACAATAGGCGCGAGCGTGAGCCGGTTTCGCCGCGAGGACTTTTCTAAACTGCACGATTGCTTCGTCGAAGCGGCGAAATCGTGCGAGGAGCTGTCCGTAATTGTTCATCAGGTCGACATCTTCAGGATGGAGAGCAAGGGCTTGTTCGTACGTCGAGAGGGCCTTTTCTGGTTCGTTTCGCTTCGCAAAACCGTCGGCGACATGATCGTAGGCAAGAATGTTCCGATCGGTGACGGATGCGGCCCTCTGGAATAGCATCAGGTCATTTTGCCAAAACTGCAGTTGGAACTCGGTTGCGGCGAGTGATGCCACAAGTGCCAGAGTGGCAATGACAGCACAGATGCGCCGGGGCAATAGTTCTGCGAGCGTCCACACGACAATCACAAAAATGCCGATCAATGGCAAATAGGTGTAACGGTCAGCCATTCTTTGGCTTCCGACTTGGATGATGCCGATGACCGGCAGGAGACTGATTAAAAACCAGGCCCAGCCAACGCACAGAAACGGGAACTTCTTTTGATTTTTGAAAGTCGCGAAAGTGATCGCGATTATCACAGCAATCGCCACGATGACTTTCCACCAGGCAATGGCGGCCGGAAACGGGTACAGGATCGCGAGATCGAGCGGGACAAAGGCCTGCTGGAGGTATTTGCACACGGCGATAGGTGCGTTTTGGAGGCGAAGGAGGAGCGGTGTTTTGTCCAGCGAATTGATCGCGTCTTTTTGTGCCGCCAACGTGATTGGAATCGTGACAATGACCGCGATCGCGAATGGAAGTTTCTCCAACAAGAGTTTCCGCAAGGCCAGTTTCGTGTTTACATCCATCGCTTTGTCGGTCAAGGCCGGGACTCGCTTGAAAGGCCACACATCTAACAAAAACAGCAGCGCTGGCATCGTCACGAGCATCGGCTTGGACATCAGGCCTAAGAGGAAGAATATGAAGCTGAGCACATACGCCTTCCGCGCTCGATGGCCCGTTCCAGCGGCCTCATTTTTCTTCGCTTCAACAAATCGCAAATAGCACAGAAGCGTCAGCATCGCAAAAAATGCGCTGAGGACATCCTTACGCTCCGCGATCCACGCCACGGATTGCACGTGCAACGGATGCC
The DNA here is from genome assembly GCA_966112985.1 of uncultured bacterium. Classification (GTDB taxonomy): domain Bacteria; phylum Verrucomicrobiota; class Verrucomicrobiia; order Limisphaerales; family JACDHS01; genus CBHWET01. Next base: position 715 of record CBHWET010000438.1, on the reverse strand, counting down.
ATGCGAACAGAGCGGCTACAACAGACGCTCGCCACCGCGCTCCAGTGGCTCGGTAGAAAAAAAAGAAAAGGAGCAGGGTGTTGAGAACGTGAAACAAGACGTTGACGATGTGGTGCCCAGTTGGTTCGAGACCGAACAATTCAACGTCTAACATGTGAGACAGCCATGTGATTGGATGCCAATTGTTTGAGTGAGTATGGGTAAAAGCCCAAACGACGCCTTCCGCCGTTAATCCATTTCGAATGTGGTAATTTTCGACAACATACTCGGGATCGTCGTAGTTAACGAAGTCGAAACCCCGGACCGGCAGGAATGCGCATAACGTTACAAGCGCCAGCAAACAGGCCGCGAGCAGCGTCTTACGCGTATCGTTCAGTGAAGCGGATTCCATTCGTGTCAGGTCGCCCACAGCAAAAGCACAGCCGTGCCCAGTTGCAAGCGATTTAGACTCCTACTTAAAGGCCGAAGAAAGGTCCCCCCATCCGAACCTAGGCGTTCGTCCTACAAACCTTAGGGCAAAGTTCTGATTTTAATACCAGGGCGCAAGCCTGTACATTCTCGCGGCAAAGCAGAGTTTGGCAGCTTATGAAAAAACGCATTTTGGTAATCGACGACGAGCCCGTTATGACACAATGGATTACGGTCGTGCTCAACAGCACGAACCGCTATGACGTCGAAGGCGTTAACGATCCACTGGAAGCTCGCGATCTTGCCT
>CBHWET010000437.1:0-4155 GCA_966112985.1 uncultured bacterium | reverse complement strand
CTCAGGAAACTGAGGAGGGGTTTTTGTTTTTTTCTTTTGCTTGGGATTGCGGTCGCCCACTCTGTGCGGCATGCCCGATTCGGATAAACGGTCGCTATGGCAAAGAGTGTTCGCACGCGATGCTGCTGACCGCGCTAAATTACTGCAGCTCCTGCGACGACTGCTATTTTGGGTGAGTGCAGCCTATCTAATTGGGCTGCTTGCGCTTTGTTGTCTGCTAAAGTTCGTTGGAGAACGCAACTGGATCTTGGGCTCGTTGCTATATTTACCAGCAGGCATCGCGCTCGTGCCTTACGTGTTACTCACACCAATTTGTCTGCTGCTTCGGAAAAGGGTGTGTTGGTTACACTTGCTTGCGGTACTCCTGCTATTTTGTTTCTTTCACCGCCCGCATTTTTCATCGAGAAAGACGAGCCAGCGAACGATTCGCGTTGTGACGAATAACGTGGGGCAACGTCATCCCCAATCGATGCTGCCATTTATTAATGCACAAAGTCCCGACATCATCGCATTCCAAGAAGCTTCGAATCGTCAACCCCTGTTGCGAGCGCAGTTTCCTGACAAATTTGTCGCTGTGCATGACGAGTTTGCGGTTGTCAGCAGATGGCCGATTAAACATGTCGGCTACGTTCCGGGAGTCTTCTCGCATTATGGCTATGCAGCCGTTTGGTTTGAACTGGAACGCGACGGCAAGCCACTGATGGTTTACAACGTTCACTTGCCAACGCCACGGCGCGACTTTAACAAGCTGCGTGGACCGGGGTTCCGTGCGAGCCTCGTTCGTGCAGGCGGTATTTTCTCAAGTTCAGTGCGGGCGGAATACAAAACGGCGATGGAATCGCGTGTGGAAGCGGCACGTAAGCTTATTAATATATTGAAACAGGAGAAACGGCCGATGCTTATCATGGGAGATTTTAATATGTCGGACTGTGGATATACATACGGTCTTTTTAGAGACGAGTTTCAAGATGCGTTTGCGCTGGCCGGAAATGGTTATGGACTGACTTTCCCTGGGCTGACCCGGAACCCACTTTCTCTGTTTGGGCCCTGGCTGCGGCTGGATTATATCTTCATTGGTAAAGATTGGCGTCCGCTACACACTAAGGTGGAGCCGCGACAGAATGCGCAACATCTTGCCGTTGCGGCGGAGTTGGAGTTGATCGAGCAGAAATGATTTTGCAGCGTCGACGTTTTAACTACTGTTTACCCAATGAGTTTAGCACCTGATTCCCAGCGCAAAACGATTTGGACAGCCAAGCTGCTCGTATTTTGTTTGTTGTTTGCCGTAGCAGTCGCTCTGCAATGGTTCGGGGGAGCATATCAGGCTGAATTTGGAAGTGAACCAGACGAGGCCGGGCATTACGTCACGGGATTGTTTGTGCATGATTTCGTCAAGGCGGGTTTCCCGAGACAGATGCGACAGTTCGGGGAAAATTATTATGATCACTACCCGAAAGTTGCGTTGGGACATTGGGGACCGACATTTTACCTGATCCAGACTGCATGGGCGCTGATTTTTTCGCCGCAGCGAGAGTCCATTATGATTCTTATGGCGGTGCTTGCGGCGTTGGGTGCGCTCGTGTTGTATTGTTTACTCGCGAAGGAGTTTGGAAGAGTGGCGAGCTTGATTGGTGCGCTTGTTTTCATCGCGATTCCATTAGTGCAACAGTACACCGCGGCTGTCATGACGGAGATTCCGATTACATTGCTGGTACTTCTCGCCGTCGTATTCTTCGCGCGATATCTGGAGACCGAGCGAAAGCGTGATTCCGTCGGGTTTGCGGTTTGCGCTGCGCTCGTCATTCTTATCAAGTTTTCCGGTTTCCTGCTGGTGTTTGTGCCGCCGATTACGATTCTGCTCACGCGGAAGTTTCATTTGCTGAAAAAATTCTCCTTATGGCTCGCGGCGATCGTTGTCGCAATCCTGGCGGGACCATGGTCAATCAAAACGGTGAAGCTAGCGACGAATGGCATCTCAGACGATCCATTTGGCTGGGCCTTCACGCACAAAGCTGTTCCGTATTACTTCACAAAGCTGACCCTTACTGTGGGCTTAGCTATTACCGTGCTGGCGGTGTTCGGGCTGATTGTCAAATGGCCGCGTAAAGGAACTTCTGAGAAGGGGGCGATTGTTTGGGCTTCAGTGATTGCACTGCTGTTTAGCGTATTGTTTGCCGCGATGGTCATTCCGGCCGGTTATGAAGTGCGTCATCTGATTCCGGCGCTACCGGCAGTTATCGCTTTGGCGATTGCGGGCGCTGAATGGATTTCAAAGGAGTTGCGTCGACGCAACGTGCCAGGGAAAGTCGCTTGCGGATTGGCATGTGGAGTTCCGTTGGTTCTTTTTTTTGTGCTGAACTTTCGTATCCCTCACAAAGGCTGGGCCGGTTTTCAGGAAGTGGCCCGGTGGTTAAATGTCGCAGCGGGTGAGAAGGAGAAGTTCCTCGTCTCGTCGGATGCGCGAGGGGAGGGGATGTTTATTTGTGAGGTGGCGATGCATGATGGAAAGCGACCGAAGCATTATGCGGAGCGGACAAGTAAAAAATTTGCGGATACGGATTGGAGCGGTTCGAGTTCCAGTTACAAATTGCTCTATGCGCCTACGATGAGTGCAAAGAAGGAGCAGAAGCGCGAATACACCAATGCTGATGAGGCCTTTGCGCTATTGCAACAGGACACAGTCGGTTATGTGGTGATTGATAGAGCCCTTGAACGTCCACCGAAGCACGAGGAGTTGTTGCGCGAAATCATCGAAAAACATCCGGATAACTTCGTGCTTGAAAAAAAATTCCCCATTGAGCGCAGTACGAAAGAGTTGCCGAACGGCAAGATTTATCCTGACGGGATTCTCGTCTACAGGTTCAAACGTTGAAATGGTATGCGTGTCCTTTGGCTTCTGGCAGTGCTTTTGCTTGGATTTCCACTGCTGGCGATAAGTGCGATACCCGTGATTCCTGCTGACTTCAAAGGAGCGAAGCAGCCACAGGTTTGTGTCCGCGGTAGTAACAACGTGTTGGTTGTCTTTGGCCAGTCGAACACCATTTTCTGCACTGGTTCTACGAACGGAGGACGCACTTTTTCAAAGCCAATTAAGGTTGCACTGGTTGATCATCTCGCACTTGGTATGCGCCGAGGTCCGCGAATTGTGACTACTCAATCAGCTCAAGTTATTTCAGCCATTTCGCATGTGACGGGTGACCTGAAACTTTGGAGGTCGAACGATGGCGGACATGTCTGGCACCAAACAGTCACGGTGAATGATGTGCCGCGGGCGGCGCGCGAAGGATTGCACGCGATGGCGAGTGATGGGAAAAACAGAATTTTCATCGTGTGGCTGGATTTGCGGAGCGCCCAGACGGAGTTGTGGGGCGCTCTTTCTGAAGACGAAGGATACACATGGGGCAGGAATATCCGCATTTATCAATCGGCAGATGGACATATTTGCGAATGTTGTCATCCGACTGTAGAATTCATGCCGAATGGTGACCTCGTGGTGATGTGGCGCAACTGGCTGGGCGGCTCCAGGGATATTTTTTTTTCTGTCAGCAAGGACGGACGGAAATTTGCGGAGGCACACAAACTTGGTCATGGGAAATGGCCGCTGAAAGGTTGTCCCATGGACGGTGGAGGTCTCGGGGTTCGTGCAGACGGCGCGTTCGTCAGTGTCTGGCGGCGGGACAAAAACATCCTTTCCGCTGGCGCAGAGGGTACGGAAAAGAAAGTGGGGATTGGAACACAACCTATCGTCTTTTTGGCAAAGGATAAGCTGATGTATGCCTGGCAGGAGGGGACGAAACTGATGCTGCGAAACGATGGCGATGCAGCGTTGTCCAAACTTTTAACGGCGAATGGGATTTATGCGGCGGCTGCGAGTGCGGTGCCGAACGGGCTGGCCATTGTGGTGTGGGAATCCACACAGGACACCGGTGCCAGAATTTGGGCAGAGGTGATCGAGTGAATATTCCGTTTACGCGGACAAAACGCGCCTCAATATTTGACTTTGAATTTTTCGCCTCATAGAATGTCGCGCTGATTAAGCACTTTTGACCGAAAGAAAAAAGCCGTGGCTGGAAAAGACGATTACCTTTTAGACCTGTTGGTTGACATGGGTTATTTGACTCACGAGCAAATTGCTCCGCTCCGTGAGGAATCCGA
>CBHWET010000436.1:0-4170 GCA_966112985.1 uncultured bacterium | reverse complement strand
ATTATTCTGGCGTTTCGTTTCAGTCGAAAGAAGTTGCCGGTCTGGATATCGCTTGTCGGCGGGTTCCTCGTTCCGCTGATTGTTCTCTGGCTGAGCCAGAAACATTGACGCCTCCACGTCTCCCCACAGTTGTCATTTTCGAATTTTGCGGCATTTTTTAACCATGGGTAAATTGTTAGTCGCGGTGACCGCTGGCCTGTTGACCCTTATAGTGGGTTGTACGACTCCACTCCCGCCAGGTGCCGAACCCGGCCCGAATGGGACTATGGCCTACGATGTTCTTATTGAAGCTTCGGCTCCCGGCGCGAGAATTGAAGCCAACGGGGCTGATATCGGTCCGGCACCGGTCCATTTGAAGATTTACGGCGATCGCGATGGCACGTTTCATGACTTTGGTTCGTATAATTACGTGATCCGCGCTTTGCCTGTCGCAACCAATCAATTCGCCCAGGTTCGCGTTTTCCATACCGGCCATATGATGGATCGCGAGGATGTAATCCCTTCCCGAATCTACTTCGACATGAATCAACAGCCGCCGGTCTATGTGCCGGTGCCGGTCTATCCTTATCCGGCATATGACTACGGTCCGCCGTATTACGGCCCGGAATTTCGGGTTTATTTAGGTGGACCGCGGTATTATCACCATCACCGCCGGTGGTAGCCGGTCTTGTTCGGAAAAGAGACCGGATTTCACGTTTTTCGGCTCCTTTTTTTGATCGGTTTTGCGTCCATCAAACGCTTTCGAACAAGCATTGCATCCATGCACGGCGTTTCAGCGGATTTTGTAGTGTTTGCGCTATAAACTCTTGGTTTCACGCGCTTTCCGAGGGGATATCCGATCCGATATCCAAATTTCCAGCGTGGAAATGAAGATATTTGTTCCTGTACCGCCATTTCCACGGTGGCGACGAGGATATTTGATCCAATATTTCCATTTCCACGGTGGAAACGCGGACAAATGATCCAATATCGCCATTTCCACGCTGGAAACGCCGTCATCGGATCATTTATCGGAATTTCCATTCCGGAAACGGAGATATTGGATCGGATATTTCCATTTCCAGCGTGGAATTACGGATATCGGATCAAATATCTCCATTTCCACCGTGGAAATGGCGTCATCGGAACGTTTATTCCCGCTGCAAGCGTGGAAATGACGATATCTGACCGAAATTTTCTGCTGAAACCGTCCCGATCACCTCTACGGAGGGATATTCGATTCTTAGTCATTGAACCGTCGGAAAAAAGTCGCTAAATTTTTTTGGTTACAAAAATCCCCTAGTTTCTGGTAGGATTAACTACGATTAAACACCTCCCTATGAAAAACTTGAGAGTTTGGCAAAAACTTGCCGTGTTGGGACTATTGTTCCTGATTCCGTTTGCCGTCGTAACATACAAACTTGTTTCTTCGGTGAATGAACTGGGGATCGAGTTTTCGCGCCAGGAAGTTCGCGGTGTTGAATACATTGATCGCCTGCTGGCGTTGCTCGCCAACGTGCAGGATCACCGCGACCTCGTCGCTGTGGCCGCCGTCGACTCCAAAGCTAAAGTTGACGTGCAGGCAAAAGCAGCGGAGATCGACAAAGCGATCAAAGGCGTCGACGAAATCGATGTTCGCCACGGCCGTGCACTTAAAACGGAGCAGCGATGGCCTACCTTGAAAGCGGCGATTGCGGATGTGCTAAAGAATTCCGCAACAGCCGAAAGTATTGAGCAACACACCAAATTAGTTGCCGACATTATCACCCTGTTGAACTACGTCGGCGATACGTCGAACCTCACGCTCGACCCGGACCTTGACAGCTATTACCTAATGAGCATTCATCAATTTGATGCGCCGAAGCTCGCGGAGCGCCTGTCGCAAGCACGAGTGCTTGGGATTCGGGCGGACAATGCTGATGCGCAGAATGCGGAGTTGCAGCGGGATGTCATTTTGGGCGAATACATTCTCGAATCGATTGACGGCTCTTTCGAAAAAGCTTTCGCCACCAATCCGTCTCTCAAAACCAGTGTGGACGCGGTACAAAAAAACAATCATCAAAGTGCCGTCGAGAGCTTCGCGACGATTCGTAAGGCCGGGGGAAAAACCGACGCTACTTCATACTATCAAAGCATCGCGCCGGCGATTTCATCGATTTATAAGATGGAGGCAGCTGTTAGTGCAGCCTTGACCGATCTTTTAAAGGTGCGCATCGATAAACGCCAGGGTGACGTCAATCGAACCCTGCTGTTTGCCTTGCTGGGTCTTGTGGTTGTGTTGCTTATCGGTTTCTTCATCATGCGCGACATCACTCGTCCATTAAACGACGTGGTCGCAGTTGCGAACGAAATTGCCAGCGGAAATCTTGCGGTCGAAACATCGGTTGCGGAGCGTCGCGATGAAATTGGTGACCTCTCCAAGGCTTTCAATAAAATGACGGATGCGCTCCGAGGAATGGCTCGTCACGTCGAAGAAATCGCCTCCGGGAATCTTGCCGTGAAGGTGAAGGCGCAATCTGACCGCGACGTGATGGGTAATGCGTTGTCGGTGATGGTGGAGCAATTGTCCGCCCTCGCGCAACAAGTGCAGAAATCGGGAGTGCAGGTGAATACTTCGATCCAGGATATTGCTGCGACTTCCAAGGAACAACAGGCGACTGCCAGCGAAATCGCGGCGACCACTACCGAGATCGGTGCGACTTCCAAGGAAATTTCTGCGACCTCCAAAGAATTGGCGCGAACGATGAACGAAGTTTCCAAAGTGGCTGAAGAAACAGCGACGATGGCTGGATCGAGTCAGGATGCGATCACGCGCATGGAAGAAACAATGCGCCATATCACCGAAGCGGCTGGTGCCATTAACAGCAAACTCGCCGTCCTCAATGAAAAAGCCGGCAACATCAACCAGGTCGTCACGACAATTACGAAAGTTGCCGATCAGACCAATCTGCTGTCGTTGAATGCCGCGATTGAAGCTGAAAAAGCCGGCGAGTACGGCCGCGGCTTTGCGGTGGTTGCCACAGAAATTCGCCGTCTTGCCGACCAGACTGCCGTCGCGACTTACGATATCGAACAGATTGTTAAGGAAATGCAGTCGGCCGTTTCTGCTGGCGTCATGGGAATGGATAAGTTTTCGGAACAGGTTCGTCGTGGTGTTGCCGATGTTCAACAGGTAGGCAAACAACTCGTGCAGATTGTCGAACAGGTGCAGACGCTGACGCCACAATTCGAAAGCGTGACAGAAGGCATGCAATCGCAGTCGACCGGAGCACAACAAATCAGTGAAGCCCTGCTGCAGTTGACTGAATCGGCGCAGCAAACAGTCGAGTCTTTACGCGCGTCGAACCAGACGATCGATCAGCTGCGTGACGCGGCGAACGGCATGCAGAGCAGCATCTCACGTTTCAAAGTTTAAGTTCATGCTGTACCTCCTGCTTGAACTGGGAGAGAACCGGTTTGCACTGGAAGCGACGCGTGTCGTAGAGGTCGTCCCTCTTGTGCAGATCAGCAAAGTGCCGCTCGCGCCAAAAGGTGTAGCGGGATTTTTTAATTACCGCGGTGTACTTGTTCCAGTTCTGGACCTGGCTCAGTTAATCGATTCCCGGCCCGCCGCGAACCAGCTGAGCACTCGTATCGTTCTTGTCAGTTTTGTCGATGAATCAGGTGAACAGCGTTTGGCCGGTATCATAGGCGAACGCGCGACGACCACATTGCAACGTAATAGTGCCGACTTTGTGCAGTCCGGGATTGTGACAAAGGAACTGCCGTTTATTGGCCCGGTGGCGATGGACGAAAAAGGTTTTATCCATCTCATTGATCCGGAGAAACTGTTGCGAGACCGCGCTCATGAGTTGCTTGCGTTCCTGCCAAGGGAGGCGGTGGCGAAATGACATTGCTCGAACTCGAGAATTTATTGAAAACCAGCATCGGTCTGGATGCCAGCACGATCGGTTCAGGCGCGGTAGAACGCGCTATTCGCGAGCGCATGAATGCCGGGGGCTTCAAAACAATCGAAGGTTACTGGAATTCAGTGTGCAGTTCTCCGATTGAACTCCAGGAATTGGTGGAAGCTGTGGTTGTCCCGGAAACCTGGTTTTTCCGCGATGCACAAGCATTCACCGCGTTGTCTCGGCTCGTCCGTGAAGAGTGGCTTCCAAAACATCCGACCGACGTTCTGCGGGTGTTGAGTGT
>CBHWET010000435.1:0-4172 GCA_966112985.1 uncultured bacterium | reverse complement strand
ACCGCACCATTTAACGCGATTGGACGTTCCTGAATCGAGTGCAATCCGAGCACGCCGCTTTGTGGCGGATTGACAATGGGCGTTGAAAGCAACGAACCATAGACGCCGCCGTTGCTGATCGTGAACGTTCCACCCTGAAGTTCTTCGGGTTTGAGCGCGTTCGTTTGCGCGCGTTTCGCGAGTTCACCGATCGTCGATTCAACTTCGGCAAAGCTCAGCGTTTCGGCATTTCGCAATACGGGCACAACCAAACCTTTGCCTCCGCCGATGGCGACTCCGATATCGAAGTAATTTTTATAGACGATATTGTCGCCGCGAATCTCCGCATTGATCGCCGGGAACTGCTTCAGTGCGTCGATGCTTGCTTTCACAAAGAACGACATGAAACCGAGTTTCACATTGTAACGTTTCAGAAAGGCTTCGCCATGTTCTTTGCGCAATGCCATGACGTTTGTCATATCGACCTCGTTGAACGTCGTGAGCAAAGCGGCGTTTTGTTGTGCTTCGACCAATCGTGCAGCGATGGTGCGACGCAATTTCGTCATGCGAACCGTTTCCTCCTGCCGATTCGGTAAAGACGAGGGCGCTGCCGTTGAAGAAGTCGCGGGAGCGGTGGAACTTTCTGCCACGGGCGGACACTCTTCGTGTTTCGCCAGCCTTCCACCAGGAAGCTTTGTCCGACTCAGCTCGGGGCCTTTCGGCGCTTGCGGCTTTGCAGCAACAACAGTTGGTGCAGCGGGCGGGGGCGTTGAAGCCAACGGCACTGCCGGCTGCTTCTCTTCAACCTTGGTTTGCGGTATCTCCGCTTTGGCCGCGCCGTTTTGTTTGTTGGTCGGCTCAAGAATGGCGATGACTTCGCCGACTTTAGCCGTCTCGCCTTTGCGTTTCAGAATTTTTGTGACGTTGCCCGAAACAGGCGAAGGTAATTCGACGGTCGCTTTATCGGTTTCAATAACCGCGACATTGCCGTCCTTTTCAATGAACTCGCCTTCCCGTTTCAACCAGTCGCCGATCTCAACTTCTGTGATCGACTCACCGACTGACGGGACTTTCAACTCGATTGGCATAATTAGATTCCTTTTCCTTCTTACCGCTGCGCTGATTTGCGCTATCACCGAAAGCTTCTGCGATTAATTGATCCTGTTCTTGCTTGTGACTGTTATGGGAACCAGTCGCCGGGCTTGCTGACGCTGGACGGCCCACATACGAAAACGGATGATGGCCGTAAATGACATCTCCAAAACGTGAATGCATAAACCGCCACGCGCCCATATTCGCCGGTTCCTCCTGCACCCAATAAACCGGCGTTTCCGCTTCGTACGTCGCCAACGCTTTTTCAACAATGGCATCGGGGAGGGGATACAGTTGTTCGATCCTCATGATGGCCACGTCATTGCGCTGATTGTCCTGGCGATATTTTTCCAGTTCGTAAAACAGCTTGCCGCTACACAAAAGAATTCGAGTCGGCGTCCGGTTCTGAAGCGTGTCGGGAATAATTCGTTGGAACGAGCCATCAGCCAATTCCTCCAGTGAACAAACAACTTTCGGATGACGCAGCAAACTCTTCGGTGACATCACGATCAACGGTTTGCGCCAGCGACGAACAACCTGGCGACGCAATACGTGAAAGAACTGCGCGGGCGTCGTTGGGTTCACCACTTGGATATTATCTTCCGCAGCGAGGGCGAGGAAACGTTCGAGTCGTGCGCTGGAATGTTCTGGGCCTTGTCCTTCAAAACCGTGCGGCAACAGCATGACGAGCCCACTAAACCGGCGCCATTTCTTTTCAGCGCTCACGAGGAACTGATCGATGATGACCTGCGCAACGTTTACGAAGTCGCCAAATTGCGCCTCCCAGATCGTCAGGCTGTCTGGCCATTCCATGCTGTAACCGAGTTCGAATCCCAAAACTGACGTTTCCGAAAGTGGGCTGTTATAGATCTGCACGGGTGCCTGATCTGGAGCGAGTTTTTGCAAAGGGATGTAGCGCTCGCCCGTTTTGTAATCGTGCAGAACGGCATGGCGATGGCTGAACGTGCCGCGTTCTGCATCCTGTCCAGACATACGAATCCGGTATCCTTCGGTAGCCAGAGAAGCGAACGCGAGTGCTTCCGCCGCGGACCAATCCAGCGGTTGATCGCCTTCCGCCATCAAGCGGCGTGTCTCAAGAAACTTTTTAATTTTCGGATGCGCCTGGAAGTTCTCAGGCAGACGCGCTTGCGCTGCGAGCAACTCGGAGAGGCGTGCTTTATTGACGCCAGTTTTTATCTCCGACGCATTCGATTCTGGCCCGCCGCTGTGTTTTTCCCAAACGCCATGCAGAGGTTCGTTTGGTAATCGATACGCTGCGTGGCGCGAGTCGGCGAGAGCCTGCTCGAGATGCGCGCGGCGCTTATCAGCAATTTGATCGGCTTCAGTGCGAGTCACACCGCCAAGGGTCAACAAATGATCGAGATAACCTTCGCGAACAGGTTTCCGTTGCTCGATAGCGTGATAAAGGACAGGCTGAGTAAAAGACGGTTCATCGCTTTCATTGTGGCCGAGGCGACGATAGCCGTAGATATCAATGACAATGTCCTTCTTGAACTTGTGACGAAAATCCATCGCCAGGCGAATCACCTGTGCCACGGCTTCCGGGTCTTCACCGTTCACATGGTAAATCGGAATCTGCAACATCTTAGCCACATCCGTGGCGTAGACTGTTGAACGGCTTTCGTTTGGCGAGGTCGTGAAGCCAATCTGGTTGTTGACGATAATATGCAACGTTCCGCCAACGGTATAAGCGTTCAAGCTGCTCAGGTTGAGAACCTCCTGGATAATTCCCTGTCCGGCAAATGCAGCGTCGCCGTGGATGAGAATCGCCATGTTACGCGTACGATCATTATCGCCCGTCCGGTCCTGGTTGCCGCGGGTCCGTCCAAGCACAACGGGATTGACGAATTCAAGATGACTGGGATTGAAACACAGCGAAAGGTGGACTTGTTTGCCGGTCGCGGTTTTCCATTCGGTGCTGTGTCCGAGATGGTATTTTACGTCGCCACTGCCTCGATAACGTTCCGGTTCGATATCCGCAAACTCACGAAAGATCTGTTTCGGGTGCTTGCCCATGATGTTCGCAAGCACGTTGAGACGGCCGCGATGCGCCATGCCGAGAACGATTTCGGTCACGCCTTGATCGGCTGCTTTCTCAATGGCCAGGTCCAGCATTGGGATCAGGCTTTCTGAACCCTCCAACGAAAAACTTTTTGCACCGATGAACTTCTTCCGGATGAATTCCTCAAAGATCACGGCGTCCGTCAGGCGGGTAAGGATACGAATTTGTTCTTCCCGTGTGAGCTGCACATGGTTCTCGTTGGACTCCATTCGCTCCTGCAACCATCGCCGAATATTGATGTCGTCGATGTGCATATACTCAACCCCGATCGAGCGGGAGTAAGTATTTTGCAATTTGTGAAGAACCTCGCGGACCGTGAGCGGCTGATTGCCGAATGTCTCGTATGTAAATTTTTGATTCAGCTCCTCTTCGGTGAAATTATAAAAAGCGGGATCCAATTCCGGCACCATTGGGCGGGGTTGGCCAAGGGGATCGAGCTGCGCGATCATGTGACCGCGGAAACGGTACGCGCGAATGATTTGGATGACGCGATCTCTGAGACTTGTCGCGTGAACCGACCCCGGGAGAAAATCGTCCGCCTGCGTTGGCGCGATCGCGGGCGAATGAAAAATGCTCCGCGTTTTGAACGAAGGCGTCAGTTGCCGCGGTTCATCTTCCCATTCAGAGAAAATTTTCTGCCATTCGGAGGACACGGACGAACGGTCGTTCAGGAACTTTTCATAAAGCTCCTCAACGAACGGTAAATTAACGCTGCTTAAATTAGTTTCGGTCATAATCGGACGCGGACCATCGAATCCATAGATTTCCCGATCAAATATCCTCTTCGACAAGCAAAATTCAACGGGAACTACCCTGTATTGGCCCTTCTGATTTTGGCGTGCGGCAAAATTAGGGAAGCTGCGATCCCTCTGAAAGCGGGAAAAGAAGGTAAATTACTGATCCCTGCAAAAATTCTATTGTCCTTTTTAGCGAACGCGATATGTTTTGCCGCGCATTTTTGGAGCCAGAGTAGCTCAGGGGTAGAGCAGAGGACTCATAAGCCTTTGGTCGCAGGTTC
>CBHWET010000434.1:0-4188 GCA_966112985.1 uncultured bacterium | reverse complement strand
TCAAGTTGTCGAATCGAATATCGCAACCTGTTGCCGCTAGCTTTCTTCGTTGGCTGTCCGTAAGCATCGCGGCTGGAGGGTAATGCCGGTGATGGCCTTTCTCAAGGGCGGAGCAGCGGAAAACGACGTTTGTCGAACAGTGTCTCCTTTCTGGTAATCCAATGGCCGTTCTGGCAACATCGGCGGCCACCATGCCACTTGTGCACAGAATTCTCGGTTGGATTGCGATGTGTAGTCTTTTTCTGCTTGGGCCGGTCCACGCTTCCACTGAACGCAGAGGAATACCGTGGACTGGCGAAGCCGCTGTTCAGAAAAGAACAGACGCAATCATGTCGGCGCAAAAAAATGTCGCTGCCACGAGTCCAAGCGGTACGGCAAAGCTGGATTTCGATTTTGAATTTGAAACACCCGACCGCGATGTCGAAATCAACATTCCGGTTACCGCTGATGCACCGCCTTATGTTCCGGACGTCCCGGGCTCGCCGCAGACTTTGGGGATCAGTTTCACCGGCGCGACTCTCACTGATACGCTGGCTTATCCACCGGATACGATGGGGGCTGTCGGACCTTCGCAATTTATTGTGGCGGTGAATGGTCGCATTCGCAGTTTCAATAAGTTCACTGGCCTCGCGGACGGGGTGATCAATGCGGACACCGATGTCTTCTTTAATTCGGTGATGACACCTCCGGCTTCCAATAATTTTACCAGTGATCCTCGGATTCGTTATGACCGGTTGTCCGGGCGGTGGTTCGTCATCATCATCGATGTGCCGGGGCGCGCGGGTACCTTGCCGAATCGTGTGATGATTGCAGTGAGCGACGGACCGGTGATCACAGCCACGTCAGTGTGGTCCTTCTTTTATTTCCAACATGATCTCGTCACGCCAGCGTCTCGTACCGATACGGGTGCCTTTGCGGATTATCCATCTCTCGGCATCGATGCCAAAGCGCTCTACATCGGTGTGAACATTTTCGGCACGCGTGGACAGGGGAGTTTTGCCAACACGACGGGATTCGTCGTTCGCAAAAGTTCGCTCCTTGGCGCGGGACCAATCGTTGTAACCGCATTTCGTAATTTGATCGCGAATGGGCCTGCGGGTGGACCCTATACACCGCAGGGTGTCGACAATTATGACCCGAATGCAAATGAAGGTTATTTCCTTGGCGTCGACAGCCAGTATTATGGAAAGCTGCAACTGGTCAGAATCAGCAACCCCGGCGGAACACCCACTGCCTCTGCAGTATCCTTTTCATTGCCAGTCATTAACGGCGGGACCATTCGCGTGCCACATCTTGGAAACACCGGTGGTTCAGCTGGTGAACTCGACGGCCTCGACTATCGATTGCTTGCGGCACATCTACGTAACGGAAGGCTTTGGACTAGCGAAAATCTCGCGGTCGATAATACCGGCTCGCCGAGCGGAACGGATACGCGCATGGGCGTGCGATGGTACGAAATCCAAGGTATTGCGACCGGACAAACGCCGTCGGTCGTGCAGTTCGGAACCGTGTTTCAACCGTCGGCCAGCAATACCACTGGCGAACGCAGTTACTGGATGGGAACGATCATGGTGTCGGGACAGGGACATGCTGCGATGGGCTTTTCTGCAGCCAGTGCAACAGAGCACGTCAATGCCGCTACGTGTGGACGATTGGTGACAGACCCTGCAGGCACGATGCAAACACCTGTCCTCTACACCGCCAGCACCAATGCTTATAACCCGCGGGACGGAAGCGGCAATCCGATCGAACGTTGGGGCGATTACTCATATACCTCTCTCGATCCATCAGACGACATGACGATGTGGACGATCCAGGAGTTCTGCAATGCGGAGAATTCTTATGGGGTTCAGGTCGTAAAATTGCTCGCTCCACCTCCGGCGACACCAACCAATTGCAATCCGGCCATTGTCGCTCAAGGCGCAACGAATGTGAATGTCACCGTGACGGGGCAGGTTGTCAGCGGTTCTGGTTTCTTCGATCCCGGCACCGGATTTTCAAATCGTATTGCCGCAGCGGTCAGCGGCAGCGGTGTCGCAGTGAATAAGATTACATACACCGACCCAACCCACATTACATTGAATCTATCAGTGTCGGGCGTTGCGCCCGCAGGTTCGCGAACAATAACTGTTACCAATCCTGACGGTCAGGCTATTACCAGTGGCGCGCTTTTGACGGTGACGACTGCGGCGAGCAACAACGCGCCCGTGTTATCAGCGATTCCGAATGCAACGGTAAATGAGGGATCAAACGTCACTTTCACAGCGACTGCTTCAGACGCGGATGCCGGACAAACTTTAACCTACAGTCTTGATCCTGGCGCGCCTTCGGGTGCGAGCATCAACGCAACAAATGGCGTGTTTACCTGGACGCCGACCGAGGCTCAAGGACCGGGCACCAACTCAATCACCGTTCGTGTCACGGATAATGGGGTGCCCGCACTTAGTGACGCGAAAACATTTACGGTTACGGTTAATGAAGTAAATGTCGCGCCAGCACTTGCGCCAATTTCAAATCGCACGATCAATGAAGGAAGCACGGTGACCATTACAAATACGGCGACAGACACCGACATTCCGGCAAATGCGATTACGTTCAGCCTCGGCACGAATGCTCCGGCCGGTGCCAGCGTAAATCCATCGACCGGTATTTTCACGTGGACGCCCACCGAAGCACAAGGCCCGGGAGTTTTCTCTGTCACCGTTGTGGCTACGGATAATGGCGCTCCGGCGTTCAGCGACAGCAAAACCTTCTCGATCACCGTCGATGAGGTGAACACGGCACCAGTGCTGGCAGCACTCTCGAATCGAACTATTCACGCTGGGACAACGTTGATAATCACGAATAGTGCTACTGATGCGGATGTTCCCACCAATTCGTTGACGTATAGTCTGACGAATTCGCCAGCCGGTATGGCTATCAATTCAGTTAGCGGCGTCGTGACGTGGACGCCGTCGGATGTCCAGGCAGACACAACGAACAGCTTTACCGTTCGAGTGACCGATAATGGTTCACCAAATTTGAACGACACGAAGACGGCGACCGTTACCGTTCTGCCACGGCCGAGCTTTTTGCCGGCGTCGATTTCTGGCTCAGTTGTGACGTTGAGTTGGACTGCAATCGTCGGCCAGGGATACCGCGTTCAGTACAAGAACGATTTAACCGACTCATCCTGGACGGATTTAGGTGACGTGACGGCAAATAGTTCCACAGCAACGCTGAACGATTCAATTGGAAGCACCGAAAGATTCTATCGCATCATTTTGTTGTAACGTGGCCGTTAACTGCCAAGCACCGCTTTTCGCTCGGCATCATTTAACATTTTCCACTTACCTGGTTGCAACTCACCGAGGGCGAAGGATCCGATCTGGACTCGTAACAATCTTAGAGTCGGGTGACCAATCGCTGCCGTCATCCGGCGCACCTGCCGGTTTTTTCCTTCGACCAGTTCAAGACCGATCCAACAATCGGGAACGGTTTTACGAACGCGAATCGGCGGGATCCGGGGTGGAACTTCCGGTTGAGGCTCCACGAGCCATGTGCGGCAGGGCAGCGTTTTGTGTCCCTGGATGACCACACCCTTTTGCAATTGTGCCAGCGACTCGGCCGATGGAATCCCTTCAACCTGTGCCCAGTAGATCCGTTCGTGCGCATTACGGGGATGCAGCAACCTTTCATTCAGGGCGGCCTCATCGCTCAAGAGGAGCAGACCCTCTGAATCAGCATCAAGACGGCCGATTGGATAGACGCCCCTCGGGAAGCCGAACTCAGCCAGTGGCCGGTTGGGTGAACCATCCGAGGTGAACTGTGACAGCACACCATACGGTTTGTTGAATGCGATCAGCACGGGCAACTTTTACCGTGCCGCGGTGTTCACGGGAATGTCAAAACGCATCGCCTCACGCCAGGGCCTGGTCGTGTAAATGAAGACCGAAAACGTGGCGAACGTCAGACAAAGCGGAACATTCATTTTATGATCAAACAACTCGTGGTCGTTCTTTCTCTTTTGACCTTCGGTGCTCAGGCGCAGCTTTCGGTTCAGATCACGAATACTCCGCCGACACAAATGGAAGCATTCGCGCAAACGACTGGTGCCGTGATCATTCGCGGCACTTCGTCTATTGGAACATTGGCCGGTGAAATTACCTTTCCGATCGAAATCCGGGTCGAGGAGTTGCTGAACGTGCA
>CBHWET010000433.1:0-4215 GCA_966112985.1 uncultured bacterium | reverse complement strand
TCGATGCATTGCTCGACGACAAAATTAAACTCGTCACGTTGATGGGCAAAGCCGGCACGGGCAAAACGTTGATGGCGATGGCCGCCGGTTTGAAACGGACGGTTCATGATCGCGAGTTTCGCCGCGTAGTTGTTGCTCGGCCGACGATTTCCATGGGTAAAGAACTCGGGTTTCTACCCGGCTCTCTCGATGAAAAGCTGGCTCCGTGGATGCAGCCAATTCATGACGCTCTCGAATTGTTGAGCGATTTGAACATGGGCCATGAACATCGCCGCAGTGCCGATCTGATGCGCAGCGGATCGATCGTAGTGGAAGCCTTGAGCTACATCCGCGGACGAAGCATCGCGAATCAGTTCATGATTATCGACGAAGCGCAGAACCTGACGCCGCTCGAAGCCAAAACCATTATCACGCGCGTCGGTAACGCGACGAAAATCATTTTCACCGGCGACCCATGGCAGATCGACAATCCGTACGTCGATTCTTCGTCGAATGGATTCAACTATATCGTGAGCAAGTTCCGCGAATATCCAATCGCAGCGCACATCGAGCTGCAAAAAGGCGAACGTTCCGAACTCGCCGAACTTGCAGCGAATATTTTGTAAAGGATTTCACCACTGAGGCACAGAGAACACAGAGGCGGGAGAATAACATTTTCGATGTCCTTTTGCGGCCTCTGTGTCTCTGTGGTGAGTTTCATTCGTTTTTCCCAGGACCAGCAGGGTTATTAGTCGCAAACGTAGTCAAATTTTCAGAGGCGTCGATCGTCGGGCGTTGCTGCGGCTGGTCTGCGACACAGCCGCGGTCCGTGAAGGCGGACTTCCAGCCCTGAGACTCGGTAACTCAGCGAGCTGGAAGTGATGGTTTTTAATTCGTTTCCCAGCTGGGAAAGCGTTAAACCACCGTCTTTTTTCATTTTCCCAATCGGGAAACTAATTCTGGTCCGTAGTTGCATAAGTTCCCCGATGGGAAATCAAAAAAGGAGCGTCCCCAAATCCATTTCCCAGATGGGAAAACCATTCGGCACCGTCCTAAATCGTTTTCCCGGATGGGAAATCAGTTTCGGACCGTCTTTTTTTGCGTCCCCATCTGGGAAAACGAAAAAAGGAGCGTGGAAAAACGTTTTCCCAAATGGAAAATTGATTGGGAACCGTTCCAAAACGGTTTCCCATCCGGGAAATCGCTTTCGGAGAGCAAAAAATCAATTTTCTCGATGGAAATCGGAAATTTAGCCCTGAATTTGGCGCTAGAATCGGGTATTACTCGGTCCAACGGAGAGAAAAGAATGACAATTAAGAGAATGGGCTCATGTTACGGAGCCTATTGAATTAATCGCAAAGTTATTCCCCCCTTTTAATGCATCTCCACTTCGCAGGAGCCAAGGCCGCCGCGGAAGTAGTTGAACTGCACGTTCGGATGATCGGCGAGCAATGACATTGGAACCGATGCATCTGGAATCTTTTTAGAAATCATGAATGCGGTAAGGCGCTGACCAAACGGATTGTCGTGCGTGCCCGCCTGCCAGATGGAAACCTTCTCCGCTTTCCATGTTTCCACAGGGCCGACAGTAATCGCTTTCGTCGGCACCATGGTGATATTTCCGCCACCGCTTGTACGCGCATTCTGCGCAATCGTAATCGGATGCAGATCGACAACACGAGTGGTAAGCTTGCGGTATTCTTCCGGCGTCGGCGGATTATTTTTGTATTTGCCTTCGCGCTTGAGTGGATCGTTGAACGCCCAATGTTTGATGTCCCCCTGCCCTCCTTGCATCACAGCGCAACGAACACCCTCCCACGTCTTGCGATACTCAGCGGAATTAGCCTTTGGGAAATGAAGATTCGAATCGGGCATCACCAGCTTCTTATCAATCTTGTTGAAGCACATTTCGCGATCGGCCTTTTCAAAGGACAGTGGATGAGTCGCCGGCGCTTCCTTGCCTTCAATAAACCATTCATCCATGCCCCAGAAATGCGCGGAATGAAGTTTTAATCCGATGGAATTAACAATGCGCGCTACGAGCGGGAGCTGTTCCGTGGGACCGATTGGTCCGCAAATACCAACCGGATTGTCTGGCGTTGATTGTTTCCATGACTCGATATATTCCAACGCTTCCGCCAAATAAAAATCTTCGAGCGTATCGTAGAACACTACCTTGAATCCAGGACGTGAAAGCTTCTGCAGTTTTTCGGGAGTAACCTTCGCGACTTCCTTGATGATGTCGGTATCGAGTGTCGTGTAATCCCACCAATCGGGTGCAATGGAACTGATTTTTCGTGGCATAAATGTGTGTGTGTCTTCGGAACTTTGCTAAATCGTTTATCTCGCTATTCGTCCGTCTTCAACGCGTCGTCGATCATCCGCTTGAATACCGGCTTCAATTGATCCACCAACGGCTTCGATGCCAAAATGCGTGCACCGATCTGTTCATCTTTAAGATCGATGACCACGCCGTGCGTCGCCTGGTTTTTCACGGGGCCTTCCTTCATCCGCTTGGTGCCGGAAATATCGACGGTCACAACCTGTCGATGATTTACCTGATTGGTCGTCAATTGAACGGTCGGCTCAGGATCATTCGATAAATACGGTTCTTTCCACTTTTGGATGAAGGAGTCGGGCAAATGCGAATTCAACACCTCAAACGAGACGATTGATTTATCGTTCAGTACTTTATCGTAAATGAATAGGCGTGCTTTTTCGTTTTCGCTAGCTGTCTCGATCCACTTCCACGCCGGTGGACGCTCGAATGTGAGGTCGCCGATCATGAAGTTCATCGGTTGCAACTGGCCATCGCCGAAGGACAGGCACATTGAAGCTAACAAGCAAGCGATGACAACGAATCGCGTCAGGGTTCGTGCCCTTTGGGATGGTTGGAAGAGGGGGATCACGTCACTGTTCTACCGCAATTAAATCCCCTGTTCCAGCCTTCGTTCATAGTCCTGGTTGATAAGATAGTCTTTGCCGAGGTCCTTCAGTGGATCGGCCTCAGGCCCGCAGAATCCATAATGCAAGTGGCGACGCCACCCTTCAGCATGTTTGAACTTCTTCGACATCTTTCCCACAGTCCGAGAAATATCTTCACACGTTTGGAGATACGAATTCAGTTTCTGACTGGCATCGAGCCAATGCTGCTGACTCTCGTGTGCGCGCAAGGCCGAGAGCTTTGTCTCATGAACCGCAGCCGTGTTCACATATGCGCCAGGAATGATTCGGCGCCGGAGTTGATCGCTCAGACTGTGCGGCAGGCCGTGATAAATCGTACAGTCGTAAGCTTCCGTGGGTCGCGAAGGAATTGACTTAAAATTGGGCATGCCGCGAGTGAATGCAGCAGTAACGGTCAAGCGACAAACATTCGTGTGATCCTCCATGTAATCCGTCGGCGAATGCGTCAGGATGATATTCGGTTTAACTTCGCGAATAACAGCCGCAAGTCGACGTAACGTTTTGAGATCGTAAAGAATTTCGACGTCATCGCATAGCGGCCCGTGAAAATGCGCGCCCAGGATTTCGGCGGCTCGTTTGCCTTCCTTCAACCGGATCTTTTTGGTCGTTGGTGAATCATATTCGATGCTGCCGCAGTTCCCGGTCGACACATTCATGTAATGTGTTTCGTAACCAGCCTTTTTAAGAAGGACCAGCGTGCCAGCCATCATGAATTCGATATCGTCGGGATGCGCGACGATTGCCATCGCGGTTTTTTGATTTTGACTCATCGGTCTATGTGGAAGTTGACCGGCTAGGTGTAAAGAAGTGCCCCAGTTCCATCAATCTCAATCTATGGGGAATCGTAACAGCGTCAGACTGTAGGAACAGTCCGACCAGAGACCGTGGAAGATTAATGATGACCACCGCCAACCCCACCGTCGCAACAACCTCCGCCGCCGCCATCAAAACCGCTGCTTCCGCCACAATCGCCCGAACTATGATGTCCGGCATCGAATCCGCCACCGTGATGCGAGCAATCGTGGTGGGTATGACCACTATGATCGTGGTGATGGTGCTGCGCAGAATAATCGTGTGTAACGCCTGTATCGACGGGGCCGGTATCAGTCCCGGTTGGAAACATAAAGAATGGAGGCGTGTCATCAATCCCACGACCCGAACGCATTCCAGCTTTTGTTCGACGAGAAACGATGATTGCCAGGACCGCAACCACCCCGAAGAAGATAAACAGTGGAATCATGGCACCCCGACTAAACCACAAACCGGAGAAAG
>CBHWET010000432.1:0-4220 GCA_966112985.1 uncultured bacterium | reverse complement strand
GCACATATTGCCGCGCAATCGACCCAAACCGTGGGCTGATCGGTCGGGCAGACACGATCCGGATTTGTAGCGACATACGGTTTACCCTTTTGAATCCACCAAGCGGCACGGCCAACTCGTGAGAACTGCAACGTCATATCGAAAGCAACAACAACAGCATCCGGTTCATCAAGGTGACTGTCTTCGCAGATATAATAACCAGCCTTCCGGAATTCATCGCACATGCTCGGTGTCCCAAGCGCGAAAAGCCGCTTTGCCTTCGGATATTGCTGCTCAAGGTATTCGATCGTGCATTGCGTCGATGTATAAAGTTGCGTCTGATCCGCGTCGATTCCCAAGCTTTTCAGCTTTGCAAGGTAATCGCCCACACTCTTGGATGGATTGTTCGTCAGAAAGGTATAGCCCAACCCCAGTTCGGTTAGTGATTTCAGAAATGGAATGGTAAAATCAAACAATGTCGATCCTTTGTAGATCGTCCCGTCCATATCGAGGGCAAGATGGCGAAGACTCTGTAGCCGATGATTCATATCTTTGTCAAAGCGCGGACTTAACGCACTAAGTTCATCGGACGAGCGGCCCCATGTCAATTCGGGAATTTCGGAGAACGTTATTTATCGAACTTTAGACACGAGTGCGACCTTACCAAGAGGCGTTCTTCCCCGAGCTATCGCAGGGCATTGGCCGAAAACCGATACATGTCGCCGCGATACACAGCATTCTCCATATCAAGAATCAGGTCCTTCCCACAAAACGTAACCCCTTCGACGCAGAAAGCCGGGATCGGCGCCGTAACGTCAAACACCTCCAGCCAGTCACCTTCTAAAACCATGGCGCTGAGCATTTGGTTCGCAGCCACGAGATGGAGTCCGTACTCCTTTTCGTAAATATCGTACAAGGATTTCTCGAGTTTTTTTCGTTGGATGTTGGGGCAAAGTTTGAGTGAGATGTATCGAGTCTCCTTCATCATTGGGATTCCATCTGCGAAGCGGACTCGCTCGATTTCGCAGTAAGGTCCCTTTAGCGTATATTCACGCCCGTTGATCGTCTGAGAGTGATCGTCGTTGCGCAGATGGAATCCCAATAACTTCGTTGTCGGTTTGCGCCCCGCCTCGAGCATGTTCTTCGTAAAGCCGAAAATGCGATTAACCGATCGTTCTACAGTTTTACTGCGGACGAATGTTCCCTTGCCTTTAACGCGAGTCACCCATCCACTTTTTTCCAATTCGTGTAAGGCTTTCCGCGCGGTTGTATTACTGACCCCATAAGTTTCGATCAGTTCATTTTCAGACGGAGCGAGCGAGTTTGGACGAAGTTTACCCGCCTGAATAGCCGCGATGATTTCGCGGCTGATCTGAAAATACTTCGGAAGATTGTAGCTTTCGTCCGGCACAGTGTTGCACTTATCTGTAAGCACAAGGCCAGGACTGTCAACAACACGTTACGGCTCAACAGTGATCTCTTCCCAGGTGAGACCTTGTTTTTCCGCAAAGTCGGCGAGCACTTTTTCATGCTCGATCAGTACGGCCCGAACCACCGCTGAATCATCCGCGTGACCAACGCCTGGAATGGAATCAGGAATCAGGTCGATCTGCCGGTGCGCGTACAACAATGCAAATACTGCCGCTGATGCCGTCGAATACGGGATGTCGGTGACAACGCCCTCCGCGAAATCCTCCACAACCGCCGCTAAAAATTCGAGCTGCTCCGGAAGGTGAGGATAATTCGCGTCATCGATCTCTGCGAATTCAAGGCGCAACATCGGCAACTTGCGATAAGTTTCCTGCAATGTCTTCGGCGTGATTTTTGCCGCTCCGTGATGCACAAACTCTACGATTTCGCCCATGCTTCGAGCTTCTAATAAATCAACATGCCTTACAAGCAGGCGACCGCCCCGCCGCAGTGTCGGGGAGCTGAATGAACTTCAAATCGTCATTCTGCCCAAAACCACCTGAACAACTTCAGATTATCTCCACTGGGCATTTCGGAATTGAATCAAGGAATGCCTGCCCATATTTCTTCGTTAATACCCTGTTATCCAAAACCACTACGATGCCAGTATCAGATTTGGTGCGAATCAGCCGACCGACCCCCTGACGGAACTTGAGGACAGCCTCCGGTAAGGAGAATTCCCCAAACGAATTTCCACCGCGGGCCTCGATCCTCTCCACTTTAGCCTCGATCAATGGATGGTCTGGCACCGCAAACGGCAGCCGCGTAATGATGACATTCGAGAGCGCTTCACCCGGTACGTCGACGCCTTGCCAGAAGCTATCCGTGCCGAATAGAACCGAATCAACGTCTTGCTTAAACTTTTCCAACATCACGGACCGAGGCGTTCCGGTGCCCTGAACAAAGCAATTAAGACCCGCTCTATTGAAGAACGGTTGCATGCGTTCCGCAATTTCGAGCATCAACTTGAAATTCGTAAACAACACAAAAGCTTTGCCATGTGTCATTTTGATAAAGTGCTCGATCCACTGGATAAGCGCGGCATCGTATCCCGTCTCGCGTGGGTCTGGCATTTTAGCCGCCACGAATACTTTCATTTGGTGTTCGTAATTGAACGGCGAGCCAACCTGTAACATCGTCGCCTTTTCGGCGCCTACCTGTGAAGCGAAGTAGCTCAGGCCCGGGCTCCGTCGTGGCAGAACACCCTTTTTTTCGGTAGCGCTACTCTCCGTTGCCAAGGTTGCGCTCGTCATCACAACCGACGTTTCGGATTTAAAGAGTCGCTGCCGTAGATAATGTGCGACATCAACGGGCGCTGCATTCAGCGAAAAATTTTTTTGTACTTTGCCACTGCGTTCGACCCAATACACATGGTCTTCTTCGCATTGACTGAGAAAAATTGCGATTTCGCTGCGCAATTCTGCGAGGCGTCGATTGCACTCCATCAACTCCTGCGCCGTGTCTTTGTCTTCGCTCGTCTTGATCAACTCGCTCACCGCTTCTCGTACCCGCTGAATCGGTAACGTGATATCGTCTTTTACAAGGTCCGCACGACGTATCCGCAACTCGGTCCACGAACGGTTTGCCGCACTTGAGCCATAGCGACTGCGCTCCGATTCCGCACTGCCCGTTCGCTGCACAAGGTCTTCACACGCCGTTTCCACGTCGGCAAAAAAGTGCTCGCTCTCCTGCAAGAGCTCGCTAACCAGCTTGACCGCAGCGCCTTTGCGTAACGTGGCCAACAGCCCTTTTTCTGTTCGCGGGTTCCACAATCGATGTAATGAATAACGAAGTTGGCCGCTTGAAACGTTGAGCCCGATATGCTTTGACGCGACATTCTCAACCTGATGCGCTTCATCGAAGATCACGAAATCGTTCTTAAATAGGATGCCCCCCTCTGCGCTCTCTTCACTCACGCCGCCAAGGTTCATAAAAAAAAGCGTGTGATTGAGAACCAGAACGTCCGATTCGAGAATCCGGCTGCGAGCCCGCTGAAAGAAGCATGGGATGTGTCCGGGACCTTTGGCAAAATCAGACTGGTGACCGCACAATTTCGGCGTGCAGAGGCCCCGTTCTGAACACACTTGCGCCCACACTCTCGGCTCTGGTTCCGTTTCGAAATCTGACAGGCTTCCGTCCTTGGTTTGCTGCGACCACTCGTAAATGCGCTTCAGTTCGGAAATCTCCGGTGATGTAAACAAGCTGTCGGCTTGCTGCATCGCCTTGTGAAGTCTTCGCGTGCAAAGATAGTTTTGGCGCCCCTTCAACATCGTGAATGAAAATTTCACTGGATCGGGCAATGAACCCAGCACACCTTCTAACATGGGTAAATCTTTCTCGACCAACTGCTCTTGCAGGTTGATGGTATGAGTCGAGACAACAGCTTTTTTTGAACGCGCGACCGCGAAGAGTATCGAGGGTATCAGGTACGCCAAACTTTTTCCGACACCGGTACCCGCCTCCACAACAAGGTGTTCACCTGTTTCCAATGCTTTAGCAACAGCGACAGCCATTTGCTGCTGTTGCGGGCGGTATTCAAAGTTCCTAGCCCGCGACAATACTCCCGTTGGAGAAAAAATCTGTTCAACCCGCGCAACGAGATCTGAACTCGAACCGGAAGGGTCTTGGTCGATGAAGCTGATCATGAAACCACGATGCGCTGATATCTGGGTACTTTAACCGCTCCGCGGTCGAAGCACGATAATTTCCTGAGCGGCTTTGTTCTTTGCGATTAGGTTTGCTGGCAGAATGCCACGCCAATTCATGCATGG
>CBHWET010000431.1:0-4227 GCA_966112985.1 uncultured bacterium | reverse complement strand
ACATGAATCGCCGCCAGTTCCTTCGACGAGGTTCCGCTGCTGCTATCGCACTCACCGCCGCTACTTACATTCCAACGACGTTTGCTGTTGAGCGCCCGAAACGCGTCGGGCTGATCGGCACCGGATGGTACGGCAAATGTGATTTGTTCCGATTGCTTCAGGTCGCGCCGGTTGAAGTCGTGTCATTGTGCGATGTCGACAAAAGGATGCTGGCGGAAGCGGCTGAGATGGTTGCCGTGCGTCAGGTGTCACACAATAAACCGCGCACTTACGGCGATTATCGGCAGATGTTGAAGGAGCGCGATTTGGACATTGTGTTGATTGCTACGCCCGATCATTGGCATGCGTTGCCGATGATTGAAGCATGCAAAGCGGGTGCTGACATCTACGTGCAAAAGCCGATTGGTGTCGATGTGGTTGAATGCCAGTCGATGCTCGCCGCGGCGAGAAAATATAAACGCGTGGTGCAGGTGGGAACACAGCGTCGCAGTACGCCGCATTTGATTGAGGCGCGTGATCGCATTGTTCGTGAAGGGAAGCTCGGCAAAATCGGTGCGGTGGAGATTTGCTGCTACTACCACATGCGTCCGCAGGATAATCCGCCGGACACAGCCGCGCCTGATTATCTGGATTACGAAATGTGGACGGGGCCTGCGCCGATGCGTCCTTACAATCCGTTGTTACATCCACGCAAATGGCGCGCTTTCATGGAATACGGCAACGGCATCGTCGGCGACATGGCAATTCATATGTTCGACATGGTTCGTTGGATGCTCGACCTCGGCTGGCCAAAACGCATCAGCTCCACCGGCGGCATTCTTGTTCAGAAGAACAGCAAATCGAATATAACGGATACGCAAACGGCGACCTTTGATTACGGTGACCTGCAAATTGTGTGGAAGCATCGTACGTATGGATCGGCGCCAGATCCAAAGTATGCGTGGGCGGCGACGATTTACGGTGATAAAGGAACATTGAAGGCTGGCTTGAATAGCTATGATTTCACACCGGAAGGAGCAGGGGAACCGGTGCATGGCGATGTCGTTTACGAACTGGATAAGTATCCTGAAGATCAAACCGAGAAAGATTTGGAAAAGCATGTGGCGCCTGCCATTCGCGGGCATATGCGTGACTTCCTCGCCTGCATTGAGAGTCGCGCCAAACCGGTGGCTGACATCGAACAGGGACATATTTCCAGCGCATCATGTATTCTTGCGAACGTTGCGCTGCAGGCTGGCCGGACATTGGCGTGGGATCCAATCAAAGGCAGGGTCGTCGATGATGACGAGGCCAATAAACTGTTGCGTCGGAAATATCGCGGACCGTGGGTGCATCCTGAGCCGGGTAAGGTATAGCTCTAGTCCTTAGACAGATTCATTCCTGACAGGGGAATGACTTGGAAAAGCTTGACTTCAAACCGGCGAAAAATTACAAACTTCCCTGTTCCCCAGATACTGTTCACCGCAGGTGCTTTTGCCTGCCCTGAACGCGGTTTCCCCCTCAACACGGATAGTCCACACACATAAATAACTATGAGAACCCACCTTGTTTCGCGTGTGCTTCGAGGCGCACTGTTTGCTGTCGCTCTCGTCGCCGCTGCCAGTGTCACTGTAAATGCTGCTTCACCCACAACGACGACAGTAGCGATTTCCGGATCACAATTTTATAACGGCATCATGGACAACGTTGTCCTCGAGGGCGGCGTGTTACGTCTCGGGACCGACACCACACCGACTACTTTCAACAGTGGTTACCAGTTGTTCGGCATCTATACTTCCGGCGAGAATAATGCACACAATGCCTTCCAAAGTTTCAGTTTTAATTACCAGGGTGTTGTTCTCCCGGTAAACGCCGTCACTTGCGCTGTTCGCACTAAAGTGGGCGGCGTGTGGTCAATCTGGCGTGAACTGGCCGCTACCGAACTCGGCAAGCCCGTGGCTGTCGACGGTTCAGCAACAGCATGGCAATACCGTATTTCCTTCTTCGCCAACACACGCGAAACCAGTCCATTGATCAGCCGCGTTGTTGTGCGCCTGTTCTCGAGCGGCGCGCCGGCGACTCCAGCTCGCCAAAACGCCAACGCCACACATCCGACCTATCGCATCTATGCGACGCGCGAAGGTTTGGTTGGTGCAAAAACTGCAAACGGCCACATCATTCAATCGCGAGACCACTTCGTCGCGCTGCCATCAGGTACGGTGTTGGATTGCAATGGTTGCAGCACATACACCGTCACGCTGAAGAACCCGGCAAATGGATTGACCGTGACGGAGCGCATTTACGACGTGGGGCCATGGAACACGAAAGACAATTACTGGCACACACCACGCGCTGAGTTCACGAGCCTTGCTCTCGGACTGCCCGAAGCACAGGCTGCTTATCAAAATGGTTTCAACGGCGGCAAAGATGAATTCGGTCGCCTGGTGAGCAACCCTGCGGGCATCGATCTCGCTGACGGAACTTTCTGGGATTCGTTGGGCCTGAGCGGAAACAGCTGGATTGATGTGACCTTTAATATGGAAACATTGACGGCCAGTGTGACGGTTGACAATTCGGCTGCTGGATTTACGACCTCCGCAAATTGGTCGACCGGCACCGGATCAACCGACAAGTTTGGTTCTGATTATCGCTATCGCTCCACAGCGGCCGTTAGCGATGCTGCGAATTGGAATGTCAGTCTCGGCAGCACGAAGAGCACGACGGCTTATTGCTGGTATCCGCAAGGCTCGAATCGTTCGACAACGGCTCCATACATTGTTTATCACGCGACTGGCTCTACGAGCGTGAGCGTGAATCAACAAATCAACGGTGGACAATGGGTTTCCCTCGGAACCTATAACATGAACGCCGGGAGCAATAACGTGAAGCTCTCCTGTTGGACCACGACGGGCTTTGTTGTCATGGCTGATGCCATCAAGTGGACGCAATAGTCTCAATCTCGTAAAAACCTAACACCCGCAAGGCGGCTTTCGTAAAGAGAGCCGCCTTTGTTCATTTGAAGGGTCCTGGTTTAAGTATAGGGGATTTACCTACTTTTGCTTTGGTTCTGCGCCGACAGACACTTTTGGCGAAACAGGGTTGAATTGATCTTGCCCGATGACTTTAGATGGAAGTTTATTGGGTGCTAAACTCAGGCCGCCCCGTGTGGGGCGGCCATTTTTGTTATCTTAGTCTTTGAGAATTGTATCGAGGAATGGCCCCACGTCCCGGCTCCAGGCTGCCACGCCGGTCAGCGCAAAGCCGTTAGCCTCTTTCTGTGTTTTTCCGTGAGGTGGGTAAACAATGGTGGCATTCGGCGGTCCCTTTTTCGCCAACACTTTTCCGATCGCAGCAATAGCTTCGAGACGGCCATCATTCTGCGCCTGCGCTATGAAGATCGGAGCGGTCGACATCTTGGCGCCGGTTAACATCATGTCCTGTAATAAAGGACTTGTCGTCCATTGTTTGGAACCCGGAGTAAAGAGCACAAATCCGCGAACATGTGAACCGACGCTTGCTTCGTATAAACATTGCAAGGCTCCGGCGGAATAGCCGCCCGCGAAGATATTTTCCGGATCGGCATACGGTTGATTTTTTATCCATTCCTTCGCGGCGATAAAATCTGAATGGTTTTGTTCCAATGCTTCCTTGATCGATGCTTTGACCGTTGCCGCTGCTTCCTGGTCACCTTCGGCAGGATCCGTTGCGTCAGCAAATGCAATCGTTCGTGCGCGCCGATCCGGGATGAATAAAATGAAATCACGTTGCAGAAAAAACCGCGCAACGTCATCAAACCGGGATACGGAACCAAACTGGAGAACCGGCACGGGACTTCCGTGATTCCAAATCATGACCGGATGTTTGCCGGGTGTCTCGGGCCGAAATAGATAACCACCCAATCGCGTTGCACCGCTATGGAATGAAACGATCTCAGCATTAGGTGCCGGGGTTTTGGTCTCGGCAAATGCCGTACCGCAGCAGAAAAAAAATAAACTGCATACGCTCGCAAAGAATTTCATGATGAAACGTTCAACACGTGTTTTTCCAGGCGCGGTTGGACTGGAGTTGCCTCTATTACGTATTTTGCAGGGTGACAACGGCTGGCTTCCGCACAGTGTCACCATCGATCCACGTTCCGTCGACGAGAATGGTATGCGGTAGCGAAGGGATTCCTCGTTCATTCCGTTGAACCATGCCGACCAGAAAATCCACCGCCACGCGTCCGATCATTGGGCTGTTTTGGTATAT
>CBHWET010000430.1:0-4231 GCA_966112985.1 uncultured bacterium | reverse complement strand
AACTCTTTGTGGGCACAACGAGTGCAGGATTGACGGCCGGTCAGCTGAACCAGATCAAGTTCGTTAATCCTGCCGGATTTGGTGCCGGAACCTATTCCGCAAAAATTCTTGCGACAGGCGAAGTGGTTCCCCTTGCCGTTGCCCCCGCAATTACGACGCAACCGCAGAGTGTTGCAACACTGATTGGTTCAAACGCTACGTTTTCTGTTGTTGCCACGGGTACAAGTAATCTGGTGTATCAATGGAGATTTGGGGGAACGAACCTCGCCGGTGCGACGGCGCCAAGTCTGTCGCTGACAAACGTGACGCTGAGCCAGGCCGGCTCCTACTCGGTTGTCATTACCAATATCGCAGGATCAGTAACGAGCAGTAATGCAATGCTTTCGGTCTACTCCACGGCCTCTGCCGGAATTGCTTCACCTGGCACCGATGTGAACGGTAACTTCACGATGAGCATTAGCGGGGTTCCCGATTACAACTACGTCATTGAAGTTTCGACGAATCTCCTCGAATGGAATCCGGTGATTACGAACGCCTCACCGTTCAATTTCACGGACACAAACGGAACGAGTGATGCATCGCATTTCTATCGCGCCGTTTTCGTCCCGTGATTGGCAGTGACTGCTTGCCGACGTTATTTGTGCCAGATATCGCCTTCGCCGTAGCTGAACCAGCGAGTCGTGGTGACTTTTTGCTGGGTAAAGAATTGCACGCCTTCTTTGCCCTGCATATGCAGGTCGCCAAAGAATGATTCGTCCCAGCCATTGAAAGGAAACCACGCCATTGAAGCCGGCACCCCGATATTGATACCGACCATTCCGGCTTTGATGCGGTGTTTAAACTCGCGAGCGGCCTTGCCAGAACGGGTGAAAATGGACGCGCCATTTCCGTAGTTTGACCGGTTGGCCATTTCGATTGCGCCCTCGAGATCGTCGAAGCGCATGACATTGAGAACCGGCCCGAAAATTTCCTCACGAGCGATGGTCATGGTGTTTTGCACCTGATCCAAAACAGTCGCACCGAGGTAAAAACCGTTGGGCGCATCGGAAACTTTTACGCCGCGTCCGTCCACGGCGATCTTCGCGCCTTCTTTTGCGCCGATTTCAATCAACTCCTGGACGCGCTGACGATGTTGATTCGTAATTACGGGACCCATGTTCGGCTGCGCTTCGCGATCGGTCGGACCGACTTTGATGGCGCGGGTTGCATCCAAAATTGTTGGCAGAACTTTAGTCGCCGCTTCGCCAATCACGACGGCGGTAGAGCCAGCCATGCAACGTTCGCCGGCGCACCCGAAAGCGGCTTCAATCAGACCACGGCTGGAATTTTCCACGTCCGCATCCGGCATGATGAACACGTAATTCTTGGCGCCGCCGTTCGATTGAACGCGCTTGCCGTGCTTGGTTCCGACTTCGAAAACGTAACGCGCAATCGGAGTGGAGCCGACGAATGAGACGGCTTTCACTTTTGGATGCGTCAGCAACGCGTCGACGCAATCGCGTCCGCCGTGAACGATGTTCATCACACCTTTCGGCAGGCCGGCTTGCTCCAACAGTTGAATGATGCGGATCGCCGTCAGCGGAACTTTTTCGCTCGGCTTCAGCACAAAGGTGTTTCCGCAAACGAGAGCCGTCGGATACATCCAGAGCGGAACCATGGCGGGAAAGTTGAATGGAGTAATCCCGACACAGACACCGAGCGGCTGACGAATCGTGTCGCAATCAATGCCGCGCGCGACGTTCTCCAAACTTTCCCCCATCAGCAGTGACGGAATGCCGCACGCGAATTCGACCATCTCAATGCCGCGTTTCACATCGCCACGAGACTCGGCGAGCGTCTTCCCGTGCTCGCGTGTATTAAGTCGAATCAGCTCCTCAAAGTTATCTTCGAGGAGCATTTTGAATTTGAAAAAGATTCGCGCGCGTTCCACGGGCGGTGTTTCCCACCAACCAGGAAACGCAGCGGCGGCCGCTTCCACCGCATCGTTGACATGCTGTGACGTGCAAAGAGGCGTCTCGGCGATAACGTCGCCAGTAGATGGGTTATAAACAGGAGTGGTAGGGACGTTTGATGGGACTTTCCATTCGCCAGCAATAAAGTTCGGACAAACTGATTTGGACATAAATTAAAGCTCCAAGCACCAAGCTCCAACATCCAGAGAAACTACAAACTTCAAACATCCAATCGCGTTTCGGCGGGACGTTGTTGCAAGTGAGTCGAGTGGTTTGCTGATACTTCGGAAATAAATGGTAATGATTGATCTACTTTCGATAAATACTCGCGAAGATAAGGTGTAACTCTTTGGCCTCACGAAAGAGCGTGCGCGCGTCGTTCGCCAATTCGGGTTCTGGCGCCGCGATCATTCGAAGAAAGAATTTTGTTTCTTTCGCTTCCTTAACGCATCGGGCGATGGTGTTTTTAAAATCCTTCTTCGAAACCCCTTCGTTCGCTTTGCAGTAGTTTGCTCCGACGCTCGTTCCGCACCCGACTAATTGATTTATGAGCCGATTGTTTTCAGGACTGCGCGGAATCTTTTTGCAAAAGCGAATGATCGCTTCCCCAAATTGCGCCGTCCTCTCTTCAAGGTCAAAAGGATGACGTTGAGTCGACGGCCCTTCGTGCAAAAGAAAAGCATCGCTAGAACTTAGCGGATAATTTCCGACGGCGTCCGCGTTTGATGCTTGGCGTTTGGAGCTTCTCTGGAGCTTGGTTGTTGGAATTTGGAGCTTCATCTCTGATGCCGACATTAACCTCGCGACAGCGCATCCGACTGTTTCACAAACTCATCGCCGCTCCATTCGCCGTCGCTCTTTACGGTTTTGCCAGCGGCGGCCGCTTTCTGTGCGGCTTTGCGTTCGGCCTGACGTTTCACGAGATCGGCATGAGTCGTGAAGTAGGGGAGGCTCTTTCCTCTGAAATCTTCCAGAGTTTCGAACTTATGCTTCGCCATGAATGCGAGCAGTTCGTCTTGCATCGGCTTGACCATTTCATAGCCGAATTTCATGACGCCGGTGCAAACCTGAACTGTGTCGGCGCCGAGCAAAATAAACTGTGCGGCGTCATTGCCGGTTTCGATTCCGCCAATGCCTGAGAGCGACCGATTAGGAAACTCGCTCCGAATCATCTTCGCGATTTCCATCACCATACGAAGGGCGATCGGGCGAACGGCCTTCGAGGAGTAACCGCCTGGGGTCGTGTAACCTTCGACGCTCGGTTCGGGACGCAACGTTTCGAGGTTCACGCCGATGACGCTGCGAATTGTATTGATTGCAGCCAGACCGGTAGCTCCGCCGCGTAACGCCGCACGACTTGGATCTTCGATGTGTGTAACGTTCGGCGTCATCTTCGCCCAGAAAGGTTTTTTCGCTGCGCCTTTCACCCACCCGCAAACCTCTTCGAGAATTTCCGGGCATTGGCCCATCGCGGCGCCCATTTTGCGTTCGGGTAATCCGTGCGGGCAGGAGAAATTCAGTTCGAAAGCATCGACACCGGCATCCTGGCAACGTTGCACAATTTCGATCCAGGCATCTTTGTTATATTCCTCCATGATCGACGCGATCAGCACGCCGTCGGGGAACATGTCTTTGCACTTTTTAAACTCGTCGATCCAAAGATGAAACGGACGGTCACTGATCAGTTCGATGTTTTCCCAACCGACAACCTCCTTCGCATCGTTTGCGTGCAGTTTGCCGTAGCGAGGAGTGACATTGATCACTTTCGACGCATCGAGGCTGACCGTCTTCGCAATCACCGCACCCCAACCTTCTTTGAACGCTTTCGCGATGACGTTCAGATTTGTTCCCGGCGGGCCGGAACCGATAATAAACGGGTTCGGAAGTTTCAGACCGTCGACAGTCGTTGCGAGCGTTGGCATGAATGGCCTTTCGGTTTGGTATGTCGGTACAAAGTAACGGTTCCGGCGAGGGCTTGCGATAATAAATTGGAATGGATTGATGAAAATGGTTCATCGCCTTTCGGCGGAAAGTTTCATCACCTCACACGTTGGCGGATGTGGTTTTGATTGAGTTCGGTGATTGAGAGCCTTAGCGTCATCGCACCGACACTTCCGATATGAGCACCGCTCTGAATCCCAAACGGACTGTTTCTGAACTCAAGGAATTGCGTGCGCTGACCGGCGACGACAATGGCGCACAACGAGTCGCCTTCACCAGGACGTGGCTCACGGCCCGCGATTGGTTGAAAGCAAAACTGAAAGATCTCCCCGTCGAAG
>CBHWET010000429.1:0-4248 GCA_966112985.1 uncultured bacterium | reverse complement strand
CTCATGCTTTTGCCCTCGGTAAAATCCTAGCCGACGCCAGCGAGCCAATGAAATTGCGCGAGAAAGTAGCACAGGTTCTCGCGGATGTGGACAACGCCGAGTCGCACAACATGTTGACAGAAACGCTTCAACTGGCGCCCAGGACATTGCAGACCACGATTGCCCTCGCGATGGCGGGAAAACCCCAGGCTGCGAACGCACTCGTTAAAGCTTTAGAAGATGGAAAGGTATCGGCGCGTATCCTTCAGGATAGGAATTTAAAGGACCGTCTCGCAGCCGCAAAGGTCGACAACATTAACAGACGCCTCGATAAGCTTTCCAAAAACGTTGGTGCCGTGGATGAGCAGCGTCAGAAGACGATCGACGAGCGTCGTAATCTGTTTGCTTCGAGTGAAACATCACCAAGCGCAGGCGAGGCGATTTTCAAAAACAATTGTGCCGTTTGTCATTCCATTGATGGCAAAGGCGGCTTAATCGGTCCACAATTGGACGGTCTCGGTAATCGGGGCGCCGATCGCATTATTGAAGATATTCTCGACCCGAGCCGCAACCTGGATGGCGCTTTCAAGACAACGCTCGTCATCAAGAAAGATGGCGATGTTGAAAGCGGGCTCTTCCGTCGCGAAGAAGGCGAAGTTATTGTTCTCGCCCAGTCGACTGGAAAAGAAATATCAATCCCGAAAAAAGAGATTCAGGAACGTCGTTTATCAGAGACATCATTGATGCCAGACAACTTCTCCGAAATCATTGCCCAAGACGATTTCAACAACCTCGTTGCGTATCTTTTATCTAAGAGTAACAAGCCCACGGCGAAGAAATAGCGGCGTCGGCTGGGCTCCGGTTGAGATCAGTTATTTGCCGAGCGTCTTTTTGAAGGTAGCAAGAACTGTCTGAACGTTTTTTTCAGTCGAGTTTTCACCCATCAGTCCGACGCGCCAAATTTTACCTTTCATTGGACCGAGGCCGGCGCCGATTTCAATATTGTGATCTACGAGAAAGGCTTTGCGAACGGCGGCTTCGTCCACGCCTTCCGGCACTCGTACAGCATTCAACTGCCAGAGCTGATGACCTTCCTGTGATGCGAGTGAAAGCCCCATCTCAGCCAAACCTTTTTTCAGCGAAAGATAACTCTGCTCATGGCGTTTCCAGCGGGCTTCAAGCCCTTCCTCGAGGACGAGGCGAAGCGCTTCATGCAGACCGTAGTTCATCGTGATCGGCGCAGTGTGATGATATACGCGCTCCTGCCCCCAGTATGATGCGAGAAGGTTTACGTCAAGATACCAGCTCTGCACTTTGGTTTTGCGTTTTGTTGCGACGGCCATCGCAGCAGGGCTGAGCGACACAGGAGCCAGTCCCGGGGGCGCGCTCAAACATTTTTGCGTCCCGCTGTAAACGGCATCCACACGCCACTCGTCAAGTCGCACCGGACAACCACCGAGCGAGGTGACCGTATCGAGGAGAAACAGAGCACCGGCGTCATGGACCAGCTTCGAAATTTGTTCGACCGGCGTCAGCGCGCCCGTTGACGTCTCCGCATGAACGAGTGCAACAAGCTTCGGTTTGCCAACCTTCTTCAAGGCATCGGCGATTTGTTGGGGTTCGATGATTCGTCCCCATTCAGCTTCCACCTTCGTGACCTTTGCGCCGCAACGTTCTGCAACGTCGCACATACGCGTCCCGAACACGCCATTAATGCCGATGATTACTTCGTCACCGGGTTCAATGAGATTCACAAAACAAAACTCCATGCCAGCACTTCCCGTCCCACTGACAGGAAACGTCATTTCATTTTTCGTTTGAAGAATGCTGCGCAGCATCGTTTTGATCTCCTCCATCATCTTGACGAAGACAGGATCGAGATGGCCGAGTAACGGCTGTGACATCGCATGGAGAACAGAAGGCGCGGCATTGCTTGGTCCGGGGCCAAGAAGCAAACGCTGCGGAGGACGAAAAGCCGGGAAATTTTGCATGGGGCGTAAGATAAAAAAGTTAGCGCCCTGAATGCAACGAAACAGTAAAACTACGATTAACTAGTTAATCGGTGGCCGCGCGGCGCTTGCGCTTCTTGGCCTTGTGATCGCTGACGGCAATCGACCAGACCAGCCAGAAACCACCTCCTGCAGCCAGAAGGAAGCAAAGCATTGCCAAGCCAGGGTAACCAAACAATCGAAAGGGCGTCTCAACGCGCATCAACAACGCCGCGCCAATAATGAGCGCCGCCAGAATCAGTCCGGTAGTAATCCGATTGGCCACTTTCTGGAAACCCTCCATGAAGAGGTGAACATCGGTCGTCCGAACTTTGAGTTCCAGCTCAGCATTGCCAACAGCGTCAAGAATCTTATTCACCCGGTTTGGAAGTCCACCCATGAAGTCCTTCATTTCGAGGACCGACGAGAAGAGTTTCCGCGGGGTCACGTCCTTTTTCAACCGTTGCGCAAGGATCTCATCGACGTGCCGCCGAACCGCTTCGCGCGGATTAAATTTTTCGTCGAGTGCACGGCCGATCGTATCGAGTTGCAGCA
Organism: uncultured bacterium; assembly: GCA_966112985.1. GTDB lineage: Bacteria > Verrucomicrobiota > Verrucomicrobiia > Limisphaerales > JACDHS01 > CBHWET01. The sequence goes on along the minus strand of CBHWET010000429.1, from coordinate 1,726 downwards.
AGGTCTTGCCGAGCATCGTTAATTCGACGGGCACATAAAGGCCGTTTTCACCCGCAGCTCGGACGATCTCAAGAATGATCCTGCCGACGTCCAGCTTCTCGAGGTTCTGTTCGCTATGTTCGGAAACGAGGCTGGCAATCTTTCTGCGAAAGGCGACGTCGTCGAAATAGTCTGTTGTCTCACTAATCTGAATCGCGATATCCGCAGCTTCGTCGCCCCGTCCTTCGCTGATCGCGAGCAGGAGCTTTAATAGCTTTTCCTGCATCTCCGGGCTCGTGCGGCCGACCATGCCGAGATCGATCAACGCAATACGATTATCCGGCGTAATAAAAACATTCCCTGGGTGCGGATCGGAATGGAACAGTCCATCAACGAGAATCTGCTTCAGGTACGCTTTGAAAAGATCGTCGGCCAGGCGACTCCCGTTCATTTCTGTCTTAACGACAGGTGAGATGTCGGTGATCTTCACTCCAGGTACATAATCCATTGTGAGAACGCTGCGCGTTGTGTAATCCATCACAGGGCGAGGTACTACAATCGTTGAAAATTCGGCCAGGCTATCCGCGATAGCGTTCAGATGCGCCGCTTCCTGCTGGTAATCAAGTTCGCGAATCAACGTTCTTTGAAACTCCGCGAAAATCTTCAGCACCTGGTACCGGTGCGCTGCCTCAATATGATCGTCGAGAAACTGCGAGATCTCTTCCAACACTTCCAGATCTTCTGAAATTTGCCGGCGAATATCCGGTCGTTGAACCTTCACCACGACTTCATGACCATTCCTCAGGCGCGCGTGATGGACCTGTCCCAGAGAGGCCGCCGCCAACGGTTCTTTATCAAACTGAGCAAACGCTTTTGAAATCCGGATACCCAGTTCCGCAGTAATGATGCGTTCAACATCTGCATAATCGAACGGCTTCACTTTATCCTGAAGACGCGATAGCGCCTTCATATATCGCTCCGGCATTATATCCGCACGGCTCGAGAGAATTTGCCCAAGCTTGACGTAGGTGGGCCCCATTTTTTCGAGATCATCCGCAAGCTCTTCCGGAGGGGCGGACTCTCCACGAAGCACATTGTCATCGAAGAGTTCGGCACGATCACTGAACTGCTTTGCTACGTCCGTGCGGCCATATTTGAAGAGGAGTTTTGCTATGTCCTTGTAACGTTTGAGATGGCGGCGCTCCAACGAAATGTTCATACAAAAACGTAAGCGCCGCCCGCAGAAACTCAATCGGGTAGAGTTTTAGTGAGATTCTGGGGAACATTCCTGAAGTGAGCTGTCATCTTTACAAAAGAACGATGCCAACAGATTCTCAGCTGGCAATATGATCAACGCCAGTGCTCAGCCGACGAAGATCCGTTTCGACAGGAACGAATTTGCGGGCGCTTTTGGCGATATTGGGACAGACCTCCCGTTGATCGTCGGGATGGTTTTGGCCGCCAAACTTGATGTTGCGAGTGTCCTGGTGCTTTTCGGGTTGATGCAGGTTCTTACGGCCTTCTTTTATAAAATGCCAATGCCTGCCCAGCCGTTAAAAGCTGTGGCCGTCATGGTGATCGCCCAAAGAGCCGGACAGAAAGTCACCCCCGAAACTCTTTACGGAGGCGGCCTGGCGATTGGGGTGGCGATGCTTCTCCTCACCGTAACCGGGTTAATTGATTGGCTCGGCAAAGTTATTCCAAAGCCGGTGGTTCGCGGTATTCAATTCGGTCTGGGGCTGCAACT
>CBHWET010000428.1:0-4251 GCA_966112985.1 uncultured bacterium | reverse complement strand
CCCCAGGAGACTGCGTCCGGTCCGCCGACAATGTTGCCACCGAGATTCTGCCAACCGAGCCAGCCAGTGCTGTTATAGCCTTGATGCCAGAGTGAATTGTCCGTGCCGCGATAGAATACGTCGAGGCGTCCGGAGGCCCATGAACAAATCGACGGAGCCGAAGCTACATTGCCCCCGCCCATGTTTTGCCAAACATCCCAACTTCCGTCGTGGAAGGCTCGATGTTGAATGTTGTTTCCGCCTGAGCGGACGACAACGTCAATGCGGCCCGGTCCCCATGACACGGCATCGGGAGCCGCGGCGAGATTGCCACCGAGGTTCTGCCAGCCAAGCCATCCAGTACCTTGGATATATCCCTGGTGTTGCAACGTGTCGTCGCCACCGCGGGTAAACACATCCAAACGTCCAGTATCCCATGAGCAGATGCTCGGTCCAGACGTTGAATTCGCGCCGATGCTATTGAAGCCGCCCCAGCTCGAACCGTCGTAAATTTTGTGGTAAATGTCGTTGCCGGCTCCACGCGCTACGACGTCGATGCGTCCGCCTCCATTTTTCCACGACACAGAATCCGGCCCGGCAATTGTTTGCGCGGTATTGCCATTAACGATTCCCATCAGCTTGCTCCAGTTCCAATACGGACCCGGGTCGTGGTGAGTATTGCAGTTTGGATCGATACCTAAATTATTCGCTGCGTAGGTTCGCCAGCTCGAGTTCTGCCACTCGTCATGTCCAATGACGTGGTTTCGATCGGTGGGAATATTGAACTTGTTGCAAAGATGCTGTTGCAGATCGCCGGTCGCATCGTACATCGCGTCCGTATACCACGCAGGATTGCTGGCGAAACCTTCGTGCTCAGTGCCGTGACAGTGGGAATTCCAACAGATGACGTGCCACGCATAATTGGATTCACTCACCATCTGCGTGATGGCGCCAGCCGCCCAATCCGTCGACGTGTCCTGTTTGCCATTCACGATGTAGTGAATCGACGCACTGGTGCCGCAACCCTGGAAATAGGAAATGGTCGATGCGTAATAGCCTTCGACGTCATGACACACGACAAATTTGTGCCCATAGCCGGAGGTGTAATATTGGCCGCAGTTAGGCACCCAACGCGCCGGACCGTAATCGCCACTGCCGTAAGCGACGTTGTTTGTAACGAGCACGGCGCCGGCAGCGAGCAGCGCTCCGAACGACACGCGACGCGCGGCCTGTTTTTTATAATTTGGATTTTTCTTCATAGCTTTAGTTCGTGTACATGGCTTGGGATGGGCGTTGTTATTAGAAGGAGTGGAACGTTTCGAGGGTAGTCAGTTTTTATCTGTGCTCACAATACGCGCAAATGCGCGGGCCAAAGTTTAAGAACATTTTCGGGTTGCCTTAACCGTTGACGTCTCTTCTTTCTGACGCTCTGCTGATGAGATCCAATGCAAGCTGTGAGAACCCTCTTTTTCGTCGCTATCGTTTTGTTTGCCCCCGCACTCTGCGAAGCCGTGTCTGAACGTAACCTTTTCGTCGCGCCAACCGGCGGCGATTCAAATCCGGGAACCGAGAAAAGACCATTCGCCACTCTCGAACGGGCGCGCGATGAAGCTCGCAAATTGAAGAAAGGCTTTTGGGGACGTCCACGGCCCGTCACGATTTGGATACGCAATGGAACATATCCACTCAACAAAAGTTTCGAACTCACGGCGGAGGACTCGGGACAACCGAATGCGCCGATCGTTTATCGCGCATTCCGAAATGAGCGGCCATCGTTCATTGGCGGCATTGATCTCCCCGCACAAGCGTTTGTGCCAATCACGGATGCAGCTGTTTTGAAACGGCTTGATGAAGGTGCGCGGACGAACGTTGTGCAAATCGATTTGCGCCGGTCTGGCGTATCTGATTTTGGTGCGGTGTGGCCAAATCAATTTCGTGGCTACAACGGCTGGCCAGAACTCTTCTACAACGGCAAACCAATGCATCTTGCGCGCTGGCCTAATGCGGGGTTTGCCAGAATGGGAACAGTAATCGATTCCGGGTCCAAGCCTCGTTACGGCGAGAAGCCGGACCGGCCTGGGAAATTTGTCTATGAAGGCAATCGGCCCGAACGCTGGCTGGGCAGCGATGAAGTTTATCTCGACGGATTTTGGTCTTATAAATGGTACAATGAGTGCCTGAAGGTCGCGAAAATTGATCCGCGCGATAAGACAATTCTTTTCGCGGCGCCACACGTCTACGGAGTAGGAGGGCCATCTGGCGGAGATTTTTATGCGCTGAACCTTCTCGAAGAATTAGACGCGCCAGAAGAATACTATCTCGACCGGAAGACTGGCATTCTCTATTTCTGGCCACCGAAGGACCTCGCTCCCTTCAATCCAAAGACGAATTCGACGTCGCACATCACGCTTTCGTTGCTTCAGGCGAGCATGGTTACTTTGAGCAGTGTATCCAATGTCATCTTCGACGGGTTAGTGTTCGAATCATCGCGCGGCGGAGCCATCACGGTGCGGGGGGGACGCGATGTTCTCGTTACCAATTGCACAATCCGTAACCTGGCGACTGATGCTGTTAATATTACGGGCGGTGAAAACAATGGCATTGCCGGATGCGAAATCTATGGAATTGGCGGCGCGGGCGTTTCCCTCGATGGCGGCAATCGGACGAATCTCACGGCGTGCGGCAACTACGCGGATAACAATCATATCCACCACTTCGGCCGCCTTTTCCGAACGCATAAAGATGCGATTTTTTTGAGTGGGTGCGGCTGCCGGGCCTCTCACAATCTAATTCATGATGCTCCACATCATGCGATGGATTTTAACGGCAACGACCACGTCATCGAGTTTAACGACATCCATCACGTCTGTATGGAAACCGATGATGCCGGTGCGATTTACACAGGCCGCCATTGGTCCGTTCAAGGGAATATCATTCGCTACAACTTCATCCACGAAATCGGCGGCGGTCCAAGCGTCGGAAACCAGGCGATCTATCTGGATGATTGTGCATCAGGGACCATCTGCTTCGGGAATGTCATCAGCAAGACGGGACGCGCCTTTTTGCTCGGAGGCGGTCGCGACAACATCATTCGTAATAACATCATCGTGGATTGCCCAACTCCGATTCATATCGATAATCGCGGAATCGCAACAGCGGGCACCCAGGATGAAAACTGGACGACGGCGGCCAACGATTTGAAGAGCATGCCGTACACCGCGGAGCCGTGGAAAAGTCGGTACCCATATCTGCTGGACTATTTCGATAACCTTCCTGGATATCCTTTGCGCAATGTCGTTGAGGAAAACTTGATTGTGCGCGGAGGGGGAATGTATTTGGCGAAGGAAGTGTCTGATCACGGTTCAATCCGCAACAATTTCGTAACCGCCGATGATCCAGGGTTTGTGGATGCTGCGCATTTGAATTACCTCCTGAAGACCAATGCCAACGTTTTCAAGCAACTGCCGGGATTCAAACCCTTACCCGTTGACCGGATGGGTATTGTTGGTCGGGGTCGCATCGAAAAGCGTTAAGGGTAGCTTTGGCAGAAAAAACGTTCTCCGGAGGTCCGATGACCATTTTTGAAGCAGAAACGGTTGCTTCAGACTTTCGAAGGCACCTTTTGGAGCCAAAAAGCTTCATCGGCCGTCGCGATTTCTTCTGATCTACGACAAAAAGGGCCACTTTTAGAGAAATTGCCGTGCTTCGCAAAAGAGTATGACTTTTTGCCTGCAACAAGGGGTTGGCACAAAAATTCAGAGCCGTTTTTGGGATTTTTCACTCCTTAAAGTCCCAAATGGACCTTTTCGCCGGTCGAAATGACTTTTAAAAGTTTTTTGACCGGATTTTGCACTACAAAAAGAGGCCAAAAAGTTTTTTGACGAGCATTTGCACCGCAAAAACCCGCCGCATAATTATTTTACCGACTTTTGTATCACAAAAAACCATCAAAAAATTATTTAACGCAATTTTGCATCGCAGAAATCTCCTTAAAATTTTTTCGACCCCTTTTTGCATCGCAAAAACAGGCCAAAAAATTATTTCATAGAAATTTGTATCACCGAAAAGGGGTAAAAGATTTTTGGATGGCATTTCGTGCCGCAAAAAGTGGGCAAAAAATTATTTTGCGGAGTTTTGTTCTGCAAAAAGACGGTGCAAAGTAACGCGACGAACCAGCAGAGCTCCGCGCCAAATACAAAATTTAATTGCCAAACCGGGTACGAGAATTAGGATATTGCCCGATATGGATTCGAATTACTGGGGACTTATTTG
>CBHWET010000427.1:0-4272 GCA_966112985.1 uncultured bacterium | reverse complement strand
CAGCTTTTGCTTTGGGCGCTGCCGCAGCGGGCGCTGGCTCCGCACCGCCGGCAATCGCCAGGATCGGCGCACCGACAGAAATTTTCGCACCATCCTTGACGATGATTTTCGAAACCTGTCCGGCAGCGGAGGAGGGGATCGGCACGACGGCTTTGCCGGTTTCGAGCTCAATGATGGTTTGGCCTTTGGTGATCTGGTCGCCCTCTTTAACGAGGATGTTGACGACGGTGCCGGAATCGGCTCCTTCACCAAGCGGTGGCAGTTTTACGTCCATATTTTAAAATTCAAATCCACGAATAAACGCGAATCCACAGTAATGCAAAATGATTTTCGGTAATGGAAAATCCCTGCTCGATTCGCCGGTTCGCGGTCAAAACGGTTTAGACTGAAAGGATGTCCGGGAACACTTTCTCCGGATTCACGTCGAGATCTTTGATCGCTTTTGTGACTACCTTAGGCTCGATAACGCCTTTTTTAGCCAGAGCCCAAAGGGTCGCGATGACCGTCGATTCCGCGTCGATCTCGAAGAAACGGCGCAATGTTGCGCGGGTTTCGCTGCGACCAAAGCCGTCCGTTCCCAAAGTCGTCAAACCTCCAGGGACCCATGGCGCAATCTGATCAGGAACCAGTTTAATGCAATCCGAGACAGCGACGAATGGTCCGTTTTCCTTTGCGAGTAACGTTTCCACGTACGACTTTTTCGGCTGTTCAGCTGGATGCAGCATGTTCCAGCGTTCGCATTTCAACGCGTCATTACGTAACGATTTATAATTCGTCGCGCTCCATACATCGGCGCTGACGTTATATTTTTCGGCAAGAATTTCCTGCGCGCGCAAGGCCTGGCGCATAATAGCACCGCTTCCGAAGATGTGCGCCTTATGCTTCCCTTTTTCAGCCGCTTTAAATTTGTAGAGTCCCTTCAAAATACCTTCGTCGACGCCTTCAGGCTTCGCCGGCATCTGGTAATCTTCGTTGTAAAGCGTGATGTAATAGAAAATCTCTTCACCTTTTTCGTACATCCGTTTCAAACCGTCGTGAATGATCACGGCCGTTTCGAAATCGAACGCAGGATCATAGGCGAGAAGATTGGGCACAGTGCTCGCCATTAATAAGCTATGACCATCTTGATGCTGTAAACCTTCGCCGTTCAGCGTCGTGCGTCCATAGGTCGCGCCGAGCAGGAACCCTTTCGTGCGGCTGTCGCCAGCGAGCCAGATCTGATCACCGACACGTTGGAAACCGAACATCGAATAGAAGATATAGAAGGGAATAACGTTCACGCCGTGGTTTGCGTAACTCGTTCCAGCCGCAACAAACGATGAAATTGATCCGGCTTCGTTGATGCCTTCTTCCAAAATCTGTCCGTCGGTGGCCTCTTTATAATAGGCCGTCGTTTCGCGGTCGACCGGCTCATACAGCTGACCCTTCGACGAATAAATCCCGAATTCCGAGAACATCGTATCCATGCCGAAGGTGCGCGCTTCATCAGGAATAATCGGCACAACATGTTTGCCAATCGCCTTATCGCGCAACAACGCCACGAGACTTTGCGCAAAACCTTTGGTCGTTGAACCAACACGCGTCGGTCCCGTGCCTTTCAAAGCGTAGGAAAAGATATCGATTGGTGGAACCTTCAAGGATTCCGCTTTAACCGCTCGCTTAGGAATCGATCCGCCGAGCTTCTTGCGTCGCTCGAACAAATACTTCATCACGTGCGAATCCGGCGACGGACGATAGAACGGATATTCCGCGATTTCGTCGTCGCTGATCGGGATGTCGAAACGACTGCGGAATTCGCGCAGCTCTTTTTCGTTCATCTTCTTCTGCTGATGCGAAATATTCCGGCCTTCGCCAGCTTCGCCGAGTCCGTAACCTTTAATCGTCTTCGCAAGAATAACGGTCGGAGAACCCTTATGTTCAACCGCTGCCTTGTAAGCGGCGTAAACCTTTTTCGGATCGTGACCTCCGCGCGTCAGCTTACGCAGATCTTCGTCGCTCATGTGGCTGACGAGTTCCAGCAGCTGCGGATATTTCCCGAAGAAATGGCGGCGGATGTAGCTGCCCGGTTCGACTGAATACTTTTGGTAATCGCCGTCGACGCATTCTTCCATGCGCTTCAGGAGCAAACCGGTTTCGTCCTTCGCTAGCAGCGGGTCCCAATTTGAACCCCAGATAACCTTAATAACATTCCAGCCGGCGCCACGAAATGCGCCTTCGAGTTCCTGGATAATTTTGCCATTACCGCGAACCGGGCCGTCGAGACGTTGCAAATTGCAATTCACGACCCAGACCAAATTGTCGAGCTTCTCACGGGATGCCAGCGTCAACGCGCCAAGACTTTCCGGCTCATCGCTTTCGCCGTCGCCCATGAACGCCCAGATTTTCGGCTCGTTTTCTTTCTTCAGGAAACCACGCGCCTGCATGTAGCGGATAAATCGCGCCTGATACAACGACATGATCGGTCCAAGACCCATCGAAACCGTCGGAAATTGCCAGAAGTCCGGCATCAGATACGGATGCGGATACGACGACAAACCGCCGCCTTCGGCCAGTTCTTGGCGAAAATGCTGCAGATGCTTTTCAGTCAACCGACCTTCGAGAAACGCGCGGGCATAATTGCCGGGCGTAGCATGCCCTTGAAAATAGAGCAGGTCAGCAGGGCGATCGCCGTCGCCGCCGTGGAAAAAGTGATTATAACCGATTTCGTAAAGCGTCGCGCTCGAAGCAAAACTGGAGATATGGCCGCCCAAACCTTCGTGTTTGCTATTCGCGTTGACGACCATTGCCATCGCATTCCAGCGGATGATGCTCTTGATGCGACGTTCCGTATCGCGATCACCGGGAAACGGCGGTTCGTCCTCGGGCGGGATCGTGTTGATATACGGCGTGCGCACCGGTTCGCTGTCCGTGTGCGATGTAATGTCTAGCTCTCTGCGTTTCGGTTTCACTTTAAAACTTCGAACATGCTGCCGTTCGGCGGCGAGCAAGGCAGAGTTGTAGATTGGCAAATCAACTCCGCCAATAGTTTTTTTGAAAATTCACAGCGCCGGATAAAACGCCAAGGGACACGAATCCCATGCAAACAAAGTCCCATGCAAATGTTTCGTGTGGATGTTGCGTCCATCGCGAGCCTTCGCGCTGATCTGCTGTCGACCAGTTTGACCCAAACTCCCGTTTGGAATTCTTTTCAAACTACAATAGATTCTCGCCCGCACAAATGAAGTTTCTCGATTTGACCCTGCCAAACCCGTCGGCGAATCTCGCTCTCGACGAAGCGCTCCTCGATGCATGCGAAGAGCAGGGTGGGGAAGAGATGCTTCGCTTCTGGGAGCCCAACGATTATTTCGTCGTCCTCGGATATGCGAATAAAGTCGACGAAGAAGTCCGCCGCGACGAATGCCTCCAACGAAACATCCCGATTTTACGCCGCTGTAGCGGTGGCGGCACCGTTCTGCAAGGTCCCGGTTGCTTCAATTATTCTGTCGTTCTCCAAATCCGCGACGAACTACAAGGCATTCCGCAGACGAACATGTTCGTCATGGAACGAAATCGTCGTGCCTTGGAATCCTTGCTCGGAAAGCGCGTGGAGATTCGAGGACACACCGACCTCGCTGCCAACGATCTAAAGTTTTCCGGCAACGCCCAACGCCGAAAAAAGAACTTCCTCGTGTTTCACGGAACATTTCTCCTGGGATTCGATCTGCAGATGATTGAAGCCGTTCTGAAATTCCCATCTAAACAACCGGATTATCGAAAGAACCGTTCACATCTCGAATTTTTAACCCGCTTGGATTTGCGGGCGGATGATATTAAGAGCAGTTTGAAGCAAAGCTGGAATGCCACAACGCCACTGGAAAAGATTCCGGATTATTATGCTTTACTGGAGAAGTATCGAACCGACGAGTGGAACCTGAAATTCTGACCCCTTTAAAAGGAGATGACCGCTCCCAGGTGCAACCAATCACCCGAGAGCGGCCGGTCTTATCCCCCCAAACAACGTAGTCAGCTTAAACAACCTGCGCAAAGTTACAATTGGGACAACACACTTTTACCCCTTCAGCTTTTCCCTGAAGGAGTGTGGTCTCTTGTGAGGAATTTCGACCTTTGAGCCCAAAGTTTTCAACCCAGGTTCGTGTCTTCGTCGATGGGCGTTAACCTCGATGCATCCACCCGCTTTGAACCTTGAACTTTTGGAACTTTGAACCGGGTTTTTGCCCTAAGTTGCTGATTATCAGGTTTCAAAAACCGTCCATCTCCGTTCTTTTGAGTTTT
>CBHWET010000426.1:0-4280 GCA_966112985.1 uncultured bacterium | reverse complement strand
GCATAAACGATCTTGAATCCTACCAAAAGGAGAATTTTGGGGGAAGAAAATGTTGAAGGCAACAAGATGGGGAGCAACTCCGAATCGGCGTTGGTAGCCGTGTATCGCGGCCGGCGATTGCGTCTTCGGGCGCGGTTAGAACAGGGCTGAAAGCCCACAATGTGATAGCCTGGGGTGGAGCGCCGAGCGCGGAGCCCCAGGTAACCGAAGACAAAAGAACTCTCGCCCTGAAAGGGCGAAATCGGGCACGAAGTTCTGTCTTTTGTGTTTCGGCCTTACAGGCCTTGGATCTCATCGTGTGGTCGGTAACCCCGGGCCGCCGCTCGTCGGACTCGCTTCAGCCGGGGCTATCACATGACGGGCTTTCAGCCCTGCGTGGACGTTCCGCGCGCGCCGCGCTTGTACGCAAATGGGGACGGCTCGGTGAGCCGTCCCTATCTGAGAAGCGTGATTTGCGTGACTCAAGGCCATTGCGGTGGTTCGCTTTCCACCCAGTTAGACGAGCCGTCGGTTTCAAGGTAGCAATAGCCGTCGCCATTACCCGTCGAGAAATAATGAATGTTTCTTGCCTGCAGTCTGGCTCTGATGGTGGCGTCGATCGCCAAATCACCATTGCTGATCAGCGCTTTGTTTACGCCCGCGGCATCGAGGTATTCTTCGCGGCAGGAAAGAGCGCCGTTGGCGTTCACACCGTGGTGTCCGACTTTCAGGACCTGGCAAAGATTGATTTCGCCACCATAGGGACCGGCAAGAATACTGGCTTCAACATTTCCGTAGGCATCGCCCTGCATCAGAATCGACTTCGCACCATAAGTGATTTTGAGAACCAATGAGGCTTCGTTTTCGGAACCCCAGTCATCCGCGCCGCCGTCGACTTTGCTGAGTTCGGGGCTGAGGCAGCGAACTTTGAATGCCTTGCCGCTATACGTGGTGTTGATGATGTAGTCGCCGGCTTTCAGCTTCGTCATCGACATGTTTTTGTTGTTCAAAGCGTTGACGAGGGCGGTGTAGTAAGGCCCCTGCGTGTTGATGGAGCCTTTTGGATAGTACATCGTACTATTGTTGACCCATCCGTTGCTCACGAATGCATTCATATCGCCGATATGATCGACGTGATCATGGGTAGCGACCAAATATTTGACCTGGGAAATTCCCAACGCGGTAAGCCTGCCGGTCACCGCTCCGTAGTAGCCATCGTCGCCGATGTCGACGACCATTCGTGTATTGTCAGGTAGTTCGATGATCCAACAGTCAGCCCGCGAACCCTGGTTACGGTTTGGGTTTGAGGTGGGGACCATGTGGATTCGCAGCATGCCCAAAGAACCGGCGTAAGCTGCGGAGGTGACGAGCAAGGCCAGGGCGGCGGATGCTAGAGCTAATATTTTTTTCATAGATGGATTGAATCAGGTCGTCGCGACACGCCACGACGGTGGTGGTTTATTGATAAACGGGGGAACTGGTTTGTTATAATGAAGGAATGACCGCGGTTATAGGCCCTAAAATTAAGGGGTGATGACGCTTTCGACTCGTATGCTGATGGTGTCAGCCTTTCAGGCCTCCATGTTTACATAGGTTACATTTACCCGGGCCGCCGCTCGTCGGACTCGCTTTAGCCCGGGCTATAACATCTTGGGCTTTCAGCCCTGAGAAGATGTCGGTAATGACAAGGCTTTCAAGCCAGCGTAAAAGTCCAAATCGATTTATGGACGAAACGTAAAAAGATCGGGATAGCGGCCACCATTTATTGTTAGGAATATCAAAAAAATTTCTTGTCGGGTGATCCTAAAACCTTGTGGCAGGAAAGAAGACTCTTAGCATGCAGCGCTTTATGCCGTCGTTGTTGATTACTCTGATGATGGGATTGATCGGAGTCGCGATGAATGCGTTCGGCGAAGAGGCCACGAACCGCCTGGATTTGCAAATGGAGAACGTGTTCTTCCCCAGCGGGTCGAATTTGGTTCACGCCTTTGTCTACAAGCCGCAGGGAAGCGGGGCATTTCCCGTCATCATTTATAATCAGGCCACAAAGGATCCGTATTATCTGCCGGGCGGAGTGTATCCTTTTGAAATGGTCGCGAGATGGGCCATTCGCCACCATTACGCGCTCTTCATCCCGGACCGGCCGGGTAACGAAACTTTCGGAACGACGCTGGGAGAATTTGCGCACTTCCTGTCTGACACGAACAATATTTCGAAAACCGACCGGTCCTTCATGGAAGGATTTGATATTGTGGGAAAAGATATCAGTGCTGCTGCCGTTTGGCTCACGAAGCAGCCATTTGTCGACAAACGGAAGCTCGCGATGATGGGTTATTCCACGGGCGCGATGCAGACTTTTTTGCTGGCGACCAAACCCTCACCAGTCCGCGCCTTCGTCGTATTCTCGCCTGCAAGCCGGCTGTGGAAAGACAGTGCAACAATGCGCCATCTCCTGAGTGCTGCGACGCTCGAAGTAAAAGAACCTCTTCTACTGATTCAATCAGCCAACGATTTCAGCACCGGTCCGATCGAAAAGTTGGGGCCCAAGTTAAAAGCGCTGGCGACGTCCCACAGGACAAAATTGTTTCCGCCGTTCGGCAAGACTCCCGCCGAAGCACTTATGTTCGGCGTGCATGGGAGCGACGTCTGGGGAGATGAAGTGTCGAGCTTCCTGGAAAGTTCATGGAATTAAGATTGGACATCACTTTGTCCTTCGACCTCTGCCGACTCTCCGCTAGGGAACAACTAACGACGCGTCGCCTGTAGACCAGACGCATTTCCGGAGGCCAGAAGCGGATGGTCCGCTGGACAGAGCAGTTTTTTGAACTTCGGAAGGGGCGTAACCGCCGGGCGGAATGATTTTCCGGAGTTTGGGAACAGGCTGGACGCCGGGCGGCGTGATTTTCCGGAGTTCTAATCTCGTCTATCCCTTGGATGGACGTGTTTCGGAGAGTTCCAAAGTGGCGTATCCGCAAGGATGGACATCTTTCGGAGACTTCTGAAAGGGGCTAACCGGCGGGCGGACGTCTTTCGGAGACTTCTAAGACCCTCCATCCGCCTTCTGGACGTCGATTCCGGACTTCTGAAACGGTCCATCCGGTTTCTGGACGTCTTTCCGAGACTTCTAAATCGGTCCATCCGGCTTCTGGACATCAATTCCGGACTTCTGGAGACGTCCAGCAAGCGGATGGACCAGTTTTCCGGAGTTCGGACGAGGCATATCCGCCTGGATAGACCCTTTCCGGACGGAAAATGGATGAAAACCGGCGGTCGGACCCCGTTTTAAGTCCGGTTGGGATGGTAACCACGTGGATAGACGTCTTCAGAAGTCCGGAAAACTCGTCCGTCGGCGGACGGACGGCCTTGGAAATCTCCGAAAGACGTCCAGAACCTTGCTGGACGGTTTTAGAAGTCTCCGGAAACGACGTATCCGGCGGGATGGATTCTTATAGGAGTCTGAAATTCAGCTACTTAGCTGAATTTCCAGTTTGAGGTTTAAAATGTTTGAAGTTTGAAGGTGGTCGCCGAGCGGCGAAATCAGAGCTTTTGTGCCAATCCGGACGTTGGTGGGAGCGAGGGGAAGCACCAAATTCCAACATCCAAGCTCCAGAGAAATTCCAAACTTCAAATCCTAAACAACCTTAAAGAACGGCCACCTCACGTTCGCATCTCCGACGATCCATTTGGACGTTGGTGCTTGATGTTTCCCTGGAGCTTGGTGCTTGGATTGGTGCTTTCAGAAAACGTGTGGACCACCGCGCGCGCTCTCAAGCAGGTCGCTCGACCTTTCCCGGCCGCCCCGCCCTGCCCCGGCACGCTAAAGCGTGAACTCCAACAACACCCGCCCGCTTCGATGCTGCCCCACTCGCAGACCATCGATCGAGTTTCGCCTCTTCTCCTCTTGCCGAGGCGGGAGGAGCAACATAGCTTGCCGCGGTGAAAATCGTCGTGGCCATCACGGGAGCGAGCGGAGCGTTGTACGCTCAACGGCTCCTCAATAATCTCGATCCGAAACAGCACGAGGTTCATGTCGTGATGAGCAATTACGCTCACCAGGTTGTCGCGGAGGAATTGCCGAACGGACTTCAACTGCGCGAGGGCGTGCAGACACATAATTTAAAAAGTATGAACGCTCCATTCGCCAGCGGGTCGAATCCGCCGGACGCGATGGTCGTTATCCCGTGCACCATGGGAACCCTGGGCCGAATCGCTCACGGTTTTAGCGAAGATGTTTTGCTGCGCGCAGCCGATGTCGTGCTGAAAGAGAAACGGAAACTGATCCTTGTGCCGCGTGAAATGCC
>CBHWET010000425.1:0-4282 GCA_966112985.1 uncultured bacterium | reverse complement strand
CCATCTGTATGTTCCTTCCGATTTTCAAGATGAGCGAAATCATCAATCAGAAGAAATAAGCGGCTTTTAACAGAGGCGGAACGGGCTTTTTGCACCGTTCCGCCTTTTGTATTTACCTACTTGCCCGCTGCAATCAGTTCGACTAGCTTGAACCGAATTTATGGCAAAAGTACTGCTGATTGACGACGAAGTGACCATGGTTCAGATGGTTACCGAGCTTCTGCGCGAAGAAGGACATGAGGTCTTTCCGTTCAGCAACTACAAAGCGGCGCTCGAAGCATTGGAGACGCATCAGCCCGAGCTCGTCATTAGTGATTTATATCTAGATAAAACGCGCGCACACGGATTTGAAATCCTGCAAAAAGCCCGCGCGCTAAATCCGCCAGCGGTAGTGATCATCATAACTGGCTTCGCGACGATTGAGACCGCGGTCGAGGCGATGAAACAAGGCGCTTTCAGCTACCTCGAAAAACCTTTCAAAGTCGATGAGTTCCGACTGACAATCCAACGGGCTCTTTCTTACAACGAAGCTGTTTCTGAAAACGTTTATCTCCGCAAACAGCTCAAGAAAAAATATCAATTTAATCAGCTCGTCGGAAATTCGGCTAAAATCCAGGAAGTATTTAAAATGATCGAGCGTGTCGCTGATACTGACAGCACGATCCTTATTCTTGGCGAAAGCGGCACCGGAAAAGAACTCGTTGCCCGTGCGTTGCACTTTAATTCTCGACGCCAGTTTGCACCTTTCATTCCGATTAACTGTAGCGCGCTGCCTGAAAATCTTCTGGAGTCTGAACTGTTCGGCCACCGCAAAGGAGCCTTTACCGGGGCGGTGAACGACAAGAAAGGGCTTTTCCAAGAAGCTGATGGTGGAACTATTTTTCTCGATGAAATCGGGACGATGCCTCCGATGCTACAAAGCCGCTTGCTTCGCGTGCTTCAAGAAAAAGAAGTTCGGCGCGTCGGCGATAATGTTCCTATTTATGTCAACGTTCGCGTTCTCGCAGCGACAAACGAGACTCTCGAGAAGCGTGTGAAGGAAGGTCAGTTTCGCGAAGATCTTTACTACCGTCTGAATGTAATTCCCATTCACCTCCCGCCTCTGCGCGAGCGTGTCGATGACGTTCCGCTCCTTGTCCTGCATTTCTTGCGTGACAAGGTCAGCGCACGGACCGGCAAGCCATTTCAGATTACGCGTAAAGCGATGGACGTTCTGGCGGCTCATGACTGGCCGGGTAATGTGCGTGAATTGGAAAACGCCATTGAACGCGCATGTGCTCTCTGCGACAGCGAAACAATTAAAGTTTCTGACCTGCCCCCGGCTCTGCATCGTTATGCCGAAACGGTCGGTGGAACGGACGAAGTCATCAAAGTTCCAGAAACACAGTTTTTCCATAAAACGCAGGAAGGCGGCATGTCGGCGGAACCGTCGGCGGCTCAACCTCCCGCATTTGTCCAACCACAGGCCGCAGCGTCGTCTGCGATGCCCACTGGACGTCCATTGAAGGACTTCATGCGGGAACAGGAGATCGCTTACTTGAATCGCGTGCTTGCCCAAACAGGTGGTGATAAGGAAAAAGCTGCGCAGGTTCTCGGTGTCAGTTTGGCAACTCTTTATCGCAAACTATCGGAAGAAGAACAACCGGCGTAACGGTTCCAACGCGAAACTCATTGCGCCGACGTAACGTTTTCCGTTCAATGATGGCGCATGAAGTATTTTTCCTTCGTTTGCGTTGTCGCTATCTCTCTCGCGTTTAATGTCACTGCGAAGGATTCAACGTCCGACCGGGAGCAAAGAATCATTCAAGCAGCGGAAGCGCTTCGTCCAAAGCTCATTGAAACTCGTCGTGACTTCCACATGCATCCGGAACTTTCAAATCGCGAGGAGCGGACGGCTCGTGTTATCGCAGATAAATTGCGAGGACTTGGATTTGACGAGGTAAAGACCAATGTTGCTAAACACGGAATCGTAGCGTTGCTCAAAGGCAGCAAGCCCGGTCCCTGCGTTGCCGTTCGTGCTGACATCGACGCCCTGCCCTTCAACGAGAATTTGGACGTGCCTTACAAATCGCAAACACCCGGTGTGAAACACGCTTGTGGTCACGACGCCCACACCACAGTTGAACTTGGCGTTGCAGAGATTCTGAGCAAGATGCGGGACGAAATTCCGGGCACGATAAAATTTATTTTTCAACCAGCCGAAGAAGGTCCGCCAGCCGGTGAGGAAGGTGGCGCCACTCTGATGATTAAAGAGGGGGTCTTGGAGAATCCAAAGCCATTGGCAATCTTCGGCCTTCATACCACGACAGAAATTGACGCAGGAAAAATTGGAGTTCGCGCCGGCCCCGCTCAAGCAGCTTCTGATATGTTCGATATCACAATCCGCGGCAAGTGGGCGCACGCAGCACATCCAGAAGCTGGTGTTGATTCCGTTGTTGTCGCGGCGGAATGCGTCACCGCATTGCAAACGATCAAGAGCCGACGCATTGATACTTTTCAGCCGATCATCCTCACCATCGGAACGATTCACGGCGGCGCACGCCGCAACGTCATCCCCGGCGAAGTGAAGCTGGAAGGGACTATTCGCACGTTCAACGAGGAAACGCGCAAACGTGTAAAAGAATTAATGCGCGAAACACTTGACGGTGTTTGTAAAGTTTACGGCGCCACGTTTGAACTGAAAATTGAAGAAGGGACGATGGTCGTGAACAACGATCCGAAGCTCGTCGAGGCGACCGTTCCCGTAATGCGCAGAGTCCTTGGCGATACAAACGTTATTGCTGCAGAACTGCGCATGGGCGCGGAAGATTTCTCCTACTTTCAGCAGATCGTACCGGGATTCTACTACCGTCTTGGCTCGGGCAATAAGGCTCGCGGCATTACGGCCGATGCACATACACCAGAGTTCGACATTGATGAAGAATGTCTGGTAACAGGAACTAAAGTAATGGCTAACGTCCTCGTTGATTTCCTCGATCAGAACAAATAGCCGCTACGCCTTCTCCTCATCGCCTTTGCAGATTAACATCATGAGGGGCATCCCCTGCCCCATGTCATAGATGTCTATGACTTTTCGTCAGTGGTGCATGTGACAGACTCTCGGTGATCCACCGACCAGACACATTCACAACACCACTACTATGAAACCCAATTATTCACGACCGATCTATCGTGCGTCGGTCTGTGCCGCTTTGTTTGGACAAGCGGTTCTATCGTTGCACGCCAGTACTGACTACGGGCCCGCTGTATGGCGACCCGTTTGCTCGGGTAAATGGAATACGTCCGGCAACGGGCATCGATTCTATGTCGAACACGACATGGAAGGATATTATCTGTCGTCAATTTCGTACATGCAGAAATGCAGTGTCAGTGTGAGTGTCCACTACGCTGCAAACGGAAAACAAGATACCTCATCCGACGCTCCCGCTGGCCAGATCAGCCAGTTAGTCCGCGATGCTTATTATGCGTGGCATGCGCGTTGTTGGAATGGCTATTCGCTTGGTACCGAACATGAAGGCTTCGCCAGCAATCCGGCGTGGTATACGACGGCGATGTATAATGCGTCGGGACTTCTGACCCAATCCAAGTGTAATAAATATGGCATTGCGAAAGACCGAAACCACGTCATCGCCCACGGGCAGAAGCTGGTTTCTGGTTGGGTAAGCTGGGCGCAAAGTGCTGGCTATAGTTATTCGTGGGCGACCTGCAACACCCACACCGACCCGGGACCATACTGGAACTGGACTTACTTCATGGGAGTGGTGAAAGGAACGGCGAGCGTTCCCGCGGCGCCTAGCGCGTTGAATGCAACGGTGGCTTCCACAAGCCAGATCAATCTGTCCTGGACCGACAATTCGAGTAATGAATCCGGATTCAAGATCGAGCAATCAACTTCTTCAACGAGTGGCTTTGCGCAAGTTGCTACAGTGGGAGCAAGCGTCAAAACCTATTCGCGAACCGGGCTGGCTTCCGGCACCACCTATTATTTCCGGGTTCGGGCTTACAATGCTTCAGGTAACTCCGGGTATTCAAATGTCAAAGGAGCGACCACAAAGGATACCATTCCTGCAGCACCCACCTCATTGACGGCGACCGCCGTATCGAGCTCGCAGATCAACCTCGCGTGGGTTCAAAGCATGCCAAACGAGGACGGCTTCAGAATCTATCGTTCGACCGACGGAACGAATTTCGCGCAGGTAGCAACGGCGGGTATTAACGCCACGACCTACGCCAATACCGGTCTGGCTGGAAACACAAAATACTACTACAAAGTTTATGCGTA
>CBHWET010000424.1:0-4297 GCA_966112985.1 uncultured bacterium | reverse complement strand
ATACCTTGGTGTAGCAACTGTTTTGCTCACCCGCCAACACCCATGCCATCTACCTTTGCTGTCTGTACAACGGCAGGGAACAAACCTTGTTGTAGATTGGACGACGAATAGCCCTTGCTACGTGCTTGAATTTACGAGAAACCTGGCCAGTAGCACCTGGACGCCCTACACAGATGCACCATCAGCAGTGAATGAACATTATCGTGTGACATTTGGGGCCGACACTCAGTCCCTTTACCTTCGCTTGCACCGCTCACCTCATCTCCTCCGACGCCGTCGATCCTTATAAACGGTCGCTGGGGAACACCCGGAGATGGTTCGGACGCGCAATGGGTTTCGTACGGCTGCTCCGGCTGGGGATGCACGAATGCTGCGTTGGCCGCGGATACCGTGAATATTATTGATGCCTCGAGCAGTATTGATTGGGCGCGATGCACCACGAACCATCCTTCGATGACCTTTCAATGGGTAGTCCGCTATCCCCAGGATTGGAACAACGGGACCTTCTATACGTCTTCCGTCATCCAGGGGCGCGACACACCGGTTCTGACCTTACCCCAAAATTCTTTCCCCGCAGTATTAGGAAGTGGCCTGTGGCGAATGGAACTTTTCATGACCAGCCAGGTGGACCCTGCTTTAAGTACATCGGTTAGATTCCAATTCCGATATGTAGGCTCAGAATTCACCGAGTAGTAAGTAGCGGACTGAGGCACAACAAAGATAGTTCACGCCGTGCTGCCTGCAGTTGGTCCGATCTGAATTCCGTATTCATCATGGCGCCATTGCTCAAATGCCACGAATATTCAGGTTCGATTCCCTTCACCGGTCCACTACACGTGTTCGCTTGGAATCGATTGGGCATTCTGGTTAACTCATGCTGACTAATGTTTACACAAGGTAAGCATCATTTGGCGTTCGCTTGATAACATCACTATTAATGAAAACCGTTCTCCTTTTCCTTGCCTGTTTAGCTTGCGCAACCGTTCAGGCCCAAACCAGCAGCTTCACCTACCAGGGACGTTTGATGCAGAATGGCGCACCTGCGAACGGAACCTATCAACTGCAAATGACATTGCAGAATACCGCGTCAAACACCGTGAACAACGGCGTCGCGTATCCAATCGTCACCGTCACAAACGGACTATTCACCGTGGAACTCGACTTTGGTTATCAGTCGTTTGATGGAAGTGTGCGTTACCTGGAAATCGGCGTACGCACGAACGGCAGCGTTGCACCTTACACAATTTTATCGCCACGCCAGGAGATCACGGCGACCCCTTACGCCATTCAGTCGCAAAATGCCGTAACGTCTGCCTACGTGACGGGGAATATTTCTGATAGCCAGCTCTCGTCGAACATCCCGCGACTGGTTGGAGGCCTAATCGCAGACACGCAATTGAGCAACAACATCGCGCGTCTCAACCTCAACCAGACTTTTATCGGAAGTAACACCTTTAGTGGCGGTTTGAACGTCGCCGATGGCACCGGACCTTTGGGTCAAAGCGGGTCACTGCATGTAGGTGGATACGGCGCGAGTAGCGATCCTAAACTAATTAAGTTCGGTGACGGAAATTTCGTCTCCGTCGGTGAGAACGTAGCGGATGACACCTTGGAGTTGCACGCAGCGACCTTTGCGTTTACGAGCGGGGGCGACGGTTTCGTCGGCATTGGCATTACGAATCCCTCAACCAAACTACACGTAGCCGGCACCGTTACGGCAAACAGCTTCAGTGGCAACGGGGCTGCGCTCACTGGAATTCCTCAGCTGGCTTCGAATCAGACGTTTACCGGGACTGTAACGTTCGGTCCGGCTTCTGGCGCGCCATTCGCCGTCAGCAGCGCCACTAAGGTGTCGAACCTGAATGCTGATCTCCTGGATGGTCTTGATGCCACTAGCTTCTGGCAATTGGGCGGCAATAGCGGCACGACGGCTGGCACGCAGTTTCTTGGCACGACGGACAATCAATCTCTCGAACTAAAGGTCAACGGAACGCGTGCGGTGCGGCTGGAGCCCAACATCAACGGCGCGCCAAACGTAATCGGTGGTTCACCACGAAATACTGTTGGTGGAGGAATCGTCGGCGCAACTGTCGGAGGCGGAGGAGCGACGAATTACGCTGGAAATTCTTATACGAACGCGATACTTGGCGACTTTGGCACTGTTGGCGGCGGCGCCGGAAACCGCATTGGACCTTCGTCGTATTCAACGATCGCAGGTGGACAGTTTAACGACATCGCCACCAACGCGGGTTATAGCGCAATCGGCGGTGGATTCGATAATAACGTGGCAAGCACTTCTTTGTCTTCCACCATCGCTGGCGGCACAGCCAACGACATCGCCACAAATTCCTCTTACAGTGCCGTTGGTGGCGGCAATAACAACAACATCGCAGCGAACGCACCATCGTCGGTCATTGCCGGTGGCGAATTGAACGATATCAACGTTTACGCGAATGACAGTGTGATTGGTGGTGGTTACGACAACAATATCGGCACGAACTCTATTGGCGCCACCATCGCTGGCGGCACGCAAAACGACATCGGTCTCAACGGCAGCGGTAGCGTGATTGGTGGCGGCAACCACAACAATATTGCGGGAGCAATAAGTTCTACAATTGGAGGCGGTCAATTGAATAACATCGGCGCTTCCGGCGAAGGCAGCACAATCGGTGGCGGCAACAATAATAAGGTCGGGTTGGTTGCCTATTATGCGACCGTTGCGGGTGGAAATGCCAACGAGATCGGCGACACGGTTTATGCGGGCGCAATAGGCGGTGGTTACTTCAATAAAATCGCAACTGATGCGCGTGCTTCCACAATCGGCGGAGGAGAAGTCAATTCGATCGGCACGAACAGCAGCCGTAGCGTGATCAGCGGCGGTTCGGCGAATGCGATTGCCAACAATTCCACATACTCCATTATCGCTGCCGGTACTACAAACCGCATCGGGACGAACGCTAATTATAATGTGATCGCCGGCGGCACGAGTAACTCAATTGCAGCAAACTCCAGCTCGTCGACAATCAGCGGCGGTGCATTGAATGACATCAGCACCAACTCGACCTGGAGCACTGTTGCCGGCGGTTACGATAACAATATTGCCGAATACACGACTTCCTCGTCCATCGCGGGGGGTTACAACAATAACATCGCCCAGGGATCGATTGGCAGCAGCATAGGCGGCGGTCAGCTCAACAATATCGGTCTTTTCTGCTACGATGATACAATCAGCGGCGGGAATCAAAACGCCATCACCGGAGGAATCAGCGGATCCAGCATCGCAGGAGGACAATACAACAGCATTTCTTCGTCTTCCTATGGCGCAATTGGTGGTGGAATCAGCAACAGCATTTCGGCGAATTCCTTTTACGCCACAATCCCAGGTGGACGCGACAATTCGGTCGCAGGCACCTACGGCTTCGCAGCAGGCCGCCGCGCGAAAGCGAACCACAGCGGCGCGTTTGTGTGGGGGGATTCCACTGATGCCGACATTCTTTCAACAAACAGCAATTCCGTAACCGTGCGCGCGGCGGGCGGGATCAGAATGTTTACGAGCACCAACGCCACCGTTGGTGTTTTCCTGGCGCCCGGCAGCGGCACGTGGGCTTCGATGAGCGATCGCAACGTGAAAGAAAATTTCGCGGAGGTAAATGCCCAGGACATTTTGAAAAAGGTTGTGGGTCTACCGATTTCAACCTGGAACTACAAAACCCAACCTGAGACAACACGCCATATTGGACCAATGGCGCAGGATTTTGCAGCTGCCTTCGCCGTCGGAGAAAACAATACCAGCATCACGTCCGTGGACGAAGGTGGCGTAGCCTTGGCAGCTATCCAAGGTCTCAATCAAAAATTGGAAGAACAGGCGAAGGCAAAAGATGTCGAAATAGCGGAACTAAAGAAAACCGTCGCCGAATTGAAAGCGATGATGGCGGACGTGCTGAAACGTCAAAACTAATGTGACAGCACCCTTTGAGTGAATCCACGTACTTAAACCTGTCGGCAAACTCAAAATGCGAATTTAACGTCCAATCCGGGCCGCCTTTCGGGAATCGCACCGCGAAATCCGGCGGGGGCTTTTGAATTGCCAATCCGCCGCGTCGGAATCGCGAATAGCAACATCCACTTAGTCACAACTGACATCGACCACCCATTTGGTTTCTTCACCTTTTCCACCTTCTTATACACTATCCGGCTACGACCCGCATCTGTTCACTATGGAGCATCTCAATCCGCACGATTCAAAAATAAAATGTTCGGTTTTCCGGGCAGCGTAAATGAATTGATAAGATGATCA
>CBHWET010000423.1:0-4326 GCA_966112985.1 uncultured bacterium | reverse complement strand
TTCTGTCGCACGGCCTGGGCCAGCACAGGTTCATTCCACCACTGCAACTCATTGATGTTTCCTTTGTAATCGGCCAGTAATTTCTCGGTCCCAGCGCCGTCGTTTTGTTGCAGCAGTTGAAGGAGTTTGACAGCGAGATAATTCGATCGGCCGATTTCTTCCGCAAGACGAGTCAGTTGGGCCGGGGACATCGTCGGTTGCTCCGATTGCAACCGTCCGCGTGCAAGACTTACCTGGTATTCCAATTCGCCATTCGGAGGAAGTGCGCTGAGATTAAGACAGATGAAAGCGATGAACAGCAGCACACTGAGCTGCTTGCGATTCAGTGCAGGCCAAAGGAAGTGCATGCGCCGGGTGCGCAAATCCCGTTAATTGCGCGCTAATTCTGCGTTTGAATCTTTCGGCTCCGGTTCAACCCACTTATTGTGTTCGCGAATTAAATCTACCAACCGTTCAACCGCTTCCGCTTCGGGAATGTTGAACTTGATCGGAGTCTTGCCCACATACAGATTGATCTTCCCTGGAGCACCACCGACATAACCAAAATCGGCATCGGCCATTTCGCCCGGACCGTTGACGATGCAACCCATGATCGCAATCTTAACGCCTTTGAGATGTTCTGTACGCGCCTTGATGCGTGCCGTAACGGTTTGAAGATTGAACAAGGTTCGGCCGCAGCTTGGGCAGGCGACGTAATCTGTTTTGAACGAACGACAGCCTGCAGCCTGCAAAATATTAAATGCGAGTCGAAGCGATTGACCGCCGCCTGATTCGCCACGAACGAGAATCGCATCGCCAATGCCATCGGCCAGAAGTGAACCAATCACGACCGATGCGCGGAGCAGGGCAATCTTCGGTTCGAGTGGAACTGCTTCAAAGTTGACGCAGTCTTTCAGAAGAATTGGATTGTTCCGGCCGAGACGCTTCAGTTTTGCGGCGAGCAAACGAAACGCGGTGATCGCCGGAAGTGTAACGCCATCTTTAACTGTTACTAATTGCGTGTCGCAATTGATGGAGAAGTCCTGGGTCGGATCAATCTCCGCAATGTTGAGATCTTCGTAAACCGCTTCCGGCTTAACGTCGTCTTTTGGGCGGATCTTCGGCGCGACCTTTTCCCATGTGCCACGAGTGACGACCACGCGAACGGTCTGTTCTCCGCCGCATTTTGTGTGTTCGTTCAGTTCGATTTCGGGCGTTTCGCGACGTTTGAATGTAAAAGGATCGTAGGGGAGCGTAATCGGTGGGACAGTCGTCTTCGTGTTGGCGAGAACAGGGATTTGCGCCAGCAAATCCCGGCAAACTTCGATTTCACGCGGTGAATCTTCCGTGAGTGAAACGCGAATCGTTTCACCGATGCCGTCGCAGAGCAGGGAACCGATGCCGATGGCGCTCTTAATGCGGCCGTCCTCGCCTTCACCAGCTTCCGTCACTCCCAGGTGCACTGGATAGTTCCAATCGGGGCCGAGGTCATTGAGGCGTGCGACGAGTAAGCGATAACACTCGATCATCACCTTCGGATTGCTCGACTTCATCGAGAACACGAAATTGTGATAATCATTTTTGCGGGCGATGCGGGCGAACTCCAACGCGCTTTCCACCATGCCGAGCGGTGTGTCGCCGTACCGGTTCATAATGCGATCGCTCAATGAGCCGTGATTCGTACCGATGCGCATGGCGCGACCGAGTTCTTTGCAAAGGCGAACCAAAGGAGTGAATTGCTCTTCGATACGGCAGAGTTCGGCAGCGTATTCCTCATCCGTATATTCGAGGATAGCAAATTTCTTTTTGTCGGCGTAGTTGCCTGGATTAACGCGAACTTTCTCAACCCATTTGGCGGCTTCCATCGCCGCTTCCGGTTTAAAATGGATATCTGCGACGATCGGCACCCAGCAATCGCGTTTACGCAGCTCTTCAACAATATTCTTAAGGTTGGCCGCGTCCTTCACTGTTGGTGCGGTGATACGCACGATCTGGCAACCCACGGCAACCAGCTCCAGCGTCTGCTTCACGGATTCCTCCGTGTTCATCGTGTCGCAAGTGAGCATCGATTGCTTCACTACGGGATGATTGCCGCCGATGATAACTCCGCCCCGTTTGGGATCGCCAACGACGACCTCGCGGGTTTGACGGCGCGTATAGAACAAAGGTGATTCGCAGTAATTCATGTGCTGTGCGGAATGGCGACTAATTCTTGGGGGCAAACACGATCGGAACGTCCCGGTCCTTCCGTGCGCTGCGGACCCAGTCGCCGGTATCGTAGAATGCGATGTAAAGCATGAAGCCAATCAACAGCGCGGCACAGCCTGTTTGGATGTACTGCAACAACTTAAAGCTCACCGGCCGCCGGCGAACCAACTCAAGCAAGGCCAGTGTGATATGACCACCGTCGAGAACGGGAAGGGGGAGCATGTTTAACAGGGCGAGGTTCACGTTCATGACAACGCTGAACCAAAGGACGAGGCGCCATCCGTTCTCGCTATCAAACAAATTGGAGTAAACGCGGACGATCATCACCGCACCACCAAGCTGCTGTACCCCGACATCCGATTTTCGTGAGACAAGCGTTTTCAGCGTGCCAACAATCTGGGAGACGCTCGTCTTCACCTGTTCAATCGGTCCTGGATGTGCGAGCACCATGTTTGTATTAAACTGCCATGCGAGAATGCCGAACGAAGGCTTGGCTTCCGGAGGACTCACGGGTTTCTCTGGCGTCAAAGATTTCTCCAACTGTTCCGCACCCCGTTTAATGGTGAAAGTTACCGCATGTAAAGGTCCGTTAGTCTGTCGTTCAGCGGCTTCCCAGACGGCGACGGGTGTATAAATCTTTTCGCCATTCAGCGCCAGGATTTCGTCGCCTTGCTGTAAACCGGCGGTTGCCGCCGGACTATTCGTCGCAACTTCGTAGACAACGGATTTCGCCGCCGGTCTGACAAGAATCTGTCGGAGTGATCTCCGTTCATACCACTTGGTTGGAGCACGATAGGGCGTCGCATACGCGACATCTTCTTTTCCATCGCGAATGTATTTGATGGCGATATTAGTTCCTTCGCTCGTGATAATCCGCCAAGTGATACTGTCTTCGGATTGCGAGGAGAACTGAGTCACTGGGTGGCCATCAATTTCAACGATCTTGTCACCAGGACGCAAACCGGCTTTCCAGGCAGGACCTTCGGGTTCCACCCAGCCAACCGTTGTTGTCTTATCGTCCTCATTTACCGGACGACCGACTACCGTCACAACTGCGGCAAATGCAATCGCCAGCAAAAAGCTAAAAAGCGGTCCGGCAACAGCGACAATGATTTTGTCGATTGCTGAAATCGGTGGGAGCTGTTCCGCCGGCGTTTCCGTTTTGCCTTCGATGGCTTCCATTGTTGCCATTTGTGGAAGGGAGACGTAGCCACCGGCTGGGATACAGCCAAGAGCGTATTCGACATCATTAATCTTTTTCTTCCAGATCGGCTTGCCGAACCAAATGGCGAAACGCTCAATCTTCAGTCCGCGCCAGCGTGCTGCAAGGAAATGTCCAAGCTCATGAACGAAAATGAGCAGGTTGAAGAGCAGGAGCACTTCAAGAATGATGAAAACGTTCTTTAAAATATGCATCAGGATAACCGCGAACTTAAGCCGGCTAATCTACTTATGGTTGGCACAGGTTGCAACAGACGATTAGTTGGCCGCTGCTTTGCGAGCCCAGGCATCCGCTTCGATGATTTGCTCCAGGGTGGGGTGCGCGATGACTTGATGACATTTCATGACGTGGGCGACCGTTTCGCTGATCTGCGGGAAATTAATCCGGCGGTTCACAAAAGCTTCGACCGCCACCTCATTGGCGGCGTTCAAAACCGCTGGAAGAGTTCCGCCGACCTCGCCGGCTTTGCGGGCAAGATTCACGGCAGGAAACCGGTTCGTATCGGGTTCCTCAAAGGTTAACGTGCCAATCCTGGCGAAGTTCGTCTGGACCCGATCGCTTCCGACACGATCTGGGTAGGTAAGTGCGTATTGAATTGGCAGACACATGTCCGGCGTGGACAACTGAGCAATGATTGATCCGTCTACAAACTCCACCATTGAATGAACAATGCTTTGGGGATGGACGACGACCTGAACTCGAGGCATTTCGATGTCAAACAGCCAGCGGGCTTCGATCATTTCGAGTCCTTTATTGAAGAGCGTCGCTGAATCAATCGTGATTTTCCGGCCCATGACCCAGGACGGATGTTTCAAGGCACGTTCAACCGTAATGTTTGTAAAATCTTCCTTCGGTGTTTGACGGAAGGGCCCGCCTGACGCGGTGAGCCAAAGATTGCGAACGGATTGTGGAGGTTT
>CBHWET010000422.1:0-4349 GCA_966112985.1 uncultured bacterium | reverse complement strand
TTGACCGGTATTCTGCACGTATACCTGAGCATGTCTTCCAATCAGACCGGCGAGGTTGTGAAGTTGCTGACGCTGATCACGGTCATCACCACGCCAATTATGATCATCGGAACATGGTATGGAATGAACTTTAAAAATATGCCAGAGCTCACGCACGAGCATGGCTATACAGTGGCGACAACGGTGACGGTATTAAGCACCGCTTTGACTTACGGGTATTTCAAAAAGAAGAAGTGGTTGTAAGACGTCCGGTAGGGGTTGGCGGTATTGACAAATACAAACGCCTTCTTTAGTAACGATCCATTCCCCACAGGTTTCGCGCTGCAGCATTGGCGCGTTCCACGAGTTCTCCCTTCCAACGTTCGTGAACTCTATACACCACTAATAAATGAAAACCATTGAAGTAAAATCGAAAAAAACTCCGTTCATCAGGATAACAACAACCGCGGTCGGCGTTGCTGTTCTTGGCGGCATGAATTGTTCCGCAAGTTCAGACTATGGTCCGGCAACCTGGAGGCCTAACTGCGGACAATATTACACAAGCGGTAATGGACATCGCTTCCACGTCACGCATGACATGGAAGGATATTACGCGAGCGTGATCTCCTATTTTCAGAACTGCAGCACGTCCGCAAGTGCCCATTACCTTGTGAACGGGAAGCAGGACACTTCGACGGATTATGCAGCGGGCGATCTTACGCAAATGGTTCTGGAGGCCAATTACGCATGGCATGCGCTGTGTTGGAATACTTACGCAACGGGCACGGAACATGAAGGTTTTGCCAACAATCCTGCGTGGTACACGGAGGCGATGTACCAGGCGTCCGCCGGAGCGACGAAACATATTTGCGAGAAATTTGGATACGCGAAGGATCGTAATCACGTCGTTGGCCACAATGAATGGCAGAACGCCGCCTGGCGCACCTGGGCCAGCGCAAACCTTGGAATCAATCCGAGCTGCAACACACATACGGATCCTGGTCCTTATTGGAACTGGTCACATTACATGGACCTTATTAACAGCGGCGGCGCGGTCAACGGTCATATCAATCCGTGTGTGGCCAAAAACTCCGATGGACGGCAGGAATTGTTCGCCGTCGGTAAAGATGGTCAGCTGTACCACATGTACCAAACGACGGCGAATGCCGGTTGGTCCGGATGGGTCTCGATGGGTGGTTCCTGGGCACAAAATGTTTCCCCGGCCGTTGCGCGAAATTCCAACGGCACTTTGGAAATTTTTGTCATTGGAACAACAGGCCAGATGTACCACTCGTATCAACAAACGGCGGGGAGCAGTTCGAGCTGGACCGGTTGGGCATCACTTGGCGGAAGCTTCGCGCAATACGCAACCGTCGCGTGTGGTGTGAATGCGGATGGACGTCTCGAAGTGTTTGCCGTTGGGACAGGGAGCGACCTGCAACATGCTTATCAGCAAACGACGAGTGGCTGGTCGGCATTTTCGTCGCTCGGTGGCAGTTGGTCTCAGACGGCATGCGTGCGCACCGGCAACAATCTGGATGGTCGTCAGGAAGTATTTGTTATCGGAGGAACGGGCGAGATGTATCACAACTACCAGACCTCCCCAAATGCGGGCTGGGTGGGATGGTCAAGTCTCGGGGGAAGTTGGGGACAATCGAGCCGTTTTGCTGTGGCGCGGAATTCCGACGGACGCCTGGAACTCTTCGCGATCGCTGGCGGTGGCGATTTACAGCACGCATATCAAACCGCGGCGAACGGAGCCTGGTGGGGTTGGGCGAGTCTTGGCGGTTCTTGGAATCAGGCTTCGCAGCCTGTGGCCGCGATCAACGCGGATGGGCGTGTCGTAGTCGCGGTCATAGGGAGCACCGGTAATTTTTACGAGCAATATCAATTGGCCAACGGATGGTCCGGTTGGGTGAACCTCGGCGGAACATTCTCCTACGATATCCGTCCCTGCATCGGATCGAACCTCGATGGCCGTCTGGAACTGTTCACCACGGGACAGGCAGGCGACATGGTGCATGCATACCAAAACAGTGCTGTCAGCACCTCGAGCTGGACCGGATGGCCGAGTCTGGGCGGCAGCTGGAATTAATTGCGTAATACGATTCTGTGGGCGAGCGGAGATGTTCTTCCGCTCGCCTTTTTATTTTTAGTAGCGTCGTCGAAAACCATTTTTCTCCATTCTCCAATTTCGCTCTGCGCCCGCTGCTTCGTTAATGGAATTCTGATTATTTTGCAGCGTGCGGTTCGCATCTTGCAGATCCTGAACTTCCTGGCGCAATGCAGAGACCTCATTTTGTAGTCCCTGAAGTTCATCACTGTGATTTTGCGTGAGTTGGCCCGAATGGTTATCGCTATTAACACCCAAGGTGTTTTCGGTGGATTGTGGCCGCGCGTCAGCGATCCCGGATTTTAATTCGTAGATCCGTAACATCCTTTGCACATGTTCGACCTCCTGCGGATCCAATTGCCCATCTTCGGTGTGCATGGAAACACGTTCTTTGTTTAACGAGTCCAGGATCGCCTGGGCGTTCTGCTGTCGTTTGGAAGGTGCGCCATCCGGTCCGCCCCAGGCCGGAATCGTGACCACCATTCCTGTGATCGCGATCACGCCTCCCATAAGTTGTTTTGCCTTCATGCTGCAAGCTAGGCCGCATGGTCATTCCTTCAACGCCGTGTTTTCGGGTTTATCGCCCTCCACAAAATGCGGGGGTGGGTCAGCCGACGGCTGAGGGTGGTATCATGTGCAGGATAAATCTGGCGAATGCGGTTCGCCGGATTATCTTCGGCCCATGGCAGATACCATCCAGGACATTACCGCGGAAATTCGCGCGTTCCGTGACGCACGCGATTGGAAGCAGTTTCACGCGCCTAAAGATATGGCGATCGGCATCGCGGCCGAAGCCGGTGAATTGTTGCAACATTTCGTCTGGCAAACTGCCGGGCAATCAGAGAAACGCGCGTTGGAGCGCCGCGATGAAATCGCCAGCGAGATTGCCGACGTTGCCATCCTTCTTTTTGAATTTGCCGACAACCTTGAACTCGACCTCGCGCAGGTGATTCGCGCGAAACTGGCCAAGAACGAGATACGCTATCCAGTTGCGAAATCGCGTGGTTCCAACAAGAAGTATAATGAGTTGTGAGCGACGAGACGCCACCATCTCCGCCTGATAATCCGGCGGTAGAGCCACCGAAGCACCGGCGTCGTGTGCGTTACTCCGGTAAATATCCGCGACGGTTTGAGGACAAATACAAGGAACATAATCCTGAAAAATACGGCGAGACGGTCGCCAAGGTATTGGCTTCGGGAAAAACACCGGCCGGAACCCATCGGTCCATTATGGTGACCGAAATTCTTGAAGTCCTCGCGCCGAAGCCGGGTGAAACGGCGGTTGATTGCACTCTTGGTTTTGGTGGGCATGCGAAAGAGATTCTCAAGTTGATCCAGCCTGGAGGGAAATTAATTGGGCTGGATGCTGACCCGATAGAATTGCCGAAGACCGAGGCGCGCCTCCGTGAATTGGGCTTCGATCCCGCGACGTTCATACCTCGACGCAGTAATTTCGCCGGGCTCGCGCAGGTGCTTGGTGAGTTGAACATCGAAGGAGTGGACGTCGTTCTTGCCGACCTCGGACTTTCTTCGATGCAGATCGATGATCCGGCGCGCGGGTTTTCCACAAAGTTTGAGGGACCGTTGGATATGCGGATGAATCCGCAAAGAGGCCAGCCGGCTTCGGCGTTCCTCGAGAAAATTGCGGCAGATGCACTGGAGACATTGTTGATCGAAAATTCAGATGAGCCTCACGCGAAGAAGATCGCTCCGTTGCTCGCGGGAAAGAAGTTCGTGACGACTTCCGACTTGGCGAAAGCTATCACAGCGGCAGTCCCGCATGTCGGGAAAGACGAACGAAATCTTTCCATCCGCCGAGTATTCCAGGCAGTCCGGATTGCCGTGAACGAAGAATTTTCGGCACTGGAAACATTTCTCAGAAATCTTCCCGCGTGTTTGAAACCGAAGGCACGCGTCGCAATTCTGACATTTCATTCGGGCGAGGACCGGCGGGTGAAAAAGAGCTTTGAACAGTTCCGTCGCGACGGAATGTACGCAGCGATTGCCGATGAAGTAATCCGCCCGTCCGCTGATGAGAGACGTGCGAATCCGAGATCCGCGCCGGCTAAATTGCGTTGGGCTCGCAGAGCTTAGTCTCCTGCGTGTTGAGAAAAAACCTGAGCTGGTGTAGCGGGTGGTACACCGTTGCTTCTTACAAGTTCCCGATTTTTCATATCGCGATGCCCGCGAAATCTAAAAAGCAACAAATGGCCGCTGGTGCCGCATTGGCCGCCAAGCGTGGAAAGAAATCGAAAGC
>CBHWET010000421.1:0-4390 GCA_966112985.1 uncultured bacterium | reverse complement strand
GATAACTGGGGTGGTGTTGCGCCATCAAGTGGCCAGGTGCTTACGTTCAATGGTACGACGCGTCAGGCGAACATCAATGATATCGCTGACCTATTGGTCCCAACGGTGAACTTCAATAACGGTGGATTCAGTATTTCTGGGTTGCCGTTCGGAATCACGTCGTCGATTACGAACCTCGCAGGAATCAACACGCTGGCGGGTGATGTGTATTGGACGAATACTGTAGCGAAGACCTGGAGCGTCGCGAACGGCAGCGAACTCGTTTTAAACAACACCAACACGATTGACGTGAATGGTGATCATTCCGTCAATGGCGGTGGGACACTTCGGCACAACGGGACGATTAATATCGGCCAGGCATCAGCTGCTACTCCCGCTTTTGTTCTCAATGAAGGCACGCACCTCATTAACGGCGGCAAATTCTATTCAAGCGGGGGATATCGCGTTGGATCATCGCTTTCCGGTGCTGGAGCCCAAACCATTCTGACGAATGGAGCCACTTTCAACCTGACGGCGTCGACCGGCAACTTGCGGGTTGGAGACAGTGCGAACACCAACGGCGCCCGCCTGGAGATTAACAACTGTAATCTAACAATGACCGGTGGAACG
Organism: uncultured bacterium; assembly: GCA_966112985.1. Taxonomy (GTDB): domain Bacteria; phylum Verrucomicrobiota; class Verrucomicrobiia; order Limisphaerales; family JACDHS01; genus CBHWET01. Next base: position 3,781 of record CBHWET010000421.1, on the reverse strand, counting down.
CTCGGTGTGCCGTATGCGGCTGGCGCCATTGGCATCGTAAACCAAGTCGGTGGCACAGTTGCGGGCGGCATCGTAGCGTTTAACGACAACGGCGCCGGGACCGGCACTTACAACATAAAGAACGGTGTGCTCGAAGCCGTTCAAATTCGTGAAGACTTTGCGGCGGGTACTTCAGCAATTAATTTTGATAACGCTATTTTACGGACCGCGCCCGGCGCGAACACTGCGTTTTTCTCTGGTCTTGATGTTGCGAACATTCAGACAGGCGGTCTCATCATCGACGCTACGACGGATGTAACCATCGGGCAGCTTCTCAGCGGCACCGGTCCACTGATAAAGAGCAACTTTGCTGCGGTGACGCTGACGAACGCCAATACATTTTCAGGAAACACATTGATCCAGGGCGGTAAATTGGTGTTCCCAAACATTCAGTCGAATGCAACTTCCGTGCAGGTTGCGGATGGCGCAGAATTCGGAGTCCGTGTCTCTTCTGAAAATGCAACGCTCTCGATCGGTGCGTTGAACTTCGCCGGAGCTTCCTTCAGCACATTAAGTTTTGATCTTGGAAGCTTTGGAACTCCGACCTCTCCACTGGCGAAGGTTACAAGTTTATCGGTCAGTGGGCCGGTGACAGTTAACATCGCAAACGGAATAGCGTTGTCGGTCGGTCAAATCGTACTCGTAGATTATGTGGGAACAATCGCCGGCGGATTTCAATTTACCTTGGGTAGCCTGCCGCCAGGAGTAAGCGCAACGCTTGTGAACAACACGGCCAATAGTTCGGTAGACCTGAACATCACGGCCGTTCCCGGATACCGCTGGACCGGCGCGACCAGTAGTGATTGGGATACCAGTACCGCCAATTGGATCAATTTGCAGACCGGCTCTCCATCGACCTTTTCTGATGGTTTCCCGACAGAGTTTCGCGATGGAGCGACAACGGGATTCGTTAACATTACCGGTATCCAGACGCCGTCTTTAATTGTCGTGAACAACGACTCGCTTCCGTACGTTTGGTCAACAACCGGCAGCACCGCTATCACGACTCCGAAGATCAAAAAATTCGGTACGAATTCTGTGACGCGTGTGGAAAGTGGGGCGGACCTTGTGACGGAAATCGAACTGAATCAAGGTTCGTTCGCAATCAGTAACGCAGCCGCAACAACATTCACAACGTTTCTGACGGATCAGGCGGGAGGCACAGGAACCTTTGTGAAACAAGGCGCCAACGTGTTGACGATGGGATCAACGAACACCACCTATGATGGTGCAATCAAGATTGAATCCGGTATTTTGAAACTTGCGAATTCGAGTTCGCTCGGAACCACTAATGGTGCCACAACGATTTCCAGCGGGGGCACTTTGGATGTTAATGACATCATTGTTCCCGGCGAACCAATCTTTGTTTCTGGCCAAGGGTATCTGGGACAGGGCGCGATTATCGATTCAACGACGGGCGGCGCCGTCGCACACAATCTCACCGATGTGACGATGCTCGGTAATACAACGTTCGGTGCTCCGAACGGCGGGCGATGGGACATCCGGGTTCGTAGTTCGTCGGGACCTGGGCCTGGATTACGCGGCAACGGATATAATCTCACCAAAGTAGGTTCAGGTTATGTCAGTATCGCGTGTCAGCGCAGTCTTGGAACGAACACGCCTTACTGGGAAATGAATCTTGGCGACATCGTGGTTCAGGAAGGAACTTTGGCATTGGCTGAATCGCTGAGCCTTGGGAATCCTTCGAAGACTATTACGATCAATTCTGGCGCTGCGGTTCAATTGTTCGACCTTGGCTTCACCAATCCGATCGTTCGCAACATCTTTATCACCGACGGCAAATTGAATTGCGGCGGCGGTAATACTGATACAAATCCAGTAAATGGAACAATCACTCTGACTGGTGCATGCAGTTTCAAGCCGGATCAAGCTGTTATGATCATCAACGGCCCGATCGTTGGCACTGGCTCACTGGCCGTTTCAGCAAATGAGCCTGGTCGAGTCTATCTCAATGCCGCGAACACATTCTCCGGCGACACGATTGTCACGAACGGTACTATCGGTGGCACCGGTTCGCTTGCCGGTAATTTGATTATGCTCGGAGGAACAAATTCACCAGGCGCGGGAAGTATCGGCACATTCACGGTTAGTGGGAATGTCACACTGGCAGGCACGACACTGCTCGAAATTAATCGCGCGCAATCGCCTAACAGTGATCGGTTGGTTGTCGGAGGCACACTGAATAACGGCGGGAGCTTGAAAGTCGTTTTGGCAACGGGAGCCGCATCGCCTCAGGCTGGAGACGTCTATCAATTGTTCAACAAAGCGGGTGCCGGAACGTTCACAAATATTAGTCTGCCTGACTTATCCGCTCTTCCGGGCGGATTATCGTGGAACACGACGAATCTCTACATCAACGGTTTTATCTCTGTTTCCGGTACCGTCACATCGCCGAACATTACTTCGTCGAGTGTTTCCGGTGGCAATTTCATCATGAGTGGCACTGGAGGAATTCAGGGGAATAGCTATACCGTTCTATCATCGACGAATGTTGCATTACCGATTGCGAACTGGACGCCTGTCGTGACGAATGTCTTTGGTCCCGGTGGAAGTTTTGAATTCACAAACGGTATCAATCCAGCGGATCCCGCAACCTTTTACCTGTTGCGTGTTCCTTAAGTGACAACGCCGATTGAGAGGACTCCTTGGGAGTCCTCTCATTATTAAATCTCTATATGCCCGTATCCATCAACAAACTTCGTTTCGGTCGTCGAGCCTTCACTTTGATCGAGCTGCTGGTCGTAATCGCGATCATTGCAATTCTTGCTGGCATGCTGTTACCGGCGCTGGCGAAGGCGAAAGCCAAAGCTCACCAGGTAAACTGTGTCAGCAACAATAAACAGTTGTCACTCGCTTTTACGCTCTGGGGTGATGAGAATAATAACGGCAATTATCCCTGGAGCCAGGGGGAGGGGAGAGTCGGCCCTGATCAGCTCCGAACGAATTACGCCGTGTTGCAAAAATATCTGGGCAACCCGAAGGTGCTCACATGCCCGGCCGATAAGAAGCGTTCGCCGATTGTCGACTGGTCTACCTTTCAGGCTACCGTCGAGTTCCGGACCAACTTGAGCTACATGTTCTGTTCAAATGCCCTGCCGTCCCGGCCATTGTCGATTTTCACGGGCGACAATTATTTAGCCGACAATTATCCAACGTGTGATCCTATCCTCAAACCGGCCGGCGCTGCGGCTAATATCGGTTTCACCAGCGTACAGGTCATTCGCATCGGGTGGTGGGTGAACGCAAACCGTCATCCGAACGTGGGTGTGCTCAGTTTCTGTGATGGAAGTGTCGGCGCCGTCAAAGCGTTGAAGCTTCAGGAACATATGCAGGTGATGTTTGATAAGTATACTGATCCCGGCGAATCCATCCGCTTTTGGGTTCCGCAATCAACCAGCTTTGGTATCCCGTACTGAAATACATCGAATAGACGAGTAACATTTAAACGTTGGATGAAGACCAGCTCTATTGTGCATTGGATGATGGTGCTCCTGTTGACAGGCGCCTCCGTAGCCAACGGACAGAATATCGTCTCCGACGATTATAATATCGCCGGGAGTGGAACGGGCTTCTCTTTAGGGAGTGGAGTCAACACCGGCATCAATCCGCCAACGACGCGGTTAACTGGATCGGCGGCGGCGAATCTTCGTTACATTCCCACTGGCACAAAGACTAATACCGCATTTGGACTGAACTCAAACAAACTGCGCGTCACTTCTGC
>CBHWET010000420.1:0-4396 GCA_966112985.1 uncultured bacterium | reverse complement strand
CATCGCTCCTCGAGAAACTTTTCATCGATCTTCAAGTTTTTGCCGCACAACGGCTGCTTTGGCATAGATGCTGTTCAACTGCTGCAAAGCTTTTATCAAGGAAAAAGCCAGACTCATGCTAAAGCACTATCGAATTCTCATTACACTAGCCGTTGCCGCGCTCGTTATTGGCGTTGGTTCCATTGCTTACTCATTCTTTTCAAATAACTCAGAAACCACCCATCGCCAGCTCGCGATGTGGATTAAGGATAATTCTATCGTTGAAGCGCACGTTTTCCCGACACCTTACAGTGGCATCTACGCAATCGAAGGAAACCGCCGCGTCGGCAGCGAACTCGAACCCTTCAAGATCACCACGCACCTTCAGGCCGAAGAAGCCAAAGCGCTCTTCGCGAAGAATGGTGTGAATGTTGAAATCCCCGGATTCAAACATCAGATCGTCGCCAACATGATTCCGACGGTCATCATGGCGTCGTTGATCATGGGATTGATGGCCTACCAACTGCGGATCGGTCGCAGCAAAAAGAAGCATAAGGTTAAAGATCGCCCCGATGTTCGCTTTGCGGATGTCGCCGGCATTGAAGAAGCCAAAGGCGAAGTCGCCGAAGTGGTGGACTTCCTCAAGAACCCATCAAAATACAAGAAAGTCGGCGGCAAGTTGCCAAAAGGCATTCTCCTGATCGGCCCTCCGGGAACCGGCAAAACGATGTTGGCAAAAGCTATTGCCGGCGAAGCACAGGCGAATTTCTTCAGCGCACATGGCAGTGATTTCAATGAAGTGTTTGTCGGCGTCGGTGCAAAACGCATCCGCGAATTGTTCGCCCAGGCGCAAAAACATAAGCCCGCGATCATTTTCATCGATGAAATCGATTGTTTGGCCAAGAAGCGCAAATACGACGGTCATGCCGAGTTGCAGCAGACGAACAATGCATTGCTCGCCGAGTTGGACGGTTTTGAATCCAGCGATGGCATCGTCGTTGTCGCTGCCACGAACCGCCCTGAAGATCTCGACGAAGCATTACTCCGTCCCGGCCGTTTCGACCGCAAGGTGTATGTCCCCCTGCCCGATCGCAAAGGTCGCCGCGCTATTCTCGATACACACGCGAAGGAAAAACCGATTCGCGACAAGGAAAAGACTTTGGATCTGATCGCGCAGACCACGACCGAAATGTCCGGCGCCGATCTCGCCAGCGTTATCAATGAGGCTGCAATTCTTTGCGCACAAAACGATGCCGCTGAGATCACACTCCAAAATCTCGAGGAATCCCGTGACAAAGTCCGCTGGGGCAAAGAACGCAAATCAATGGTCCTGAAAAAGGAAGAGCGTGAACTCGTTGCCTACCATGAAGCGGGTCACACGATTATCAACCTCCAGAAGTCGCTGCTCCCACCGTTGTATAAGGTCAGCATTATCCCTCGCGGCGGTGCATTGGGAGTCACAACATTGATGCCGACGGAAGACCAAAACCTACACAACAAAGAATTCATGTTGCAGGAACTCGTGGTCCTGATGGGCGGTCGCGCGGCAGAGAAAGTATTTTACGGTTCGACCACGAACGGTGCCGGAGGCGATATGCAAACGGCGAAAGATCTCGCCCGGAAAATGATTCACGATTGGGGTATGGGCGAAAAGATGTACTACGAACCGCAGCGCGGCGAAGCCGAGGCGGAAATCAATCGCCTGCTGGAAAGCGCCGATCGCGAAGCGTTCCAGATTATCCAGGCCGAAAAGGCGAACACGCGAAAGCTCGCCGAAGCACTCTTGAAACATGAGACGTTGACTCGCGAACAGGTCGTGAACCTGCTCTATGAGAATCAGCCGCCGGTCGACGACACCGATGCGGTCAGAAGCGAAGCCGCTTAATTCGACATCGAAAATAAAATTCACAAAGGACGGCAGCAGTGCCGTCCTTTTTTGTTTTAAGAGCGGTTGCCCGGCGCACACGTTGCGTATGACCCGTTTTGGCGTACGTTAATATCGGAGGTTGTATGATGCGCAGCGTTAATCATCTTCGGGGATTTCGCCTCGGTGCATTGGACGGAGAAATCGGTCACGCCCGCGAAATCTACTTTGACGATCACACCTGGAAAGTTCGTTATCTTGTTGCCGATGTGGGGCATTGGTTGCCCGGCCGTCGAGTGCTGATTCCACCAAATGCCCTGGGCACGATTGACGATCGCGACAGAGTGCTGCACGTGCAGCTCACCATGCAACAGGTGGAAAAGAGTCCGCCGATCGAAACCGACGCTCCCCTCTCCCGTCAATTGGAAGAGGAATATCTTCGTTACTTTGGCTGGCCGTTTTATTGGATGGACCCGATTTTCTGGAGCGTTCCAACCGGTGCAGGCGCGGGCTTGTTCCCGCCTGCGAACAACAACGCGCCATTAAAGAAAACCGATCCGCATCTGCGGAGTACTCGTGAAGTCGAGGGTTATCACATACACGCACGCGATGGTGATATCGGTCATGTTGTCGATTTCCTGGTGGATGATAATGATTGGAGTATTCGCGATCTTGTTGTCAGCACGCGCAATTGGCTGCCCGGCAAAAAGGTCCTGATTACGCCGGAATCGATTGAGAAAGTGAGCTGGGAAGAATCGCGGGTTCTCGTCAATATCTCCCGCGACACCATTAAACATTCTCCTCGTTATTACGAAGCGCAGAATGATATCGATGTCGCGCACGCGATCAGCCACCTGCCTCCGTTGCCGTAATCACGATTCAAACCGGATGCGTCCAGCGCCTGCGTAAACGTTCATGCGGCCGTTGCGTAGAAAGCCGACCAGTGTCTGTCTCGATTGCCGCGCCAGTTCCACCGCGAGACTTGAAGGCGCAGAGACTGCACAAACGATTGGCACTCTGGCCGATAACGCTTTTTGCAGGATTTCAAACGATGCCCGCCCGCTCACCATCAAGATGTGATCTGCGAGGGGAAACAAACCGTTGAGAACACAGTGGCCAATGACTTTATCGACGGCATTGTGTCGGCCGACATCTTCACGGAGAACAATCAAATTTCCGTCCAGATCAAAAATCCCGGCGCCATGGAGCCCGCCGGTTTGCTCAAAGGCCTCCTGGGATTGACGGAGGAGATCGGGCAATCGCAACAAGGTCGCGGCTTCGACACTCGCCTTTGATTTCACCGCCGGAAAATGCTGGTGCACCGATTCAATGCTTCCTTTGCCGCACAAGCCGCAACTTGAAGAAACGAACACGCGCCGTTTCACATCCGCCAATTTGACGCCCACATCGATGCCAAGAAAAATGTTTACGACATTCTTATCGTTACGCGGATGCGGTGAAACTTTGGCAATGTCCCCTACTCGCGCGATCAACCCTTCGGAAACGAGGAATCCAACCGCGAGTTCATCATCGTGTCCCGGCGTGCGCATCGTGACGGAGACGACCTGGTTATCGACGCGAATTTCGAGTGGTTCTTCTGTGGCGAGATAATCCTGTTGCGCGGCGGCAGGAGAGCCGGGTTGCCATCGGATGACTTTGGTCTTCTTTGAATTTGCCGCCACGTTCGATTTCAGTAGCTCCGAAGTGGAATGAAGTCGAGAACTACTCAACCACAAAAGGCCGCCCCGCGTCGTTTTAGATAACGCTTCGCGGAGAAAAAACGGCGTTTGGCGACGGCACTGCTCGTTTCATTTTTACAAGTGGCCTCGCAGCGACAACAGATGGTCTGTTGTTCCGAGGCTGGGCCTGATTGCGGCATGCGCTGGGGTGGCAACGCGCAAAGTACGCCTTTCGTTACAGCTACAAAGCCGTTATAGCGAGATACGGGTATTTCGGTTACTAACGGCCAATCAATCACAAGGAATACTGGGGAGATGATTGGGTTTTGGTACCCCAGCGGCTCGGCCGACGGTTTATTTAACCGGCACCGTCTTAAGCAACGGAATCCAGGGAAGTCTTATAGCTTTCATTGACGCAGATCCGCTTCAAGGCAAAACTTTCTGATTCAAACTTTCCCCAGGTTGACGGCTATTATCGACTTGAGGTGGCACGGCCGTTCATTGCGCCTACAAACGACAAACTTTAGCCGGGGTGTAAACCACGATGCACAAACTGCTAATACAAGTTTTAAATCTCACTTCTAACGACATTGGTTTTCATGGAAATCGCCGTCATGTTCGATTTCAGCGGCTCCAAAAATAAACCACGTTCACTTGCAATTGAGAACGGTTTATTTCGACGTTGTATCACGCCATACTGTCTGGTAGTAAATACGATTGTCGATGAAGAGATTTTTGGCTCACTGGATTGTTGTAGCAGCGCTTACAGTTGCAGCGCAATCGATTTCCGCCCAAGGCCTTTACAAGCCCTGCTTCGAGGACCCGGTTTTCTTTGTGCCGATGTACGAAGAATCGCAGTTCGTAAAACCTGAGT
>CBHWET010000419.1:0-4404 GCA_966112985.1 uncultured bacterium | reverse complement strand
CTGATGACCACCGTGCGGATTGGCGGCGTGAGCGGACGTCCGGGAAATGCTTTGCCGTGCAAATAGAATTGCTGAAAGCCGATGAACATCAGCACGAACAGGAATATGGCCGCGGCAGAATGGAAATAGCGCGAACGGTCAGAATGAGAAGGCGCTTTTGTCGGCGCTTCATTAACGGGCATGGTTTGATTGGAGTACATAATTCCTAGTTGATTTCACCCAAGACAGCTCGAGTCGTCAATTGCGATAATCGGCTCGCAAGGATTTAAAGGCCGTTGACAGGGATAATGTGCAATGAAGTTTAGGGCGAACGAAGTTGATAAAAGCGCTGTGGCCGGTTCGTCGCTCCGTTGTCGATGAACTGGTAAACGCCCGGCGACACTTGCGTGGCCGAACCAATCGGCGCCCATTGGATCAGATTGGTCGACGTATAGATGCTGCCGCCCTGAACATTCGTCGCGGAATACTGGAATTGAAAGGCGCCGTTATTCAACCTCGTCACGCCAGACAGCGTTGTGACGACAGGCAACTGCAGTGCCGTCACATCCAGCCACGAAGCACCGAGACGCAATTCATCCCACTGCATCAATGCCGGAACACTCGTCGCCGTGTTCTGTCGGAAGTTAAATCGATCAATGACAAAGCCGTCACTGCCGGTATTGGCCGTCAGATAACCCGAAGGCGGCGTTTCGCCGAAGGTTGACGCACTTGGATTGATCCAAAGCGACACCGTGTTCGGCGACGTTGTAAAATCATATTTACCTACCAGCAACACCGTGTCGTTGGTGTGGTATTCCGTTGTATCGAAAACCGATGTCACACCGCTGCCACCTTTTTGCAATCCGAAGACATAACCCGATGCCGAATTGCTTTTGACGAGAACGGCAAGACGAAAGCTCGCATTATCGCTCGCTGTCAACGCGCCCACTTGTGAACTCAAGCCGTTCCAACCACCGCTGCCATAACCGAGATTTCCAATCTTAAACAAAGCCGAGAAATAAATGGTGCCACTGCTCAAATTTGTTCCGAACAAGCGACGTACACCCAGCCCGGAACCGCCGTTGGTCACACTATTTCCGAGAGAAGCCTGCAAACCAGGATAGGTCAGATTGCCCGTCGCAACGTTCAGATCATTCGCCAACGTTCCCGTGCCATAACTCCAATTCGCCGGCGTGTTCGAACTGACTGATGCTCCCACGTTTGTGTAGTTGAAAGGTTCGTAGAAAAAGGGCTGCGCCGAGATGATGCTGAGACTTGCGATCGAGCTTGTGACCGAACCGGACGAATTGCCGACAATGACGCTGTAATTGCCTGCATCCGATGCCTGCACCATTGCCTTCGTATAAGTATTTGTTGTCGCCCCCACGATATCGACGCCGTTGAACTGCCAGCGATACGACAGCGGCCCTGTTCCCATCGCGCGGACATCGAATATTGCTTGCGTTCCCGCAACTTTAACCCGACTCATCGGATGAATCGTGATCACCGGCGCACCGGTGACGGGAACCGATTGGGCGCCAACAAATGGCGCACCGTCAGCAAATTTAAACAACGCTGCTTCGCCACCGTTCAGGTTCAACACGAGTTGCCGCAATCCGTTGACGAGCGGCAGCGTCTGCAATTCGGCCAGGCCGGTGTTGGGATTCAACATCTGAACAGCGCCCAGGCTGCTGTGAAAATTCAACGTGATCTGCTGCAAGCAATCCGCCGCCGTGCCGGTCGGGTCCGTCAATCCATTCACCACCATCATGTAGAGTTCGTTCGTGTAGTCAGCACCGTCGAAACTTTCGTCGAGCGGCTTGAACCATGACACGATGACATCGCCCGGGTAGCCGTTGTTCTTCGAGCCCGGATTCGTCACCGTCCAATTATTCGTCAGATAAGGATCATTCCGCTGATAAACCCAGTCGGTGTAGGTCGCGTTGGCGCCGCCATTGTCCTGGTCTCCGGTGAACCCATCGGGAATGGTCGTCAAAGTTCCATTCGCGCCTTTCCCACGAATGAACATCATGCTCGTTGTGTAACCGGGAATTCCTTCGACGGAAATTGGCGTCAGGCGGACGAGAGTATTGCCCCAGTTCTTCACACGACGGTTTACCTCAGCCGCTTCAGCGTAAAAGCCGTTGGCATTCGTCTGACTGTCGCCGGAGCCGTTGTAAATCTTGGTGAAAAGCGAACCGGCACTCGTGTTGTAGGTGAAGTCGTTGATGAACTTCACGCTGAAAGCAATCGCGGCGTAAGTGTTCAGTCGAAACTCTGAAGGAGAAGGATCGCGATAAACGTGCTGATCATAGTCCTGCACGCCGTGCCACGTCTGACGCCAGATCGCCATCGGGATTCCAGCGCCTCGCGCGTACTCACGGTATTGGCGCAGTTCACTAAACCATTGCTTCAGCTGGAAGCTGCCCGGTCCCGGAATTGCAGAACCTATGTGATTTGGTGCGTTGACATCCCAAACCGATTCCCACGGATAGGTATCGAAGCTCAACATATCAGGATGCGCGCGGTTGATGTAATCGACCAATTGCGCATCACCGATCTGGTATCCCCAGTTGTTGTGATAGAGAATCGCGTTTGGCCAGTTCGTGTGTTCCGCATTCATCCAGTTCACGAGTCGGGTCCGAGTCGCGTCGTCGTTCAGGTTCCATTCATCGGCCAGTTGAATCGCGACGAGTTGGCTTAAGTACGGAATTTCGTTGGTCCGAGAGTATTCGCTGCCGTTGCCCGTAAAACCTGTGCCCGTGCCCGGCATATTCGTTTCGTTTGGAGCCCAACGCGCCCAAGGAAAGCCGGGTGCGTCGCCGACGAACGTTGAAATGGGACCGAGATTGCCCGTCGAGTCCGTGCTGAAAGCAACCGTCGTGTAGCCGGCGTTTGTGTATGTATCGAGATGGAAATAATTATCGGGCTGCGTCAACCCCATGATCTGAAATCCGCGATCGATAAGGATCTGATGTCCTTTGCTGATTTGTGCCGAAGCCGACTGAAGCAGCGAGAGAAAGACGACAAGCGTCGAAGCAAAACAAAGACGGCGAAACGGCATCTTTGAATGATAGGCGACGCGGGAATCAGGAACAAGCAAGTAACGGAACGCTGATAACATCCCTATCAGAGTCGAAGGTTTGCCAAAAGCAGGCAACGACACGGTTATGATATTCGTAGCGGAAAAATGGAATTGGAGCTCAATGTCAATGCGCTCGCCGAATCACTTCCTAAGAGCCTTAATATACATTCGACATATTCCGTTAGTTGGAACCACGAAAACATATAGATTGCCCGATGGGTGGTTGGAACGGCTAGCGTATACAGTAAGTTTAGGTGAAGGGATTTTCGAACAGTCCCACCAGCTGAAACGACCGTCGAATCTAGGTTCGGGAGATGCAGCGAACTGGTACTCTCCTAGATTATTCGTCGCCGAGCGTTGCCACAGCTCACATTGATCGAGAGTTATATCCACCCTAAGAATTACAGCTGACGCTCCACGGTGTCCGCTCACCAAAGCGCCATGCTCGTTCGTGTAAATTGCAGGCCAAGCCACACCGAATTCGTTCTGCAGCATTAATAGCGTTTCGGCAACGCTTTCCACCTCTGCCCTCCGTTGACAGCCTGCGATAAGCGTCGTTGCCACAACGACAAAACTAAGAAAACAAATACGTGAAGGGGGCATAAAGGGGCGATTCTTTAGTATTTACACTATTTAGCTACGTTTTTTGCGCCAAGCGAGAAATACCACAATGCGGAACAGCCGCCAACGCCTGCTCATACCCAAGAATCGCAAATGCTTAATTGTAAGCACGCCTCCGAAATCGATAGCGGAAGCGCTTCACGCCAGAACAGTTTGACGAAATCGAGCCGGTTGTCAGAGTCAAAATGTGATTGCGAGCGTCGAAGACCGTTTTTTGACAGCCAGAATTCCTTTGCGAATGTTCGCAACGGTTTTTTGAGAGTCAGAATGCTCTTGCGGAGGCTCTCGAGCGTTTTTTGAGCGTCAAAACTTCGGCGCGGACGTTCGCAACGGCGTTTTGAGAGTCAGGATTTGCTTGCTGAGGTCCGCGACGGTGTTTCGACAGTCAGAATTCCCTTTTGGAGGTTCGCGACCGTTTTTTGAGAGTCAAAATTTCGTTGCGGAGGTTCGCGCCGTCATTTTGAGAGTAAAAATTCCCTTTCTGACGTTCGCGACGGTTTTTTGACGTCAGAATTTGCTCGCGAACGTTCGCGACCATTTTTTGAGCGTCAAAATCTCGTTGCGAACCTTCGCGACGGTTTTCTGAGCCTCAGATTGTGCTCGCGGAGGCTCAGGACGCCGTTTTCACGCCAAAATACTGTTGCGAACGTTCGCGAGGGTTTTCTGAGCGTCAAAATTGGCTCGCGAACCTCCGCATCGATGTTTTGAGCGCCGAATTT
>CBHWET010000418.1:0-4405 GCA_966112985.1 uncultured bacterium | reverse complement strand
CCGTGACTGTCCGCGCATTCGTGAGCGCCCTGAAAAAACTCCTGATAAATCTTTCGCGTCTTCCATCCATCGCGAGTGGGGAAACTCGTGATGAACGCGATCACCGAATGCGAGTACGGCGGCTTGCCCGCGCGGCGGTAGCTCATCAATGCCGAGATCAATGGATTGGGCCGATAACCGAGTTCCTTCGCAACCTGTTCGACTTTGGTTTGCGTTTCAGGCGAAACCGACGAGTGCTTTCGCAATGCTCGTGATACCGTCATTAAACTAACACCCGCCTGCTGGGCGATGTCCTTTAGGGTGACCGTTCTACGCTTCGTCATTTGTTACAGTTAACAGTATGTAAACATTGCTCGGTCTGGCAATCGCAAATTAGTGTCGGCTCACTTTCCCTTCCAAACATGCCACAAAAAACCACGTAAGATTCATTGATGAAAACCCATACCACATTACCCATCCTCGGAGGAATAGCCCTGACGGCAGCGTTGGCCCAGGCGAGTACCGATTACGGGCCCGCAATTTGGAAAGCAAACTGCGGCCAGTATTATACTACCGGCAACGGGCATAAATTTGCCGTTATTCACGACATGGAAGGGTACTACCTTTCGACTATCTCCTATTTCCAGAACTGCGGCACTTCAGCCAGTGTTCATTATTGCGTGAACGGCAAGCATGACACCTCCACCGATGCGGCAGTCGGTGAACTTACACAAATGGTTCGTGAGGCATACTATGCGTGGCATGTGAAGTGTTGGAACACGCATTGCGCCGGTACTGAGCATGAAGGGTTTGCAAGTAATCCTGCCTGGTACACGGAAGCGCAGTACGACACTTCGGCTGACTTGCAGCGCCACCTCGCGAGCACGTATGGATTCGCCAAAGACCGCAATCATATCGTCGGCCACGATGAATGGAAAAAGTCGGCATGGCGCACTTACGCTTCAGCCAATTTGGGCATCGATCCAAATTGCAATACTCATAGCGATCCTGGTGCGTATTGGGATTGGACGCACTTCATGGCGCTCGTGAACAACAGTTCCACGGGCAATCCGCCCTATATGTTCGATGCCAGCGCCGAAGGATGGACTGCCGCCAACGGTTGGGCAGGCGCCTTAATGTGGACGGCCTGCTGCGGTTGGACTGGTGTGATTTATCAGGATCAGACTGACGTGAATCCGTACTTCACCGGACCAACGTGCAGCTATACCGCCACCTCGCCGACGGCCTGTGTGAACGTGAGTGTCTATCCTCAGAATGGCGATACCGCGAATCACGAGCTCCAGTTCTATTGGAAGACGGCTGCTGAAGACTTTTTCGACGGCACGAAATCCAGTCCGCTCGTCAACTACACAGCGAAAGACAATTGGATTCGCATTAACCTCGAAGTGGGTGCGAGCGGCAAATGGGCAAACCACACCATTACGAAATTCCGCGTCGACTTCGACGACAAGCCTCAAAATAACCGTTTCATCGTCGGTCACGTCATCAATCAGGCTACACCAAACTACACGTTCGATACGACCGCGCAGAGTTGGACAGCACCAAGTGGCCTTGGCGCTATAAATCAGGAAAGCTGCTGCGGATGGCCGGGGGTTATCTGGGCTGATCAGACCGGGACGAATCCTTACTTCGTAAGTCCGGCTTTCAGTGGTTATTACGGCGGTGCAAACGATGTTGTTCAAGTTCGTCTGTACGCGCAGAACGGAACTGTCGCGACCCATGATGCACAAGTTTATTGGCAAACCACCAGCGACGCGACATGGACCGCAGGTAAAGGAACATCAATTGTTAACTGGAGCGGAAATAATCAATGGGTGACCGTGAATTTTCCCGTCGGACAAAACTCGAACTGGGCCACGAGTCAGATCACGAAGCTGCGTGTCGACGTGGACGACAAGCCAACCGGCATTCGCTGGTTGCTTGATTCCGTTAAGATTACCCATCCTTAATCCCAAACGAACGTACAACCCCATCCAAGGCCCGCCAAAGTATGGCGGGCCTTTTTTATTCACCGGCGCCGGGAGAGTTCTCTTGAAATGGATTTCCCATTCGCGTCTTGCCCCGCGCCATATTTGTTTTCGGGTCAACCGTCACACCACTGACTACCGCGCCAAGACTGGTAGAAATTTTGAAGCCAATTGTCCGCAAATAATCTGCTTCGGCTTTTGGCCAATTTTTTTCCAGAGCAACCTCTGGTAATCCGATGCAGTTCATTCGTGGAGCCTCCAAGGATTGTTCCATCGTCTTCCCGCGTCCGATATAATGACTGAAGAAATCGTAAAGGGAATTGGGGATCTTGTTCCCGCCAGCGGCACCAACGGCGACGATTGGTTTGTTGTCCTTAAGCAAGATACACGGCGCCATGTTATGGACCGGGCGCTTTCCCGGCGCGATGGAATTTGGGTGCCCCGGCCGAGGATCAAACCGAGCCATGCCCTGGCCGAGAACGATGCCTAGTGAGTTGATCGAAACCTGCGCCCCATAGCTGCTCCCTTGAGTCAAAGTCATCGTCGCAAAATTTCCATGCGAATCCACGGCGCTGATATTGAGCGTCCCAATCTGTTCAATGCGTTCCAATTTCAAAGAGAGCGGCTTCTTTTCTTTGACGGCAGATTTGACGCGCGCTGCCTGTTCGAGCCCGTAATCTTCCGACAAGAGCTTCCGCACAGGAACATCAGTGAAGGAGGGATCGCCGAAGAATTCAGCGCGATCTTTCCAGGCGAGACGCAATGCCTCCACTCTGGCGTGCAACGCTTCACCAGGAGAGAATTTTTCTTTGTCCCACTTCATCGCTTTCAAAATGGAAAGTGCCTCCAGCGGTAAAAGGCCACAGGCACCGAGCGGAGCAGTGTAGATGGTGTAATCACCCCACGTTAATTGATAAGGTGCAACTTCACGCGCCTGATAAGCAGCGAGGTCCTTAGACGTGACGAGTCCGCCATTTTTCTGGAACGTGTCGGCGATTTCTTGGCCGATGTCACCGCGATAAAACGTTTCCATCGAATTTCGCTCAGCGAGAGCCGTCAGAGTCTTTGCAAGGGTGCTGAAGTTTACGTAGTTGTCTTTCTTTCTGATCGTTTGCGCGAGACGAATCGCTGGTTGCAACAGTTCACGTAATGATTTCGACCCATATCGCGTCAATGCGAGTTGAACGCCTCCACAAACTCCCGGCACACCGGCAGCCAGCCAGCCGTGAAAATTTTTCCGGCCAATGACATTCCCTCGCGCATCGAGTTCAAACATATCTGGGCGCGCCGCTGCTGGTGCTACGGAATTGAAATCGATGGATGTTACTGTGCCGTTTGCAAGTGCGAGAGTCATCGCACCGCCATAACCGCCCAATCCAGCCTTGCTTGGAATTAGGACCCCAGCGGCAAGTGAGGCCCCAACGACAGCATCGACCGCATTTCCGCCACTTTCGAGAATCTGCTGACCAACGGCCGCTACTGGCGCCTCGCTTGCTACAACGCCAGGATAGGACGGCGCTTTGTTTTGTCTTGCTCCGAAGGAAATGCGTGGAAGGAGTGTGGTGGCCGCGACCGCTTTGCCGCTAAGACGCAGCATTTGCCGTCGGTTGAAATAACGTTTCATTGTGAAATGTGACGGTCGTGAAGGGTGGCAGGTGACCTTATTCCTAGCAACGTTTGAAATGCTGAAAGGCAATCCCGTACCTGCGTCAGGTTCTCGCGTATCATATTTCTAAGAGGCATAATCAGGCCTGTTACTGATTCTTCGTTATTAGTTCTGCTTTAGAACTTCGCCCGCAATCGATGAAGATCGTTTTAATTGATAAGAATTCCGGCTGTTACCTCTCAGAAGGTAATTTCGAAACAAGAGATTTATCCGCAGCAATGAACTTTGAGACACAGCAAGCAGCGCAGCGATATTGCCGTCAGAATCGCCTGATGGGTGTGAAGATAGTAGCGAAATTTCCGGAAAGGACCCTGCACGACGTACTGCTTGGCGAATGCTGAGTTCACGGTGTGAAAACACCTTGCTGATTAAGGCGATTCGTTCAGCATCTGGCATGCACCCGGCGCGTTTCCAACCTCTGTCCATCCTAGGACTTTGTGCATCGTTGTTCCTTCTTCCAGCAACCACCACAAATGGGCGGACTTCTGTGATGTCGCGCAAGGAGTATATCGATAGGGTGCAAGCTGCGTGGACGGCCCAAATTTCAGCTTGTTTGATGGGATTTCAGTTCGAGCACAAAGTCGCATCCGTGGAATGGATTGATTCGTACCAACACAAGGTCGAGTCCGCGCTTGTGGATGACGATTGGTATTATGAAATCTGCGCGCTGCGTGCTTTCGAGAAATACGGAACGAAATTGACGGTTCGCCAACTGGGTGAGCAGTGGAAAGAAAATGCGTGCGGATCATGGGGATCGAGTGAACAGGCGCGA
>CBHWET010000417.1:0-4407 GCA_966112985.1 uncultured bacterium | reverse complement strand
CCGATTTTCTGCAACTTTGCTCAAATTGAGGTTTTGAAATACGATAATCGCCCGGATGGACGACCAAATGGATCCCGATGCAATGCTGATGCTCCGTGTCAAAGACGGAGACGTTGCGGCATTTGAGGAACTGGTCGAGAAATATAAACAGCCGGTTATTAATGTCATTTACCGGACGCTTCACGACTTCACCGAAGCGGAAGACCTTGCCCAGAATGTCTTTGTGCAGGTCTATAAATCAGCTTCCCGGTATCAGGCGAACTCAAAGTTTTCAACCTGGCTATTCACGATCGCCCGGAATCTCTGTCTTAACGAGATCCGGCGCCGTTCGCGTCATCCTGCCGATTCTCTGGATGCGCAAACCGAATATGAGGACGCCCCTACGCGCCAATTCGAAGATGTAAAAACTTTTACACCGCACCAAAACGCGTTACACGGCGAACTGGAAGAAAAGATCCAGCAGGCGTTGAACGAACTTCCGGAGAACCAACGGACCGCCGTTTTGCTTTGCCGACAGGAGGACATTTCCTACGAAGATATCGCTAAAGTGCTCGGGACAACGTTGTCAGCGACCAAATCCCTGATTCACCGCGGACGCGAGACTTTAAAACAAAAACTAAAGCCCTATTTACAAACCGGGACATGGAAAAAAAGCGACGATTAGGCGCAACTTTCCTGCAACCACGGTTTTAGAAAGAGAGAAAGATGGACAAATCGGTTTACCAGAAGTTGAAGGAGCTGAGCTGGCAGCGCAAATTAAGCCCGCAAGAGCAGGCTGAACTTGTTGCTTTAGTCGCGGCGTATCCCGAATTGGAAACCGATTGGAACGACGATGCTGCATTGACCGACTGTTTGAATCAGCTGCCCGACGCGCCAGTTTCATCAAACTTCACGGCACGCGTCCTGCAAGCAATTGAATTGGAAGAAACGAGAATTTCCCGTGTGCAAAAACGGGGGTGGACAGCATGGCGGACCGGTTTGAGGTGGGTTTTCCGGTCCGCCATCGCTGCCTCTGTTGCCGCGGTCGCAGTCTTCACTTCACTTCAATATCGGATTGCCCAACAAACCGAGATGGCTCGCAACGTTGTTCACGTCTCCTACGCCGCAGCTACGCCAAAGATGGAATGGCTTGAGGACTTTGATGCAATCAAGCAAATGAGCCGGGTCTCATCGCCGGCCGATGAAGAATTGCTCGCTGCCTTGCAATGACGATGCGCTTTTCTTTAAAAACCTGCACGGTTGCATGCGCCGGCGTGCTGTTGGTGATAGAAGGTTTTTCGCAAACCGCTGCGGAAACCAATAGCAAAGGTGCCACGACAAACCGGGTCATTACGCTGCATCCACTTTCTCCGATCGACTATTTCCGCGAGCTTCTCACTATGAAATCCGAACAACGCGAGCGTGCGTTGACGGGTAAAAATGCGGAACAAAAGAAACTGCTTCTCGCCAAACTTTCTGAATACGAAAACATGACCCCGGAGGAGCGGGAGTTGCGTCTTCGTCATACCGAGCTGCGCTGGTATCTGATGCGGCTGATGAGGATGCCGCCTTTGGAGCGAATGACAGAACTGGCGACAATTGCGCCAGACAAACGGCCGCTGGTTGAAGAGCGCCTTCACCGGTGGGATCAGGTGCCTTTGCCATTACAAAAGGAGTTCCTCGATAACGAGGCGATGATTCAGCGCATGTTAACCTGGGAGACCGCGCCAGCTGAGCAAAAAGCTAAATTTTCTCAGGATCAACGGGAGAATCTGCGCCGTGAGTTGACGGCATGGCGTGCGTTGCCAGAGCAGCAGCGACAGCGCATGTCCGAGCAGTTCCGGCAATTCTTCGAATTGAATGACGAGCAGAAGAAAAGGATTCTTGGAACGATTCCGCCTGCGGAACGACAGCAGATGGCTGAATCCATTGAAAAATTTGAATCCCTGCCACCGCCGATGCGGGAGAAGTGCGTTGCTTCATTCACCAAGTTTTCATCAATGACAGAAACTGAGCGAAGCGAGTTTCTTAAAAATGCCGAACGATGGGAATCGATGACGCCTAGTGAGCGTCGCGCCTGGCGGGAGTTGGTGAACAAGCTTCCACCATTGCCACCAATGCCTCCTGGTTTGGAGCGTCCGGTGACGCCGCAATTGGTCGCAACCAATAGCGCGCGGTAGACTACGGCGACCGCTTCAGTCTAAAGAACCTTGCGGAGTTAGTCGGTATGATATTCGCCTGAATTTCATTCCCTTGTATCTGTGTCGAGACATTTGCCCACCCGTTACTTTGCAAGCTGTTGTTTCCCTGCAATGAGTAATTGGTCATCACCGCACTCCAAAATAACGTGAGTCCGTTTCCATTTTTCCGGATTCCAACCGGAGGAACGGCAGGGAAATCAAACTCTGCTGGAGTCAATGCACGTTGATCAAAGCGTACACGATCTAAATAGCCCGTGAAGGGATTCGCTCCGTCTGCATCCGAACCGAACGTGATGGCTGAGTCGGTCCGGTAACCGGCTCCGCCCGTGTAGCCAACCGTCGCCGCGAGCGCACCATTAATATAAAACTTCATGTTAACACCGTCTGTATGGACAACGGCAATATGGTGCCATTGACCGTCGTTTGGCAGCGTGGCGGTCGAGGAGATGTCTTTGATCTTGAAGGTCGTCGTATGCAACGTCCGGTTGGTATTGATGGAAAATGAAAATCCCGGGCGTCGCTCGTACTGGAAAAGAATCGCGCGAGCCGGAGGTGCATTATTCAACGCAACCTTTACCCATGCCTGCAAGGTGTAGTTGTCGTTGAGACCATTCGTCCCAATGATTTGGTTCGTATCAATTAGAGTTAGCTTCTTGGTTCCGTCGAAGTACAACGAGAAATCGCCTGGCTGTCCGGTCGGTGAATTCGTGTTCCAGGCCGGTCCTCCTGTTCCCAATGTGCCGCTCAGCCCGGCGATTGTGTCGGCCACCTTTGTGCCGCTTCCTTGATCGAATGGAAAATAAAAGCCCGTCGCATGATTCGTAAAATTGTTGAAGATGAATTGCGTCAAAACGGGATAGTGATCGGAGGCCTCCACATTCCCTACGTAAGCGTTTGTTGGTGTGACAAAGGCACCGTTTGCCTTCCAAATATAATCAATACGTGCCGCGGTCGGACCGGGGCAGGGGACGGTGCGACCGAGGGTCCCATCGCCTGCGATTTCCCAGATGTCAGTCCATTTCTGCTCCATCAATGCATGAATGGCACCCCCCGGCGTATCATTGAAATCACCGACGAACACCACTGGTAAGGTTTCATCGGTGATCCATGTATTGAAGTTGGTGCCGCACTTCAGACGCTCGGTGTCGGAGTCATGAAAATCGAGATGCGTGACCCAGAAAGAAAGAAACTTGCCGCCCGTATCGACAACTGCTTTTAACCAGCCGCGCTGCTCATTGTCGCCGACGTTTGGCAACAGGCGGTGATCTCGGAACAGAACGGGATACTTCGATAAGATCGCGTTCCCGAATTGGTCATTACCCGTGAGGGAAGTGTTGTTGTTGCTGAAGACGTAGGTCATTCCGGTTTCTTTAGCCAATTCGCCGATGTTGTCGCGGCCGTCGCTCTTTGCCATGAAACGGGCAACTTCGTTCAAGCCGACGAGGTCGACGTTCTGCTCTAAAATAAAATTCGCGATCTTCTGCGTGTTTACTTTCCCATCGTGGGCGGCGGCGTGGATGTTGTAA
This sequence comes from uncultured bacterium, assembly GCA_966112985.1. Taxonomy (GTDB): domain Bacteria; phylum Verrucomicrobiota; class Verrucomicrobiia; order Limisphaerales; family JACDHS01; genus CBHWET01. The sequence goes on along the minus strand of CBHWET010000417.1, from coordinate 701 downwards.
GTCATCGCCCGAAAGACCGCGGTGGTGTTAACCGTCGTTGGTGCTGGATTCAATTTGACGGAGAACGTGTCGTAAGTAACGGGACCAGCATCGCCAGCAACATCCCACAAGATGTGACGCCCAGGCCCGTTCAACCGCCAACCATTCGTCAGATCGGGATCTGTGTCTGTGTCATAAATCCAGGAGTTGCCGTTATTAAGCGAAAGTTGGACTCGCGAGTTGAAGCCTGTCGTTTCGGCACCAGCATCCGTTACGCGAATCAAGATGAACAAATCTTCACCGTACGAATTCTCGGTCAACGAAGTGAGATGTTCGTTCAAGTCGCTTGCAAGTCCCGATGAACCAGAATCAATTCGTTTGCCCACAGTGTAGTATGTATTGCCGCTATTCGTGCGATAGATTTGCACGCCAAAATCCCACGTGGTCAGATCCCCTTCACCGGTAGCTAACCCAAAGGAACAGCGTTGTGTTCCCGTAGAATTATTGCTCATGCGCACGGCCAAATCGTAAATCACGCGATTTGTAGGAGAGGCTGCACTAATACCTAACGCCGGACCGAAATCAAAAGAGGTGACACCATCTGAAGAAAGAACGAATCGGCCGGGAGTTGTTGCCGCATCAACCTGGATCTTGTTACCGCTAATGGTGTAAGCGTTGGTCGCTTTTGTGGCAGTGTGGATATAGCGTAAATTTGCTTTTGC
>CBHWET010000416.1:0-4411 GCA_966112985.1 uncultured bacterium | reverse complement strand
TCGTGAGGCCCAGGCAGCGCATGAGGAAGTAGCTGCTGATCTCAACCGTCGCTTCCCCAACGCGACGGGTGAACGCCGTTGATTTTTCTACAATCAGAACTTTGAGTGTCGGAATTTCCTGAAGAAGAAGAATTGCGGTCGCGGCGCCGGAAAGTGCGCCGCCGATAATGACGACGTCATACTGGTGCGGACTTTTATCCGGTGCTGGCGTATTCACAAAGAAAAACGCGGCGATGATAAACCGCCGCGTTTCGAAAACAAGCTATCGATTACTCCGCGCGCTCCGGATGCAGGTCGTTCTTCACGACTTTGCCATCAGCCGTTGAGACATAAACATCGCCGATATCAACAAACCGGGTTGGATTGCTAACCTTCGCAGCCCAAAAACGAATCTTCCAGGCTGGTTCCTGATCGACCCGTTCAAGCCAGAACTGGCTGGCTTTGAGGGAGAGATTGGCGAGCAGGGGTTCTTTTTTGGCGATTTCAAGAGCTTCGTCGGAATCGGTTTTAAACTTCTTGGAATCCATCTTCTTATCAGCGCCGGTGATTGGTTCGAGCATACGCATCGGACGTTTTACGCCCATTTTCTTGCCGGCGCCGAACTTTACTTCCGTAGCCTTAAAGGTCGCATCTGGATCATAATAGACGACATACCAGATATTAGGTGTGAGACTACCGACCGATTTTTCGGACCGGATCGTGACAATCTTGTCCTTGGCATCTTCGCCGACGTAGCGGTTGCCTTCCTTAACCAGCTCATAGGCCGTGGGTTCAGCCGCCCGCGCGACGGCGGTGATTGCGGCGAAGGCCAGACCCAAAAGCACCTGACGAACAGTACGTATTTGCATATATAGATATTAAACTACCGGGCTGAGCACGCAATGAGTGAATCCCCTAGAGCTATGCCTCAGCCGAAGCTACTATTAGCAGAACGCAAGCCATTGCAAGACCGCGAAAACCGTCCTAAGTCCTTGATCATCAGGCAGCGGCGATCTCCCCCTATCTAAGTCTGAAAAATGCGGGCTCACCCCGGAAAGTGACCTGCCTCGACCGTGAAGTTCCTTTCCGACGGCGTCGGAAAGGAACTTTTCGGATGAAAAGTTGTCTCCCGACGCCTTCCGGAACGAGTTTTTTTGCAAAAAAGGTGAGAAAAAACGCCGTCGGAAGGGAGAAAATAATTTTCTGCTCACTTCCGACGCCGTCGAAAACGAAAAAATAATTATTTGTTGCCTTCCGACGCCGTCGGAAACGGGAAAATAATTATTTGCTGACGTCCGACGCCGTCGGAAATGAAAAAATAATTTTCCGCTGGTCTCCGACGCCGTCGGGAGCGAGAAAATAATTTTCTGCCGGCTTCCGACGCCTCCAAAAACGAAGAAATTATTTTCAGCTGACTCCCGACGGCGTTTTTTTTGGATATTTTTTCGTTATTGCCCAGTTCGGACGCGCTTTTCGCACTACATTTTTAAGGGAACGATCTTTCCCCAGCGGAACGATTCGTACTTTTGGGTATAACGGGTATAAATGCCTTTCCCTTGCGTGTTCACCCAAAATGCTGATCATCGGCCTGTCGCGTAAGCGATCGTATGGCTGATTCTTTGTTCCAAAAGGCAATTCAACGATTCGACGAGGTCAATTCCCAGGATCCGAATAGCGAAATAGTGGCTGGGGTAAGTCGTCCCCGCGAACTGGTTTACGCCGAACGGCTTTCGGCCTGGGTTCTGAAACTCGCGCCCGATGCTTCCGAAGTGCTTCAGCTTGCCGCGCGGTGCCAACATATTGCGCGTTGGTCCATTCCCCGCGATGCGTACGAAATGACTCGGGCGGGTTATTTGAAATGGAAAACGGAGCTGAAGAAGTTTCATGCGCAACGGGCAGGCGAGTTATTGCGGGACGTTGGCTATCCCGAAGACGTCGTCGCGAAGGTTCAAGCTTTGAACCTGAAAAAGAACTTTCCTAATGATCCCGAGGCTCGTGTCTTGGAAGACGCGCTTTGCCTGGTTTTCCTGCAATATCAATTTGCTGATCTCGCGTCGCGAACGGACGACGACAAGATGGTCAATGCTCTAAAGAAATCGTGGGCCAAAATGAGTCCCGCCGGACGAGACGCGGCTCTGAAACTCGATTACACCGCGAAGGAGCAGGAGTTGCTGAAAAAAGCGCTCGCCGGCAATTAGCCTTGGGTCGTCGCTGGCGGCGGTTCAATTCTTCGCGCGCGTCGATTCCAGGTAACGAATCACTGATGCGAGATCTTCTGGAGCAGCATTATCCGCCAATCCGTCGGGCATGATGGATGTCTTCCGGGTTCCGCGGCTGGCAATTTTATTTTTGGGGACCACCAGAACACCGGCGAGGTTGCGTAATTCAATTTCGTCGCCTGATTCCCGAACGATAAATCCATCAATCGATTCACCATCTTTCGTTTCGATCGTTGTTGTTTCGAAGCCTTGGGCAATCTTCGCACTGGGGCGGAGTATTGATTCCAGAATTTCCGCTTTACTGTAACGAGCTGTGATATCGCCGAGGAACGGACCTTTCGGAGATTCCGTTTTCAGCACGGTGTGGCACTTTGCGCATCCAAGAGTTTCGAATAGTTTGGCTCCCGATTCCGCGTCGCCGGTAAAGGCGGTGGCTCGCGAAAGAACCTGTTCGTACGGCAATTTGGCAATGACTCCTTCGTTCTTCGGATGTGCAGCGGGAGTCGGCTTGGCATTTGAGTCATTGACCGCGTTTGCTGCAAGTTGGCGTGCGGCTGTTGGAGCATTGTTGTCTTTGCCAATGTGACGGAGAATGGTTTCTGCAAAGATTCGGTGCTTCTCGTCTCCGGACTGTAAAATCTTGAAATAAGTTTCTGTGTGTTTGGCACGTTCGCCGTCTTCGATGAATGCTTTCTTTATCTCAGCCGCGGGTTTGTCATCGGCGTCGCTCGCTGCGAGGAGGTCAAACGCTGCGGTTTCAGAAAGCTTCGTGAGCGACTGAAAAGCTTTTTTGCGCGCCGATGGTTCGATCGTTGAATCGCGCGCAATCATCGCGAAGTCGGCAGCGGTAATTTCAGGGAAACTGATTTTATATTTTTGTAGCAGCAACAGCAAAGAGCGGCGGTCTGTTCCGGCTGCGAGTTCTTTATGGAGGACCGCCTTGATGCGTGGCGTGCCATCCCATTCGGCGACCTTGTAATATGGGCCAGTTGTGTCCGGTCGCGTCGTCCACCACGAACCATCCCAATCGGCTTCGCGGAAGTAGAGGCGACAAAGCGTTTCAAGAATCTTTGCGTTGTCCGTCGACCGCAGGTGCTGGATCAATCCATCCACAACGCGCGTCTCGTGAATATTTCCCAGAACCCGCAAAGCGGCAGCATTGGCAGTGATGTCGGTTGAATCCAGCGCTTTGAGACAAACATCAACCGCGCGCAGATGAACGAGGGCGCGGAAGGCTGTGTGTGCTTCCGCGATATCGGGCGAACAGGCCAATGAAAAAAGCTTTTCCGCAGCCTGTGTATCGTTCAAGCGGCTTAGGGCCATGATGGCTTGAAGGCGCACTCGTACGTCGGTATCAGCGAGAGCTTGAACGAAAATTTCTGGAGTGGGGTAGGTTGAATCAGCATAGGCACGCAGCGCGAACTCACGGATGGTGGCATTTCGACATAATTGTAGCAGCGACTTGCCGACGCGGGGGCTGTCGATTTGTCCAAGTGTAAAAATGGCGGCGGCGCGAACGGACAATGATGCTTTAGAGTCGGCGATCTTTGTCAAAGCACCAACAAAGTAATCTCTGTTTCGTCGACGCAAGATTTCCCGTTGCACATGCAAACGTTGGACAGCACTGGGGGATTGCAGTGACGAGACAAGTGCTCTGTCAGATTGGTCTTCCAAATGGGGAAACTTCGCGGCTGCATGATCCAACGGTGTAACTCGAACAACAAATCCGACATCGGGCCCTGCGAAATTGAAGGTCGCTCCTTTCCAACTGGCGATATAGAGGTTTCCGAGTCCATCCGCGGCGATGCCTGTAGGGCGGGGGATTCGCACGAAAGTTTCCTTGTCTGCTCTGAACGTGGCACCGCTTCGTTTCAGTGGATGTCGCGACACATTATTCCAGCCCCATTGACACGTTAACAAACCACCGAAGTCTGAAAAGCCTGGCTCATCAACGAAGAAAGCGCCCGTCGGAGAACCGCCGCCGAAGTCACGCATCGTTGGCATAATCTCGTCGGGAAAGTTTTTGAACAAAGATGGGTAGCCGTAATGCGCAGTCGGAATCATGTGGCTCAATCGGAGGTTCCAATCGTCGCCGTCGTTGGTGTTGTCGCAAGTGAAGATGTTCATGAACGGATCGATTGCGACGTCGTAAATATTACGCGTTCCTTCCACGACAGTTTCGAGCCTTGTCCCATCCGGGCGAACACGAACGA